>CAZTNB010000196.1:2210-5033 GCA_964614825.1 uncultured Gammaproteobacteria bacterium
GCCAGCAGCGCCGCCGACAGCAGGTACGCCGCGCCCGGCAGGTGCCAGCTCGACTTCGGCCCGATCGACGCCGCGAAGGTCATGGCGAACACGAAGGGCCCGAACACGCCGGCCAGGCTCACCAGGCTGGTGACCGCGCCCTGCAGGCGGCCCTGCTCGGCGGGATCGACCGTGCGCGTCATCAGGGCCTGGGTCGACGGGCCGGCGATGCCCCAGATCGCCATCACCGGGATGCCGGCGAGGAACCACGCGCCGGTGGGCGCCAGGCCGTAGATCGCGAAGCCCACGGTGCCGAACGCGAGGCCCAGCAGCAGCGCGCGGCGCTCGCCGATGCGGGCCACGATGCGGCCCACGCCCCACAGCTGCACGATCGCGGTGCACACGCCCACCGCCGCCAGCACGTAGCCCACGGTCTGCGCGCCCCAGTCGTAGCGGTAGTCGGCGTAGAGCACGAAGGTGGCGGGCAGCACGTAGTGGGCGAGGTTCGACAGCACCACCACCAGCGCCAGCGGCAGCACGTGCGGGTAGCTGCGCAGCAGCTGCACCGCGCCCAGCGGGCTGGCGTGGCGCCAGTCGAAGCGCGTGGTGCGGCGCTCCTTCGGCAGCGACTCGGGCAGGATGAAGTAGCCGTAGAGGAAGTTCGCGAGCGCGAGCCCGGCCGAGACGTAGAACGGCAGGCGCAGGTCGATGCCGCCGAGGAAGCCGCCGAGCGCGGGCCCGATCACGAAGCCGAGGCCGAACGCGGCGCCCAGCAGCCCGTAGCCCTTGGCGCGCCGTTCCGGCGGGGTGACGTCGGCGATGTAGGCGTTGGCGGTGGTGAAGCTCGCCGCCGTGATGCCGGAGATGACGCGGCCGATGAACAGCAGCGGCAGGGTGTTGACCAGCGCCATCAGGATGAAGTCGAGCCCGAGGCCGAGGTTCGACAGCAGGATCACCGGGCGGCGGCCGTAGCGGTCCGAGAGCGCGCCCTGGATCGGCGAGAACACGAACTGGATCGCCGCGAACACGGTGCCGAAGATGCCGACCCAGCGCGCGGCGGTCGACACCTCGCCGCCGACGAAGCGCTCGATCAGGTGCGGCAGCACCGGGATGATCACCCCGAACGACAGGATGTCGATCGCCACCGTGACGAAGATGAAGGCGAGCGCGGCCTTGCGGACGCGCGGCGCGATGGCGGCGGCGGGGAGCTCGGACACGGGGGTGTCGATCAGGCAACGCGAAGGCGCGAACGGTAGCAGATGCGCCTGGACCGGGCCGGCGGCTGCGCAGGGTCGTGGCGCGACGATCGCCCGCGGAGTGGGCGACCGCAGCCGCGACGCGCTCAGCCGGAGCCGTGCAGGCCGATCAAGCGCAGGAACTCCGAACGCGTGCTCGGATCGGCGCGGAAACTGCCCAGCATCTGGCTGGTGACCATGCTCACGCCGGCCTTGTGCACGCCGCGCGTGGTCATGCACTGGTGGGCGGCGTCGATCACCACGCCGACGCCGCGCGGCTTGAGCACGTCCTCGATGCAGTGCGCGATCTGCGCGGTGAGCTTCTCCTGCACCTGGAAGCGGCGCGCATACGCTTCCACCACGCGCGCCAGCTTGGAGATGCCCACCACCTTGTCGGTCGGCAGGTAGCCGACGTGGGCGCGGCCGATGATCGGCGCCATGTGGTGCTCGCAGTGCGACTCGAAGCGGATGTCGCGCAGCACGATCAGCTCGTCGTAGCCGGCCACCTCCTCGAAGGTGCGGCGCAGGTAGGCGGCCGGATCGACGGCGTAGCCGGCGAACCAGTCGCGGTAGGCCTCGACCACGCGCCGCGGCGTGTCGACCAGGCCCTCGCGCGCCGGATCCTCGCCGGCCCAGCGCAGCAGGGTGCGGACCGCGGCTTCGGCTTCGGCCTGGGTCGCGGTGGGCTTGTTGCGGGGCGAGCGGCTGGCCATGCGGACTCCGGAATGCGGCGTGGTTCACGGGATCGGACACGCGTTGTAGCGCATTTGCCGCCGGCTTGCGCGACGCCGCGGCATGCGGCGTAAGCTACGCCTCCCCGCCCTCCCGGACGCCGGTCGTGACGCCCGAGGAAATCGACACCGTCAGGAACAGTTTCGGCATCCTGCGCGCGGCGGGCGTGCGCTTCGCCGAGGCCCTCTACCGCGAGCTGTTCGCGCTCGATCCGACGCTGCGCGCGCGCTTTCCCGCCAGCATGGACGAGCAGCGGCGCAAGTTCGACGACATGGTGGTCGCGATCGTCGAAGGCCTGGACGCGCCGGCGCAGCTGGCCCGCGACTGCGCTGCCCTGGGCACGCGCCACGCCGGCTACGGCACCACCGAGGACGACTACGACACCATGGGCGCGGCCCTGTTGCGCACCGTGCGCCACGCGCTGGGCGACGACTGCCCGCCGGAGGTGGAGGAGGCCTGGGCAGCGGCCTACGGCACCCTGGCCGAGACCATGATCGCCGCCGCGCGCGCGGCCGGCGCCGCGCCGGCGGGCGCGGGCGCGTGAACCTCGATCCCGCCGCCGCGGCGCCGCCGGGCCGCCGGTTCCGCTTCGAGGGCGTGGAAGTCGACGCCGGCGCGCGGCGCCTGCGCGTCGACGGGCGCGACGTGGATTGTTCGCAGCGCGTGCTGCGCCTCGCGCTGCTGCTGGTCGGGGCGCCGTGGCGGATCCTCGGCCGCGACGAGGTGATCGCGCGCCTGTGGCCCGGCGTCGAGGCGGTCGCGGACGAGGCGCTGACCCAGCTCGTGTTCCGCCTGCGCGCGCTGCTCGGCGCGCATGCGCGGCACGTGGTGGTGGTGCGCGGCGTGGGCATCCGCCTCGACGCCGACGTGCACTGGC
>CAZTNB010000197.1:0-5018 GCA_964614825.1 uncultured Gammaproteobacteria bacterium
CACGTGCGTGGTGCCCTCGGCCCAGGGCTTGATCCGGCCGTTGTGCCAGATCCACTGCGGGTATTGCTGGGCCATGCGCGCGTTCTCCGGTCGAACGCGCATGATACCGGAGCGTTGCGGGCGCGGCTTCGCTTGCGACGGGCCTCGGCTCGCCGGCACGCCTTGCCACGGCTGAAGCCGCCCGCGTGGGAGGGTGGGGCGGGACCTCGCTGCGGGGACCGGCCGGCGACTGCGCCGGCCGGTCGTTCAACGCGGCAACCGGGTCAGCGGAACGCCGCCACCGTGCCCTTGGTCAGGTTGAGCACGCGCTCGTTGTCGCTGCGCGTGCTGGTGCCCATCGGCACGCCGCCGTAGGTCACCGAGGGGTTCGACCAGTAGTTGAGGCGGGTGCAATTGGTGCTCGAGCACTGGTAGGCCATGATCGTGCGCCAGCCGCCCGCCGGGTACTGGTAGCCGTGCCCGTAGCGGTACGGGTTGTTGGTCGGGTCGTTGGCGGGATCGTGGCGCGCCGACTGCAGGTGGCCGACCTCGTGCGCGAACGAGTAGTAGCCGGTCGCGCAGTCCCAGTACACCTCGGCGAAGGCGGTGGTGGCGGTGGAGCCGATGCCGGAGGCGAGGCCGCAATAGGCCGTGTTGGTGACCATCAGCACGCCCACGTCGGCGGCCACGCTGTTGCGCGTGGCGTGGATCGAGTCCATGTAGCCGTCGCTGGTGCCGCGATAGCGGTTGAGGTCGGTGGTGAAGTTGCCGGTCTCCGTGTAGCTGACCTGCGACGCGTTCGCGAGCTGCATCGTGATGCCGACGCCGCTGTTGGCGTAGCCCTGGTTCGATTCGGCCACCGCGAGGTTGATCAGGCCGGTGATGTCGCCGGACTGCGAGGCCGCCGACGGCGTGTAGTTCACCATCACGCGGATCACCGTGTTGGCCTTCGACTCCGCCGCCTTGTCGACCGCCATCGGGATCACCGGCAGGGCGGCGTACTCGGGCGGATGGTCCTGCGGCGCGCGGCGCTTGTCGGCCACGACCAGCGCATGGCCGCCCTTGTGCAGCGGGCGGATCTTGAGCAGTTCGCCGCCGGCGTGGATGTTGGCGGTGACCTTGTCGCCGTTGCGGACCAGGATGATCGAGCTCATCGGGTCGTCCGGCGCCTCGATCTCGCCCAGGTAGCTGCGCACGCCGGGCATCAGCCGGGTCGAGGTCTCGGCGATCACGCCGCTCCACACCATCGCGCCGGTGCCGGTGTCGTAGCTGTCGGTGCGATAGGCGGTCAGGCTCAATCCACCGCCGAGGTCCAGGCGCAGGCTGTCGAGCCGCTTGTCCACCGCGCGCGCGTTGATCGCCACCAGCTCGATGTCGGCGGTGGCGGGATTGCCGGCCAGCGCGCGCCAGGCCGGATCGGCGGCCGCGGCCTTGGCGTCCACCCCGCCGCGTTCGATCAGTTCGATCGGTGCGGCCGCCGCCCCGAAGGCGACCAAGCCGAGCGCGAGCACCCCCAACCCTTGCCGCGAATGCAGGTATCGCTTCACGTGGTTTCTCCCGTTGATCGCGCAGCGCGACCGGGCCCGCGCGGCGCCCGCGCGCGTCGAACCGTGGTGTTGCGGGCCATCCCCGCGGCGGAGTGTGGTGGCGCGGTCAGGCGACCGCAAGCATCCGCGCCGCGGACCGATGCCGCTGGAGCGGCGCTCGTGAAAGGCGCGTGCTCAGTGCAGGCGATCGAGCACGGCGATCGTGGCCTTGGCGCGGTTGAGCGTGTAGACGTGCAGCGAGGGTGCGCCGCCGGCGACCAGCTTGCGGCACATGTCGGCGACGATGTCGGCGCCGAACTCGCCGATCGCCTGCACGTCGTCGCCGTACGCCGCGAGGCGCTTGGCGATCCAGCGCGGGATCTCGGCGCCGCAGGCCTCGGAGAAGCGCCGCAACTGCGCGTAGTTGGAGATCGGCATGATGCCGGGCACGATCGGCACCGTGATGCCGGCGCGGCGCGCGTCGTCGACGAAGCGGAAGTAGGCGTCCGGGTTGAAGAAGTACTGGGTGATGGCGCCGTCGGCGCCGGCCTCGACCTTGCGGCGGAAGTTCGCCAGGTCGGCGATCGCGTCCTCGGCCTGCGGATGCACCTCGGGATAGCAGGCCACCTCGATCCGGAACGCGCCGTCGGTCTGTTCGCGCACGAAGCGCACCAGCTCGCTGGCATAGCGGAAGTCGCCCGAGGTGGCCATGCCCGAGGGCATGTCGCCGCGCAGGGCGACGATGCGCCGCACGCCGGCGGCGACGTAGCGTTCGAGCAGCTCCTTGATCTCGGACCGGGTGCCGCCCATGCACGACAGGTGGGGCGCGGCCTCGAAGCCGTGCACGTCGCGCAGGCGCGCGATGGTCTCCGGCGTGTACGACAGCGTGGAGCCGCCGGCGCCGAAGGTCACCGAGACGTACTCGGGCTTCCAGCGCTTGAGCTGCGTGGCCGCGCGTTCGAGCTGCTCGCGCTGCTCGTCGGTCTTGGGCGGGAAGAACTCGAAGCTGATCGGCGGCATCGCGGGATCCGCGGCGGGGGGCGTGGCCGCCAGTATATCTCTATGTCGCGATAGAAGGATGGGTGGAGGGCCGGCGGCGGCGCTTGACGGCCCGCCCGCCCTTGCGCATCGTCGCGCCACCCCGTGACCCCCGCGATGCCACCCCCGACCACCACCGCCGAGTCCGAGGCCGCCGAAACCGCGGGCGCCGACGACACCCTGTTCGATCTCGCGCTGGAGGCGACCGAGACGCGCCAGCGTTCGGTGCTGGGCGGCTGGTTCTACGTCGGCGGCTGGCTGCTGGTGTGCCTCACGGCGGGTCTCGCCGATGCGCTGGCCTGGACCGTCGGCGTGGCGATGCTGGCGCTGGCGATCGCGCGCCACCGCCTGCCCGCGCCGGCGGGCGCGACCGCCCCCGACCTGCTGCGCGCGCTGCGCTGGCCGTGGATCGTGGCCCTGCTGGGCGCTTGCCTGTGGGGCTACGCCTCCGTTGCCGTGGCGCTCGAGCCGCGCCTGGAGGCCGCGCGCCCGATCGCCCTGTTCGCGACCGTCGCCTACGCCACTGCGTTCGCGCACTCCTTTCCCATGCGCCGCGCGCTGTCGATGGCGGCGATCCTGCTGCTGTACCTGCCCAGCGTGGTCGCGTTCGCCGCCACCGGGCGCGTGCCGCTGGCGCTCGCCATGCTGGTGTACCTGGCCTACGTGGCGCTGGCGCTGGTCCGCAGCCATGCCGAGTACCGCCAGCGCCTGGCGCTCGATGCCGAACTGCGGCGCCAGCGCGACCGCTACGAACTGCAGAGCCGGCGCGACGGCCTCACCGGCCTCGCCAACCGGCGTCGCTTCGTGGCGGCGCTGACCGAAAGGGTGGCGCGCGCGATCGGGCAGGGCGAGGGATTCGCGTTGCTGATCCTCGACCTCGACCAGTTCAAGTCGGTGAACGATCGCCATGGCCATGCCGCCGGCGACCGTTGCCTGGCCGAGATCGGCGCGCGCCTGGCGCACGCCTTCGCCGGCGCCGGCGAACTGCCGGTGCGCCTGGGCGGCGAGGAATTCGGCGTGCTGCTGTCGGGGCACGACCTCGAGGCGGCGCTGGGCCGCGCCGAGTCGTTCCGGGCCGCGCTGGCGGCGACGCCGATCGTGGCCGGCGAGCATCGGTTCACCATCACCACCAGCGTGGGCGTCGGCGCCTTCGACGCCGTGCGCCATGCCGACGGCGACGACCTCTATCGCGAGGTGGACCAGGCGCTCTACCGGGCCAAGGCCGGCGGGCGCAATCGCGTCTGCGCGGTCGAGCCCGCTACGCGCTGAGGCGTGCCGCGGCGACGAAGCGGCCGAGCTTGTCCGGATCCAGCGCGCCCTCGGTGCGCACGCCGCTGCACAGGTCGATGCCGAAGGGCCGCACCGCGCGGATCGCCTCGGCCACGTTCTCCGGGCGCAGGCCGCCCGCCAGCCACACCGGCTTGCCGGCGCGCTCGACGATGTAGCGGCTGATCGACCAGTCGTGCACGCGGCCGGTGCCGCCGAGTTCCTTCACGGCCAGCCTGGGGTTGCCCGAGTCCAGCAGCAGGGCGTCGACCTGCGGCGCGAGGTCGAGCGCCTCGCCGGCCGATTCGTTGCCGGTGACGTGGATCACCTGCACGATGGCGATGCCCGGCAGCGCGCGGCGCAGCCGCGCGTAGACGATCGGCGCCACCGCGTCGACCAGCTGGATGGTGTTGGTGCGGCAGCGCCGCTGCTGGTCGATGATGGCGTCGGCGTCGGTGAGCGAAGTGAGCAGGAAGGTGGCGACGCCTGGCGGCACGGTCGGCGCGATCGCCGCGATCTCGTGCTCGGCGATCGGGCCGGGGCCGGAGGGCATGGCGGAAACCAGGCCCACGGCCGAGGCGCCATGCGCCACCGCCAGCGCCGCTTCCGCGGCGCTGGCGATGCAGCAGATCTTGATCCGTGGCGTCACCGAGCCCGATCCCCGCCTGCGGCTGCAATCGCGGCCGGAGCCCACGGCATGGGCTCCTGCGCCAAGCGGCGCGGATTCGCGCCGGGCGGATGCGCCTCGACCCGGTCGGGGCGCATCCGGTCATGATGCCTCAATAGCGGTAGTGCTCGGGCTTGTACGGCCCGTCCACGTCCACGCCCAGGTACGCGGCCTGCTCGGGCGTGAGGCGGGTCAGCTTCACGCCGATCTTCTCCAGGTGCAGCCGCGCCACTTCTTCGTCGAGCTTCTTGGGCAGGCGATAGACGTCCTTGCCGTAGGTGTCCTTGTTCGCCCACAGGTCGATCTGGGCCAGGGTCTGGTTGGAGAACGAGTTCGACATCACGAAGCTGGGATGGCCGGTGGCGCAGCCCAGGTTGACCAGGCGGCCCTCGGCCAGCAGGTAGATCTCGCGGCCGCCGGGCAGCTTGTAGCGGTCGACCTGCGGCTTGATGTTGGTCTTGACCACGCCCTTGGTGTTGTTGAGGCGGTCGACCTGGATCTCGTTGTCGAAGTGGCCGATGTTGCAGACGATGGCCTGGTCC
>CAZTNB010000198.1:0-4934 GCA_964614825.1 uncultured Gammaproteobacteria bacterium
TCGGCGGCGGCCGCGCGACGCTGGTCGACGACCTGCTGGCGCGCGGCTACACCGACGTGGCCGTGCTCGACCTGTCCGAATCGGCGTTGGCGCAGGCGCGCGAGCGCCTGGGTGCCACGGGCGCGAACGTGGCCTGGCACGTGGCGGACGCTACGCGCGCGGCGCTGCCGGAGGCGCACTACGGCCTGTGGCACGACCGCGCGGTGTTCCATTTCCTGGTCGACGAGGCGGCGCGGGAGGCGTACGTGGCGCAGGCGGCGCGGGCGGTGCGGCCGGGCGGCCACGCGATCATCGCGACCTTCGCGCCGGACGGGCCGGAGAAGTGCAGCGGCTTGCCGGTGCGGCGGTACGCGGCGTCCGAGCTGGCGGCTGCCTTCGCACCGGGCTTCGAGCGGGTGCGGGACCTGCACGAGGAGCACGCCACGCCGTGGGGCGCGGCGCAGCCCTTCACCTGGGTCGTCCTGGCACGGACCGGTTGAACCGACATGTAGGAGCGCATCTCATGCGCGACCGCGGACTGCCAGTCCGCGGTCGCGCATGAGATGCGCTCCTACAGGGAAGCGACAACAAGGAAACGATGACGTGTTGAAGATCGTGGACCTGCACGTGCGCGTCGCAGGCAAGGAAATCCTCAAGGGCCTGGACCTGACCGTGGACGCGGGCGAGGTGCACGCGATCATGGGGCCCAACGGCGCCGGCAAGAGCACGCTGGGCAACGTGCTGGCGGGGCGCGAGGGTTACGAGGTGGTGCGCGGCAGCGTCGAGTATCGCGGCCGCGACCTCCTGGCGCTGGCGCCGGAGGAGCGCGCGGCGCTGGGCGTGTTCCTCGCCTTCCAGTACCCGGTCGAGATCCCCGGGGTCAACAACACCTATTTCCTCAAGGCCGCGCTCAACGCGCAGCGCAAGGCGCGCGGCGAGCCCGAGCTCGATTCGATGCAGTTCCTCAAGCTGGTGCGCGAGAAGCTGCGCATCCTGCACGTCTCCGACGAGCTGCTGCACCGCGCCGTCAACGAGGGCTTCTCGGGCGGCGAGAAGAAGCGCAACGAGATCTTCCAGATGGCGGTGCTGGAGCCGTCGCTGGCGATCCTCGACGAAACCGATTCCGGGCTCGACATCGACGCCCTGCGCCTGGTGGCCGACGGGGTCAACCAGCTGCGCTCGCCCGAGCGCGGTTTCCTCGTGATCACGCACTACCAGCGCCTGCTCGACTACATCGTGCCCGACCGGGTGCACGTGCTGGTCGATGGCCGCATCGTGCAGAGCGGCGACAAGGCGCTCGCGCTGGCGCTCGAGGAGAAGGGCTACGCCTGGGCGCGCGAGCGCCGCCTGGAGGCGCCGGCGCCGTGAGCAGTCCCTTCCTCGACAGCCAGCTTGCCGCCTTCGACGCACGGGCGTCGCGCCTGCCCGGCGCGCGCCTGGGCTGGCTGGCGGAGTCGCGGCGCGCGAACCGCGACGCGCTGGCCGCGGGCGGCCTGCCGGGTCCGCGCGTCGAGGGCTGGAAGTACTCGCCGCTGCGCGCGCTGGAACGCCGCGCCTTCGTCGCGGGCGATGCCGCCGCCATGGCGCCCGCGCTGCCGCCCGGGGCGTGGACGCTGCCGGGGGTGGAAGGTTCGCGGCTGGTGTTCGTCGACGGCCTGCTGGACCGCGCGCAGTCGCGCTTCGTCGCCGAGGAGGGCGTTTCGCTGCTGGGCCTCGCCGAGGCGATGGAGGCCGGCAGCGATGGCCTGTGCCACGCGCTGGGCGAGCGCTTCGCGGCCGCCGAGGACGGCTTCGCGCGCCTCGGCGCGGCGCTGGCGGCCGACGGCGCGGTGCTGCGCGTCGCGCCGGGCGTGCACGCACGCCAGGTCGTCCAGTGCGTGTTCGTCTCGCGCGCCGGTCCGGCGGACCTCGCCTGGCATGCGCGGCTGGTGGTCGCGCTGGGCGCGGGCGCGCGCGCGCGCGTGGTCGAGCATCACCTCGATGCCGGGGCCCACGCCAATCTCGGCAACCTGCTGACCCGGGTCACGCTGGAGGAGGGCGCGGAACTCGATTGGCTGCGCATCTCCGGCGAGCCGGAGGCGGCGACCGCGATCGCGCGCACCGAGGTCGAGCTGGGCGCCGCGGCCTGCTACGCGGCGACCGCGATCGAGGCGGGCGCGACGCTCTCCCGCCACGAGTTGCGCATCCGCCTCGCCGGCGCCGGCGCGCGCTGCGAGTCGCGCGGCGTGTTCGCCTTGCGTGGCCGGCGCCACGCCGACATCGCGCTGGCGGTGGAGCACGCGGCACGCGACACCACCAGCATCGTGCAGTGGCGCGGCGTGGCCGATGGCCGGGCGCGCGGGGCCTTCGGCGGCACGATCCACGTCGCGGCCGGCGCCGACGGCGCCGACGCCGCACTCACCAACAAGAACCTGCTGCTGTCCGCGCACGCCGAGATCGCCACGCGCCCGGTGCTGGAGATCGACGCCGACGAGGTCAAGGCCAGCCACGGGGCGACGGTCGGGCGCCTGGAGGAACGGGCGCTGTTCTACCTGCGTTCGCGCGGGATTCCCGAGGCGCAGGCGCGGGCCCTGCTGACCTTCGCGTTCTGCCGCGAAATGCTCGACGGGATCGCCGAGCCCGCGCTGCGCGAGCACGCATCGGGGAAGCTGCGCGCCCTGCTGCCGCAGGCCGAACCCCTCTCCGCGGAGGAGGGAGGCCCACGATGACTTCGCTACCGCCGCTCGATCCCGAGCAGTACCGCCCCGACTTCCCCGGCCTCGCGCGCGAGGTGCACGGCAAGCCGCTGGTCTACCTCGACAACGCCAACACCGCGCAGAAGCCGCGCGCGGTGATCGACGCGGTGAGCGACTACTACACGCGCCACAACGCCAATGTCGCGCGCGCCGTGCACACGCTGGGCGCCGAGGCCACGGAACGCTACGAGGCCACCCGCGACAAGCTGCGCGCCTTCATCAACGCGCCGTCGCGCGACGAGGTGATCCTCACCCGCGGCACCACCGAGTCGATCAACCTCGTCGCCTGGAGCTGGGGGCTCGCCAACCTCAAGCCGGGCGACGTGGTGCTGGTCACCACCATGGAGCACCACGCCAACATCGTGCCGTGGCAACTGGTGGCGGCGCGCTGCGGCGCCAGCGTGGTGCCGGCGCCGATCGCGCCGTCCGGCGAGCTGGTGCTGGAGCGCCTGTACGAGCTGATGACGCCGCGGGTGAAGTTGCTCGGCGTCACCCATGTCTCCAACGCGCTGGGCACGGTGAACCCGATCCGCGAGATCGCGCGCGAGGCGCGGCGGCGCGGCATCCCGCTGCTGGTCGACGGCTCGCAGGCGCTGCCGCACCGGCGCGTCGACGTGCAGGCGCTGGGCTGCGACTTCTACGCGCTGACCGGCCACAAGATGTTCGGCCCGACCGGCACCGGCGCGCTGTGGGCGCGGCGCGAGTTGCTCGAGGCCATGCCGCCGTTCATGGGCGGCGGCGAGATGATCCGCACGGTCGACTTCGCCGGCACCACCTTTGCAGGCCTGCCGCACAAGTTCGAGGCCGGCACGCCGAACATCGCCGGCGTGATCGGCCTGGGCGCGGCGATCGACTACCTCGAACGCGTCGGCATGGACCGCATCGAAGCCTATGAACGCGGCCTTTGCGACTACGCGATGGCGGCGCTGCGCGAGGTGCCGGGCCTGCGCCACTTCGGCGAGGCGCCGGGCAAGGCCGCGGTGATCTCGTTCCTGGTCGACGGCGCCCACGCGCACGACCTCGCCACGCTGATCGACGTCGAGGGCGTGGCGGTGCGCTCCGGGCACCACTGCGCGCACCCGCTGATGAAGTTCTACGGCGTGCCCGCGACCGCCCGCGCCTCGCTGGCCTTCTACAACACGCGTGCCGAGGTCGACCGCCTGGTGGCGGCGCTGCACAAGGCGCGCGCGATGCTGGCGGGCTGACTCGCAGCCGCCGCGCTCCCACGGGCAGACCCCCGGCGCCGCGCGTGGGTGGCGAGGCATCGGATCGGCCGGCCGCCGGCAGGCCCACCGGGCCGCGCGTTGGCCGTTGCGTGGCGGCTCGGCCTAGAATCGCCTCATGTCCGCCGCCGACATCTACTCGCGCCTCGTGCTCGAGCACCAGCGCCATCCGCGCCATGCGACGCCGCTGGCGGCGACCACGCACGCGGCGGAATGCGCCAATCCCCTGTGCGGCGACGTGGTGCGGGTGGCGCTGCATGCGCCCTCCGGCCGCATCGAGGCGGCGTGCATCGGCGGCGAGTCGTGCGCCATCGCCACCGCGGCGGGCTCGATGCTGGGCGCGCAGCTGGCCGGCCTCGACCGGGCCGGCGTCGCCGCATTGCGCCGCCAATTCGCGGACTGGCTCGCCGCGGACGCGGCGCCGGCCGATCCGACCCTGGGCGAGCTGGTGGCCTTCGCGGCGTTGCGGCGCCATCCGGTGCGGCATCGCTGCGCGCTGCTGCCGTTCGAGGCGGTCGAGGCGGCGCTCGCCGGCGACGGCTGAGGCACCCATGAGCGCCAGGTCCGCGCCGCCGTCCTTTCGTCGCGCCGTCGCCGCCGACGTGCCGGCCATCGTCGCCCTGGTCGAATCCGCCTATCGCGGCGACGCCAGCCGCGCCGGCTGGACCACCGAGGCCGACATGCTCGAAGGACAGCGCACGGACCCCGACAGCGTGCTCGGCCTGGTCGGTCGCGACGGCAGTCGCGTCATCCTGGCCGAGGCGCAGGGCGAACTGCTGGCCTGCGCCCACGTCGATCGCCAGGGGGACTCCTGCTACTTCGGCATGTTCTCCGTGCGTCCGTCCCTGCAGGGCGGCGGCATCGGCCATGCGCTGCTGGCCGAGTGCGAGCGCGTGGCGCGGGTGGATTGGGGTTGCCGCAGCCTGCACATGACCGTGATCCGCCAGCGCGACGAGCTCATCGCCTGGTACGAGCGCCGCGGCTATCGCCGCACCGG
>CAZTNB010000199.1:0-4932 GCA_964614825.1 uncultured Gammaproteobacteria bacterium
GGCGTGATCTCGATGAAGACCTTGGTGGCGCTGGTGTTGTCGCGCACCCGCGTCACCAGCCCGTTGCTGACGCTGGTCGCGGCCGCGGCGGGCAGCGTCACGAGGCCCAGCAGCAGGAGCAGGCCGCGCGTCCTCATTGCTGCTGCACCGTGAAGGTGGTCAGCAGTTCCGCCTGGCAGAAGGTGATGTTGGGAAACACGATCAGGCAGATGGTGCCGGTCGACACGCAGTTCGCGTCGTTCGCATCGCCACCGCCGCTGACCCTGCTCTGCGTGGTGTAGGACGACAGCAGCTGGTTGTAGAGGATGCGGCCCTGCAGCGTGGTGGTATCGAAGTAGTACTGCTGCGAGTTGTCGGGCGTCGGGCAATCGTTGCTGACGGTCGCCGCCGGCGTGCGCGTGATGCCGACGTAGACGCGGCCGGTGCTGGTCAGGCGCAGGCGCGACACCTTGTAGATCGTGGTGCCGCTGGTGGTGAAGCTCGAGGCCTCGATCGGCGCCACCGGCAGCAGCAAGGCCAGCACGGCGGGCAGGAGGAATCTCTTCATGGTGCGCTCCAGGGGCGTCGACCGCGGGGCAGGGTTGCCGGTGTTCATTCGAAGCTGTCCACGAACAGGAGGTCGCCCGGCTCGCTCACCAGCGGCGAGCCGATCAGCGCGCGCAGCACCGGCGCGGCGCTGAGGCGGATGTCCGGGGTGCAGACGAAGCCGTACTGCGCCGGGCTCTCGCCCACGTCGTTGTGGGTGATGCTGAAGATCTGCGCCACGGTGGTGAGGTTGAGGCCGCTGCAGGTGACCACCAGGTCCCTGGACGCGCCCGCCGCCAGCGTGTACGGCCCGCCGATCGCCGGGTTGGAGCTGAACACGCCCGACAGCCCCGACAGCGAGTAGTTGAGCGTGGCGTTGCCCAGGTTGGAGATCCGGATCGTGTTGGCGTAGGGCACCGCGGGCGGCGTGTAGAACGAGAACACCGAGCCCGGCCGGATCGAGGCGCTGAATTCCGGGGCCACCACGTTGACCCGGCAGTTGACGTTGTAGACCACCGTGCCTTCGTCGGAATCGTTGGTGGTGAAGGTCACGGTGCCGGCGTAGTTGCCTGCGGCGGCGTTGAGGCAGCGCACGCTGAACAGCCGGCTGGCCGCCGCGGCGACCGTCTGCGGCGCCACCGGCGAAATGCTGAAGGTGGGCGCCGGCGCGACCACGATCGGGTTGAGCGTGAGGTTGCCGCTGCCCAGGTTCTGCACCGTGATCGAGGCCGAGCCCTGCACGTTCTGGTCGGTGACGATCGACAGCGGCCCCGGCACCGCCGGCACGCCGTTGAACTCCGGCGTCGGCGCGACCACGTTGCAGGTCAGGTTGTAGCTGACCGTGCCCTCGCTGGCATCGTTGGTGTTGAGGATCAGGGTGCGGTTGAAGGTGCCGGCGCTGGCGGAGTTGCAGGTCACCGACAGCAGCTGCGAGGAGGCCGCGGCCAGCGAGGCGGGCACGGTGACGTTGGAGAAGGGCGCGCCCGGCTGGGTGTTGACCGAGAGGTTGAGCGCCGCCGTGCCGACGTTCTGCAGCAGCAGGTTGGCGCTGCCGTTGGTGCTCTGCGCGGTGTTGACCGTGATCGGGCCCGGCGCCGCCGGGATCGAGCCGAACTCCGGCGCCGCCGCGGCCGTGACCGTGCAGCCCACGCTGTAGCTGATGAAGGCCTCGCCGTCGTCGGGGTCGTTGGTGTTGAAGGTGAGCTGCTGGTTGCTGTTGGTGGCGCCGGCCGAGCTGCAGTTGATGGTCAGCGTGGCCGAACCGCCGGCGGCGATCGAGGCGCTCGACAGCGTGCGCGACAGCGGCGCGTTGAGCACCGACAGGCCGCTGAGGTTGAGCGTGGCGTTGCCGTTGTTCTGGATCGTGATCACCACCGGCGGGGCGGAGACGCCGGTCGTGGTCGCGAGGTTCACCGGCCCCGGCGGCGCCAGGTTGGGGTCGAACTCGGGCGAGGTCGCCTGCGCGAGGTCGCAGGTCACCGGCCAGCTGAGCACGCTCTCGCCGCCGTCGGGGTCGTTGGTGGCGACCTGCAGGTTGAGCGGCCCGGCCGCGGCGCTGCCGTCGCAGGTCACGGTGAGGTTGGTGAAGTTGCCCGGCGCGACCGAGTTCGAGCCCAGGCTCGCGCCCAGCGAGCCCGACAGCCCGCTGGGCGCGCCCAGCGTGAGCGTGGCCGTGCCCGGATTGGCGAGCTGGATGATCGCCGGCGTCGCCGGCACGCCCTGCGTGGTGGCCAGCGCGATCGGCGTGCCCGGGGGCGGCGTGGCGTCGACCTCGGCGCCGCCGATGGTGCAGTTGAGCGAGTAGCTGACCGTGGGCTCGTCGGCGTCGTTGGAGTTGAAGTTCAACGTGCCGATGTAGTTGCCCTCGGCCGCGCCACTGCAGGTGACCGTGTAGATGCGCGAGCCCGGCGCCAGCGCCGCGCCCGGGTTGGGGTTGACGCTGAACGGGGCCGACAGCCCGCTGATCGACAGCGCGCCCAGGTTGCCGGTGCCGATGTTGTTGATGGTGAACTGCGCGGTGGCGTCGTTGGGCTGGTTGGCATTGAGGTTGAGCGTGCTGCCGCTGGGCGGCGCCGGGTCGATCTCGGGCACCGCGGCGCCGCTGCCCGGGCAGAGGATGTCCCACTGGTACTTGTCGACCTCGGTGGCACTGAAGCCCTGCTTCTCGCCGCAGCGGAACAGCGCCGACGTGGCCACGCCCTCGACCGGCTCGCAGGTGATGGTGAAGGTCTGCGAGGGCATGTCCTCCGGCGCGCCCTGCACGCCGGCATAGAAAGTCATGCCGCCCTTGTCGACGTTGATGTTGTCGTCGCCGACCACGCCGCACTGGGTGAGCTGGGTGGTGTTGTTCTGCCCGACCACGTCGAGCACGCCGGGCGGCGTGGCCGAGACCTCGATCAGGAAGGCCGTGTCGGCCATGGTGATCTCGGTGCCGGGCTGGTTCGGCGTCGGCACGAACGAGAGCTGCGGCGGCGTCGCATGCGCGACGCCCGCGGCCAGTGCCAGCGGTGCCCCCGCCGTGACTACCCAGTGCGCCAGTCGCGACCGCTCGCCCATGACGCCCCCTCGGCGGACGAAGCCCCGCGGCGCCAGCGCCGCGCGGAACGCTACTGATACCGCCGACGCGGATCGGGCGCAACCCGGGGCCCCGGCAGGGGGCCGCGCCGGTTCAGTTTCGGTTGGGGTGGCGGGCATCGGTTTGCCGTTGCTGTCACTGGACAGGAGCACGGGGAACGGCGCCCGCGGGCGCCACTCCGGATCGGAATCGCAACCTGTCCAACGCCGATCCCTGCCCGTACCGAACGCAGCGCGCCCGCCTGGCGGAAGGCCAGGCTCGCCGCCCCTGGCCTGCCCGGCGCAACCCCGGGCGCTACAGGGCCTGCAGCTTCGCGTACGCCAGTACCAGCCACTTCGCGCCGCCCTGCTCGAAGTTGACCTGCACGTGCGCATGCTCGCCGCGGCCTTCGAGGCCGGTGACCACGCCCTCGCCGAACAGCGCGTGGGCGACGCGCTGGCCGAGGCGGAAGGCCGCGCCCGTGCCGGTTTCGAAGCCGCGCTCCGCGAGGAAGGATTCGGCGCTGCGCCCGAAGCTCGCCGGCCGCGCCACCTGCGCCCGCGGCCGCACCTCGACCAGCGCCTCGCGCGGCAGCTCGGTGAGGAAGCGCGAGGGCCGGCCGTAGGTCTCCATGCCGTGCAGGCGCCGCGATTCGGCATAGCTCAGCACCAGCTTGCGCTGCGCGCGGGTGATGCCGACGTAGGCCAGGCGGCGCTCCTCCTCCAGGCGCCCGCTTTCCTCGACCGACTTCTGGCTCGGGAACAGGCCATCCTCGAGCCCCGCCAGGAACACCAGCGGGAACTCCAGGCCCTTGGCCGCATGCAGCGTCATGAGCTGCACGCAATCCTCCCAGGCCTCGCCCTCGCGCTCGCCGGCCTCGAGCGCGGCGGCGGCGAGGAACGCAGTGAGTTCGGTCAGCCCGGCGTCGGCATCCTCCTTCGACAGCACGTAGCGGCTGGCGACGTTGACGAGCTCCTCGAGGTTCTCGACCCGCGATTCGCCCAGCCCGGCGCGATCGGCGGCGTGGTGCGCCTTGAGCCCCGAGCGCTCGATCACGTGCGAGAAGCGCTCGGCCAGGGTGATGGGCGTCGCGTCGGTCGCTGCCTGCGGCCCGTCGCGTGCGTCGGCCGGGCGCGCCTCGTCGCCGCCTTGGGAGCCCATGGCCTGGGCTCCTGCCGCAAGCTCGGCCGTCTGCGAGGTTTCGCGATCCAGCGCATCCACCAGCGCCATGAACGCGCGCAGCGCCGACTTCGAGCGCCCGGCCAGCCCGTCGCCGGCCAGTTCGGCCAGCGCCGCGTCCCACAGCGAGCAGCCCTCGGCGCGCGCGCGCCGGCGCAGCGCGTCGATGCTGCGCTCGCCCACGCCGCGCGGCGGCGCGCCGATCGCGCGCTCGAAGGCGGTGTCGTCGTGGCGCGAGGCGACCAGGCGCATCCACGCCAGCGCGTCCTTGACCTCGGCGCGCTCGAAGAAGCGCAGCCCGCCATACACCCGGTACGGCATCTCGTGCACGAGCAGCTGTTCCTCGAACAGCCGCGATTGCGCGTTGGAGCGGTACAGGATCGCGCACTCGGCGTGGCGCCCGCCCTCGCGCACCCACTGGCGCACGCGCTCGATCACGAAGCGCGCCTCCTCCTCGGCATTGAAGGCGCTGTAGACGTCGATCGGCTCGCCGCGCGCGGCCTCGGTCCACAGCGACTTGCCCAGCCGCGAGGGATTGTTGGCGATGATCGCGTTGGCGGCCGCGAGGATGTTCCCGGTGGAGCGGTAGTTCTGCTCCAGCCGCAGCGTGCGCGCGCCGGGGAAATCGCGCAGGAACTGCTGCACGTTCTCGACCTTGGCCCCGCGCCAGCCGT
>CAZTNB010000200.1:0-4925 GCA_964614825.1 uncultured Gammaproteobacteria bacterium
CGATGCCGACGTTGCCGCCGGAGGGCGAGAAGATCGCGGTGTTGATCCCGATCAGTTCGCCGCGCAGGTTGACCAGCGCGCCGCCGGAGTTGCCGGGATTGATCGAGGCGTCGGTCTGGATGAAGTTCTGCACGCCGAGGCCGCGCAGGCCGCTGCGGCCCAGCGCCGACACCAGCCCGCCGGTGACGGTCTGGCCGAGGCCGAAGGGGTTGCCCACCGCCACCACGAAATCGCCCACCCGCAGGCGCCCCGAGTCGGCCAGCGGCAGCGCCGCGAGGCCTTCGGCCGGGATGCGGATCACCGCCACGTCGCTGTCCGGGTCGGTGCCCACGCGGGTCGCGGCCAGGGTGCGGCCGTCGGCCAGCGTGACCTCGATCTCGTCGGCGTTCTCGATCACGTGGTTGTTGGTCAGCACGTAGCCCTTGGTCGCGTCGACGATCACGCCCGAGCCCAGCGACTGCTGCACGCGTTCGCGCGGGATGTCGGGCATGCCGAAGAAGCGGCGGAAGAACGGGTCGTCCATGAACGGGCTGCGCACCTGCACGCTGCGCCTGGAGGCCACGTTGACCACCGCCGGGGTGACCTTCTCGAGCATCGGCGCCAGCGAGGGCAGCACCTCGCCATCGACGGCGGCGGGCAGGGCGCCGGCGCGCGCTGCCGGGGCCGCGCCGAAGGCGAGCAGGGCCGCCAGCACGGGCCCCGGCAGGGCCCGACAGAGCATTGATCCAGGCATCGAAATCCCCTCGAATGGCCGCATTTCCAGACCCCTACATCTTGTGCCGGATTTGCCGTCCGCAACCGCGCGGCGACAGGTTACGGATTCATGCGGAAACCCCGAAAATTTCCAAGAGTTGCGTAAAACTCATTGATTTCCATAGGAAAAAAACCGCTTGACCCGGACCTCGAACGGGCGTAACGTCGCCCACCATCGCGTTCACAACATCTTGTGGTGGCCCGGACGGCATGAACCCAACCACTTGGGTTTCTGTGACAGTCAGACGGCAGCGCCCCGGGGAGGGGTCGGCGGCCCGCCGGGCGCACACGAAGTCCCAGGGTTGAGTTCTGGCGAGGTGCCCGCCGCGGGCGGGCTTTTGCCGGAATCCGGGGGCGGAGCATGAACGCGAACAAGAAGAAGCGCGCCCGCAAACGCATTTTGGGAGGCAACACATCGATGAGCACGGTTCGCCTGGAGGCGGTGTCCCGGGGCGAGGCGGAGGTCCCGCTGCAGCCCGCGTCCTACGACATCTGGGACAAGAAGTACCGCCTCAAGACCAAGCGCGGTGAGCCGGTCGACGGCAGCATCGACGAGACCTACCAGCGCGTGGCGCACGCCCTGGCCGAGCCCGAGGCCACGCCGGAGAAGCGCAAGTACTGGTACGAGCGTTTCCTGTGGGCGCTGCGCCGCGGGGCGATCCCGGCCGGCCGCATCACCTCCAACGCCGGCGCGCTCGAGCACAAGCCCGCCACCAGCACGATCAACTGCACGGTGTCGGGCACCATCCCCGATTCGATGGACGGCATCCTGGAGAAGGTCCACGAGGCCGGCCTCACGCTCAAGGCGGGCTGCGGCATCGGCTACGAGTTCAGCACCCTGCGCCCGCGCGGCGCCTACGTGTCCGGCGCCGGCGCCCACACCTCGGGCCCGCTGTCGTTCATGGATATCTACGACAAGATGTGCTTCACGGTGTCGTCCGCCGGCGGCCGGCGCGGCGCGCAGATGGGCACCTTCGACGTGGCCCATCCCGACGTCAAGGAATTCATCCGCGCCAAGCGCGAGGACGGGCGCCTGCGCCAGTTCAACCTCTCGCTGCTGATCACCGACGAGTTCATGGCCGCGGTCGAGGCCGACGGCGACTGGCCGCTGGTGTTCCCGGTCAACATCAAGGAAAAGGACGACGTCGACACCGCCGACCCGGCCCAGGTGGTGTGGCGCGAGTGGCCGACCACGGCCAACTACGTCACCCGCGAGGACGGCCTGGTGGCATGCAAGATCTACGGCCACCTGCGCGCGCGGCACCTGTGGGACATGATCATGGTCTCGACGTACGACTACGCCGAGCCGGGCTTCATCCTCATCGACCGCGTCAACGAGATGAACAACAACTGGTGGTGCGAGAACATCCGCGCCACCAACCCCTGCGGCGAGCAGCCGCTGCCGCCGTACGGGTCCTGCCTGCTGGGCTCGGTGAACCTCACCAAGTTCGTGCGCGACCCCTTCGGCCCGCGCGCGCGCTTCGACTGGGACGAGTACCGCGAGGTGGTGCGCGTGTTCACGCGCATGCTCGACAACGTGGTCGAGATCAACGGCCTGCCGCTGGAACAGCAGCGCCACGAGATCCTGTCCAAGCGCCGCCACGGCATGGGTTTCCTCGGCCTGGGCTCGACCCTGACCATGCTCAAGATGCGCTACGGCGGCGCCGAGGCCTGCCAGTTCACCGAGGAGGTGAGCCGCGAGATGGCCCTGGCCGGCTGGGAAGTGGCGCTGGCGCTGGCCGAGGAGAAGGGCCCGGCGCCGATCATGGCGCAGCAGTTCGAGGTCACGGCCGAGATGCTGCGCAAGCGCCCCGAGATGGCGCGCGACGGCTGGAAGCCGGGGCAGCAGATCCCCGGCCGGGTGCTGCATGCCCGCTACAGCCGCTACATGCAGCGCATCGCCGAGGCGGCGCCGGAACTGGTCGACAAGCTGGCCGAGGTCGGCGCGCGCTTCACCCACCACAGCTCGATCGCGCCCACCGGCACCATCTCGCTGTCGCTGGCCAACAACGCCTCCAACGGCATCGAGCCCAGCTTCGCCCACAGCTACAGCCGCAACGTGATCCGCGAGGGCCGCAAGACCAAGGAAAAGGTCGAGGTGATGAGCTTCGAGCTCCTGGCCTACCGCACCCTGATCAACGGCTCGGCCCGCCCCTACGCGACCGACCCGGCCGAGAAGCTGCCGGAGTACTTCGTCTCGGCCGACGACATCTCGCCCAGGGAGCACGTCGACATCCAGGCGGCGGCGCAGAAATGGGTCGATTCGTCCATTTCCAAGACCGCCAACGTGCCCACGGACTACCCCTACGAGGAGTTCAAGGACATCTACCGCTACGCGCACAAGCAGGGCCTGAAAGGCTGCACCACCTTCCGCTTCAACCCCGCCGCGTTCCAGGGCGTGCTGGTCAAGGAACAGGATCTCGAGAACACCACCTACCGTTTTGAGCTGGAGGACGGTAGTGTTGTGGAGGTCAAGGGAAATGATGAGATCGAGTACGACGGCGAGGTACACACCGCCGCCAACCTGTTCGATGCCCTCAAGGAGGGCTACTACGGCAAGTTCTAGGCTTTGCCGCCCTGAACCCGCCGCGACCGCAACTGCCAACCGAAGAACCAGAACCGGAGGGGTAGCATGAGTACCGAGCAGAACAGCGTGTTCGCCAACATCGGCTCCGCCGTCGAATCGGTGGTCGAGAAGGCGCAGGAAGTGGGTCAGGCCGCGGCGGCGAAAGCCGGCACCGCGATGTCCGATGCCAAGGCCGCCGTGGGCAAGGCGACCGAAGTCGTGGCCAAGAAGGCCTCGGCGGCCAAGAAGGCCGTGGTCAAGACGGCCAAGAAGGCCCAGGCCGGCGCCAAGAAGGCGGTCAAGAAGGCCAAGTCCACCGCCAAGAAGGCGGTCGCCAAGGCCAAGAAGGCGGTGGCACCGAAGAAGAAGGCGGCCAAGAAGGCCAAGCCGGCCAGGAAGGCAGCCAAGAAGTCGGGCAAGAAGCCGGCCAGGAAGGTTGCGAAGAAGGCAGCCCGGAAGTCGGCCAAGAAGTCGGCGGCCCGGCGCCCGGCCAAGAAGGCCGCGCGCAAGAAGGCACGCCGCAAGTAGTCGTTTCGCGTATCCCGGACGCCGGCGCACCGCGAGGCCGCGCCCGTCCGGGATCACCCGCCCGAGGGACCGGGCGGTTCGGGCCCGGACGATGGCCCGCCGGTCTCTCCGGTGCGCGCTGCGCGCGAGCCCGGTGCCGCACCCCGCCCCGTCGCCTCGTCGGGGCCGATCCCGCCGGTCTCCCGGCGCCCTGATTCACCGGCGCGCCAGGCGCGCCATGCGAGAGTCATCCATGGCCATCAAGATCAGCAAGAAAATCAAGGGCTACACCGTCACCTCGGTGGACGACAAGACCAAGCCCGCGATCCCGGCGCCGGCCGAGCGCGACGAGCACCTGGAACTGCCCAAGGCCGAAGTCATCCAGATGCACGAGAAGGTCGAACGACCCGACGTGCTGATCGGCAGCACCTACAAGATCAAGAGCCCGCTGTTCGAGCACGCGCTGTACACCACGATCAACGACATCGTGCTCAACCCCGGCACCGAGTTCGAGCTGCGCCGCCCCTTCGAGATCTTCATCAACTCGAAGAACATGGACCACTTCCAGTGGATCGTGGCGCTGACCCGCATCATGAGCGCCGTGTTCCGCAAGGGCGGCGACGTCACCTTCCTGGTCGAGGAAATGAAGGCCGTGTTCGACCCGCGCGGCGGCTACTTCAAGGCCGGCGGCGTGTACATGCCCAGCATCGTGGCCGAAATCGGCGCCGTGGTCGAAGACCACCTGAAGATGATCGGCATGATCGTCGATCCCGAGATGTCGGCCGAGCAGAAACGCCTGATCGCGGAGAAGCGCGCGCAGTACGACGCCCGCGCCAGGAAGAAGTCGACGCCGGGCGAGCCGGCATCGCCACGGCGCAAGCCGGGAAGCGGCGCCGATGCCGCCCCGGCGTCCACCGCCCTCGGTGCCGACCTTGCCGGCGGCACGACCACGGCCGACGACGACACCCTCACGGTCACCGCGGAAGGCAGCTTCCCGCCCACGGCCTCGATGTGCGGCAAGTGCAACACCAAGGCCGTCATCATCATGGACGGCTGCGCGACCTGCCTCAATTGCGGCTATTCCAAGTGCGGTTGAGCC
>CAZTNB010000201.1:0-4915 GCA_964614825.1 uncultured Gammaproteobacteria bacterium
CGCCGCCGTCCTCGACCGGAGGCTCGTCGTCCGGCGGCGGCGAAGCCTTCTTCGACACCGCATCGAGGTCGTCGTCGACCTTGCCCTTGATCTTGCGCGAGGCCTCCAGCATCTCGTCGTTGCGCTGCGGGAAGTAGTCGCCCTCGATGCGCACCAGGGCGTTGTTCTCGAACAGCAGCGTGAGGGTCTTGACCTCCGGCTTGCGGCCGCGGCTGCTGAAGCTGGAGGCGTAGTCCCAGCGATCCTGGTCGAACGGCGATTCGATCGAGGGCGTGCCCATGATCAGCGCGACCTGGCGCTTGGTCATGCCGGGCTTGAGCGTGTCGACGGACTCCTGCTCGACCAGGTTGCCCTGGTTGACGTCCTGGCGGTAGATGAGCCGGCAGCCGCTGCCGCCGACGGCGGCCAGCAGCAGCAGTGATAGCCCGATGGGGAAGCGCATGCGACGGTTCGCTCGGCGAGTCGTACGAACCGCGAATGATACACTGGCGGCCTGAACGGCGGCTGCTGGAGCAAGGGCGTGGAGCAGCAGGACCTGCGCAAGGCGGGACTCAAGGTCACCCACCCGCGGATGCGGATCCTCGAGATCCTCGAGCGCGCGACTTCGCGGCACCTGACGGCCGAGGACATCTACAAGGAACTGCTGTCGCACGAGGACGACATCGGCCTCGCGACCGTGTACCGGGTGCTGACCCAGTTCGAGGCCGCCGGCCTGGTGGTGAAGCACAACTTCGAGGGCGGCCAGTCGGTCTACGAGCTGGACCGCGGCAAGCACCACGACCACATGGTCGACGTCGAGAGCGGCACCGTGATCGAGTTCACCAACGACGAGATCGAGCGCCTGCAGCGCGAGATCGCCGATCGCCACGGCTACGTGCTCGAGGACCACTCCCTGGTCCTGTACGTGCGCCCCAAGCGCAGGAAGTAAGCGGCGCCGCCGCCCCGATCCCCGCCTCAACCCTGCCGCGCGCGCCGCAGCATGTCCGCGGCATGCGCCCGCGTCTGGCTCGTGATCTCGACCCCGCCGAGCATGCGCGCGATCTCCTCGCGGCGCCGCTCCTTGTCCAGCGCCTCGATGCGGATGCGGGTGGCCGGGCCGGCGCTGGACTTCTCCACCGCCACGTGGCGGTCGGCTTGCGCCGCCACCTGCGGCAGGTGGGTCACGCACAGCACCTGGCGCGCGCGCCCGAGGGCGCGCAGCTTGCGCCCCACCACCTCGGCCACGGCGCCGCCGATGCCCACGTCCACCTCGTCGAAGACCATGGTGGGCACCGCATCCTGGCCCAGCGCCGCCACCTCGATCGCGAGGCTGATGCGCGAAAGCTCGCCGCCGGACGCGACCTTGCGCAGCGGTCGCTCCGGCTGGCCGGGGTTGGCGCTGACCAGGAACTCCACCGCGTCGGCGCCTTCCACCGCCGGCTCCGCCAGCGCATCGGTCTCGACCTGGACCTCGAAGCGCGCGCCCTGCATGCCGAGCTCGCCCAGCGCCGCGGCGACCTCGCGCGAGAGCTGGCCGGCGGCGCGCCGGCGCGCATCGCCGAGCGCGGCGGCGGCATCGCGGAAGGCGGCGAGGGCGCGCGCCTGGTCGGCTTCGAGGCTGGCGAAGCGCTGCTCGGCATTGGCGATCGCGTCGTGCTGCGCGCGCAGGGTGGCCTCGCGCGCCTTGAGCTCCTGCACCGGCAGGCGATGCTTGCGCGCGAGCTCGTGCAGGCGCGCGAGCTGCGCGTCGACCGCCGCCAGGCGCTGCGGATCGAGTTCCTGGCCGGCCCGATGGCGCTGCAGCGTTTCCGCGGCCTCGCCGACCTCGACCTCGGCGGCGCGCACCATGTCGGCCACGCCGCCCAGCCTCGGGTCGGCGCCGACCAGCCGCTCCAGGTCGGCGGCCACGCGCGCCAGCACGGAGCGCGCGGCGCCCTCGTCGTCGCCGTCGAGCGCCTCCAGCGCGCGGCCGCAGACCTCGATCAGCTCGCCGGCGTGGGCGAGCCGGCGATGCTCCTGCTCCAGTTCGGCCAGCGCCTCGGGCGCGAGCGCTTCGCGGGCCAGCTCGTCGAGCTGGAAGCGCAGGAACTCCAGCGCGCCCGCGCCGCCGCCGGCCTGGGCCCGCAAGGCCTCGATCTCGGCCGCGATGGCGTGCCAGCGCCGCGCGCTGGCGGCGGTGGCAGCCAGGACATCGCCATGGTTGCCGAAGGCGTCGAGCAGGCCGCGCTGGTGCGAGCGCGACAGCAGGGCCTGGTGCTCGTGCTGGCCGTGGATCTCCACCAGTTGCGCGGCGAGGGACTTGAGCGTGGCCAGCGACACCGCGCGGTCGTTGACGAAGGCGCGGCTGCTGCCGTCGGCGCGCAGCACGCGCCGGATGCGGCACTCGCTGCCGTCGTCGAGTTCGAGCTCGCGCAGCCAGGCCACCACCGCGGGCAGGGCGGCGAGGTCGAACTCGGCGGCGAGTTCGGCCCGCTCGGCGCCCTGGCGCACCCAGCCGGCGTCGCCGCGACCGCCGCCGAGCAGCATCAGGGCATCGACGAGCAGGGACTTGCCGGCGCCGGTCTCGCCGGTCAGGGCGGTCAGGCCGGAGTCCAGGCCGAGTTCGGCCTGGTCGATGATGGCGAAGTCCTTGACGGCGATGAGGCGCAGCATCGGCAGGTAGGATGGGGGCCGCGACCGGCAACTTAACATGGGCCGGTGGCTTGATGCGGTGGCGTTTGGCCCATACTCACGTCAGACAATCCCCATGGTCACGACCGGTCCCCGCCGGAACCCCGCATGTCCCGTCCCCACCGTTCCGAACTCGACGGCCGCGCCCGGCACCTGCTGCGCGCGCTGATCGCGCAGTACGTGCGCGACGGGCAGCCCGTGGGCTCGCAGGTGCTGGCGCGCCACGCCGGCCTCGACGTCAGCCCGGCGACCATCCGCAACGTGATGGCCGACCTCGAGGAACTCGGGCTGGTGGCGGCGCCGCACACCTCGGCCGGGCGGGTGCCCACGGCGCAGGGCTACCGGGTCTTCGTCGACAGCCTGCTCGAACTCAAGCCGCTGGACGAGCGCGACGTCGAGCGCCTGCGCGCCGAACTGGCGCCGGCCACCGGCACCCAGGCCCTGCTCGCCAGCGTCTCGACCCTGCTGTCGGGCCTGACCCATTTCGTGGGCCTGGTCACGGTGCCGCGGCGCGAGGAGTTCGCGTTCCGGCACATCGACTTCGTGCCGCTGGACGGGCGGCGCCTGCTGGTGATCCTGGTGTTCACCGACCACGAAGTGCAGAACCGCGTGATCGAGGTGGGGCGGGCCTATGCGCCATCGGAGCTGGAGCAGATCGCCAACTACCTCAACGCGCACTACACCGGGCTGCCGCTGGCGGCGATCCGCGAGCGGCTGGTGGCGGAGATGGCGCAGGCGCGCTCGGACATGGACCGGCTGATGGCGGCGGCCATCGACGTGGCCGCGGCCGCGCTGCGCGAGGACACCCGCGAGGACATGCTGGTCTCGGGCCAGAGCAACCTGCTGGGGGTGCAGGAACTGGGCGACGTCGAGCGCCTGCGCGGGCTGTTCGACGCCTTCCAGCGCAAGCAGGAGCTGCTGCGCCTGCTCGACCGCTGCATCCATGCCGACGGCGTGCGCCTGTTCATCGGCGAGGAAAGCGGCCTGGGTCCCCTGGGCAACTGCTCGGTGATCGCCGCCCCCTATGCGGCCAACGGCCGCGTGCTCGGGGCGCTGGGGGTGATCGGGCCGACCCGGATGCAGTACGAACGCGTGATCCCGATGGTGCAGGCCACCGCCCGCATCGTCAGCGGGGCCCTGTCCGCCCCGGGCCCTTGAAGGGCGCCGCGCCCGGCCCCACGTAGGCGCCGGGAGTTCCAGATCCAGACCATCGCCGAGCCGGACACGCCCCCTGGGCGGGCCGGAGGCCGGAGCCTTGCATGCATTCCACCGATCCCGACCGCGACATCCAGGCCGACGCGGGCTTGCCGCCCGGGGGCGGCGCCAGCGAGGACCCGAATCCGGCGCTGGCGGCCGAACTGGTCGCGGCGCGGGACGAACAGGTGCGCCTGCTGGCCGAGATGGACAACCTGCGCAAGCGCGCCGCGCGCGACGTCGAGGCCGCGCGCAAGTACGGCGCCGAGCGCCTGCTCGGCGACCTGCTGCCGGTGGCCGACAGCCTGGAGGCGGGCCTGCGCGCGGGCGGGGTCGACCCGGCCCGGCTGGCCGAGGGCATGGCGGCGACCCTGCGCCTGTTCGACAAGGCGCTGGAGAAGCACGGCCTGGAGACGATCGAACCGCAGGGCCAGCCGTTCAATCCCGAGCTGCACCAGGCCATGAGCCTGGTCGACGGTGGCGGCGTGGCGCCGGGCACGGTGGTGACCGTGTTCCAGAAGGGCTATCGGCTCAACGACCGGCTCCTGCGCCCCGCGATGGTCGCGGTGGCGCGGGACGCCGAGGACTGATGCGCGCCTTGAAAGGCGCTGACGAGAACCTCACATCGTGGTGCATGAGCGGCTCGGGTCGGGTCGCACGACACATTCCGGAGAACTGACGTCATGGGCAAGATCATCGGCATCGATCTCGGCACCACCAATTCCTGCGTCGCCATCATGGAGGGCGGGCAGGTGCGCGTGATCGAGAACTCCGAGGGCGACCGCACGACGCCCTCGATCGTGGCCTACACCAAGGACGGCGAGGTGCTGGTCGGCGCCTCGGCCAAGCGCCAGGCGGTGACCAATCCGAAGAACACCTTCTATGCGGTCAAGCGCCTGATCGGGCGCAAGTTCACCGATGCCGAGGTGCGCAAGGACCTCGACCTGGTGCCGTACGGCATCGTCCCGCACGACAACGGCGACGCCTGGGTACAGACCGCCGACGGCAAGCGGATCGCGCCGCAGCAGGTCTCGGCCGAAGTGCTGATGAAGATGAAGAAGACCGCCGAGGA
>CAZTNB010000202.1:0-4901 GCA_964614825.1 uncultured Gammaproteobacteria bacterium
TCGCGCCGCCCCGAGTCCACGCTCGACATCCCGATGGCCACCAACGTGCTCGACCGCGAGGAGCTGCGCGCGGCCAGCGGCCAGACCGTGATGGACCTGCTGCACGGCGAGACCGGCACCTTCGTGCAGCAGACCACGCCCGGCCAGGGCATCGTCATCATCCGTGGCCTCAAGGGCTCGGAAGTGCTGCACCTGGTCGACGGCTTCCGCCTCAACAACGCGATCTTCCGCAACGCGCCCAACCAGTACGTGGCGCTGGTCGATTCGCAGATGCTGGGCCGGATCGAGGTGGTGCGCGGGCCGATGTCCACGCTCTACGGCAGCGATGCCATGGGCGGCGTGGTGCACCTGATCTCCGACGAGCCGGGCGTCGACGGCGATGGCTGGGGCGGTGGCGGCCGCGTGCGCTTCCAGTACGGCAGCGCCGACGATTCGACGCTGTCGCGCGGCGAGGGCCATTTCGGTCGCGACAGGCTCGTGTTCAGCGGCGGCGTGACCTACCAGGACGTCAACGACCTGCGCGTGGGCGGCGGCGACGAGCTGCCGTACACCAGCTACACCGCGCGCGGCGGCAATGCGCGCCTGACCGCGCAGGTAGCCGAGGGCCACGAGCTGTCGTTGCAGGTGCAGTCGCTGGAGCAGCCGCGCACGCCGCGTTTCGACGAGCTGGTCCCCGGCTTCGGCCAGACCAATCCCACTTCGGCGGTGTTCTACTTCGAGCCGCAGATCCGCGACTTCGCCCAGTTGCGCTGGCGCAGCAGCCGGCCGACCGCGCTGTGGGACAGCGTCGAGGCCCAGGTCGGCCGCCAGGAGATCCAGGACGACCGCCGAACCCGCGACTTCGGCGGCAGCAACGAGGATCGCGAGGAGAACACCGACACCACCGACGGCTTCGTGTTCCAGGCCGGCAAGTCGCTGGGCGGCGGCGCGCACTACCTGGGCTGGGGCGGCGAGTACTACGAGGACACCGTGGATTCGTCGCGCATCCGCCGCAACATCAACAGCGGCGCCACCAGCGTGCGCGCGCCACGCTTCCCCGATGGCTCGACCCAGAAGCAGTGGGGCCTGTACCTCACCGACGACTGGCGCTTCGGTGGCCGCCACGACCTCAGCTTTGGCGCGCGCTACAGCAGCTTCGAGGCCTCGCTGCCGGCCAGCGGCAGCGTGCCGGGCGTGGACACCGACGCCGACGACTTCACCGGCAACCTCAGCTACTCGTTCGCGGTCAGCGAGACGGTGCGGCTGGTCGGCAACCTCGGCCGCGGCTTCCGCGCGCCCAACGTGTTCGACCTCGGCACCTTCGGCGCGCGGCCGGGCAACCGCTTCAACATCCCCAACCCGGACCTGCAGCCCGAGACCGTCAACAGCCTCGACCTCGGCCTCAAGGTCGGCGACGAGCGCGTGGCCGGCGAGTTCTTCTTCTTCGACGCGCGCTACCAGGACAAGATCACCAGTGTGCTGACCGGCGAGGTCACCGACTCGGGCCAGCTGGTGGTGCAGAGCCGCAACGCGACGCGCCTCGACCTCCGGGGCTTCGAGGCCGGCGCGCGCGGCCAGTGGCGCGACGACGTGTCCTGGTATGCGAACGCGACCTTTACCCGCGGCGACGAGACCTTCGACGGCATGGAGGATCCGGCCGACCGCGTGCCGCCATTGTTCGGCAAGGTCGGCGCGGTGTGGGACTGGCGCGACGACTGGGCCTTCGAGGGCTACCTGCTGTATGCCACGCGCCAGGGCCGGCTGTCGCCGCGCGACCTCGTCGACCCGCGCATCGATCCCGAGGGCACCGCGGGCTGGGTGACCTGGAACGCGCGCGCCGCGTGGCAGGCGACCGAGGACTTCGAACTGGCCCTGCGCATCGAGAACCTCGGCGACAAGCGCTACCGCGAGCACGGCACCGGGCTCGACGAGCCCGGCTTCAATGCGATCGTGACCGCGGCGCTGCGCTTCTAGCGCCGTCGTGCGCCGGGGGCGCCGGTTCGAACCCGTCGCTCAGGTGCACGCCGATGCCCGGGCAGGGCCGGCGGTGCAGCGTGTAGCCGTAGCTTCCGCAAGCCGTCTCGGTCGTGGACTGCTGGAACTGCAGCCGCCAGGGCAGGCCTGCGCCGATGCGGAAGGTGCCGGGTGCTCGACGCCTGCCGTCGAGCATCGCGCCACCGACCAGTACCTGCTCGGGCCCATCCGTGATGGCGAGGAATCCCAGGCGGGATCCCGCCGGGCAGGCCGAGAGATCGGGCACCAGCATCACGCAGGTGTCGACCGGTTCCGGCGTCGCGAACACCGCCTCCTCCACGCGGGTGGTGAAGCCGCTGAAGCAGACGCTGCCGAGGATCGCCGGCCGCGGATCGCCGCAATAGGCCTCGGGCGGGGCCGTGACCAGGCAGGAATCGACCACCATGTCGTTGTTGTCGAGCACGCTGGTGAAGGACTGGGGTCCGCCCAGGCGGCAGGGTTCGGCCACGGGCGCAGTCTCGAGTTCGAGGCACACCCGCATGATCGAGCCGGCTGCCGCCACCCCGGCCGTGCGGGCTTCGTGCGCGATCCACACCTTCCATTCGCCGTTGGCCGGCGCGCCGGCGAAGTCGTCGAGGAAGGCGAGGTAGTCGCCTTGCGGCGCCGGCGCAGGCAGGCCGGCGTCGCTTCCGCCGGTGGCGATGTAGCGCCCCGGGCGCACGGGCAGGTCGATGTGGCTGCCGCGCGTGGCGAGGTCGTCGAACTCGAGGTCGACGGCCGCGACCGGCGAGGGGCCGAAGTTCGACGGATTGCCGTCGCGCAACGCGATGCGGCGCCCGTCCGGCGCCTCGAGCAACAGTCGCAGGCCCTCGGTGCGCGTGTGCGTGAGCCCCTCCACGCGCACGACCAGCCGCGAGACCACGCCTTGCGCGGCAGCGACCGGCACCGGCACCGGGTACGTCGAGATCGGCGTCGGCATGCCGCTGGTGGTGCCGTCGAGCACGATGGGCGCGACGCTGCAGTGCCGGGTCGCCTGCGCCGGCGCGGCCACCGCCTTCGCGCAGGCCACGGGCGCGGTGGCACCCGCATCGCCGGCGAGCACCGTCGCCAACACGAGCGCGCCGGCCAGATTGGCACCCGATTGCGCAGTCCGCTTCATCGTCCCGTCCCGGTTGCAGTGCCCGAACCCATTCGCATCGCACGGTCGTGGCCTGGACCCCGGTCGCCCGCACCCCGGTCGGACGACAGCGGTTCCACGCCGTAACCGTTGCCACTGCCGGTCCCGCCTCAGCCCTCGCGGGAGATCGCGCGCCAGCCGATGTCGCGGCGGCAGAACGCGCCGTCCCAGCGGATGCGGTCCACGCCGCGGTAGGCCGCCGCCCTGGCCGCGGCGATCGTGTCGCCCAGCGCGCAGACAGTGAGCACGCGCCCGCCGTTGCTGAGCACGCGCCCGTCCTGTGCGCGCGTCGCCGCGTGGAAGACCTTGATGTCGCCGGCAGGCATGTCGTCGAGGCCACTGATGGCGTCGCCCTTGCGCACCTCGCCCGGATAGCCGCCAGCGGCCATCACCACGCCGATCGCCGGCCGCGGGTCCCATTCGGCGCTGACGCGATCCAGGCGCCCGGCCAGCGCCGCCTCCACCAGCGCCACCAGGTCCGAGCGCAGGCGCATCATGATCGGCTGCGTCTCGGGATCGCCGAAGCGCACGTTGAACTCCAGCACCTTGGGCGTGCCGTCCGCCGCGATCATCACGCCGGCATAGAGGAAGCCGGTGAAGCGGCAGCCGTCGGCCGCCATGCCGGCGAGCGTGGGCTGGATGATCTCGCGCAGGATGCGCTGCTCGACCTGCGGCGTGACGACCGGCGCCGGTGAGTACGCGCCCATGCCGCCGGTGTTGGGGCCGAGGTCGCCGTCGTCGCGGCGCTTGTGGTCCTGGCTGGTGGCGAGCGGCAGCGCGTGTTCGCCGTCGCACATCACGATGTAGCTGGCTTCCTCGCCGGCGAGGAATTCCTCGATCACCACGCGCGCGCCGGCGCGGCCCAGGCGCGCGTCGCCGAGCATGTCGCGCAGCGCCTGCTCGGCCTCGGCCAGCGTCATCGCCACCACCACGCCCTTGCCGGCGGCGAGCCCGTCGGCCTTGACCACGATCGGCGCGCCCTGCGCGCGCACGTAGGCCAGCGCCGGCTCGAGCTCGGTGTGCACGGCGTAGTTGGCGGTCGGGATGCGGTGGCGGGCCAGGAAATCCTTGGCGTAGGCCTTGGAACCTTCCAGGCGCGCCGCGGCGCGGTCGGGCCCGAACACGGCGAAGCCGGCATCGTCGAAGGCGTCGACCACGCCGGCGACCAGCGGCACCTCGGGCCCCACCACGGTGAGTTCGGGCTGCTCGGCGCGCGCGAGGTCGAGCAGCGCGGAGACGTCGGCCACGTCGACCTCGACGTTGCGCAGCTTCGGCTCGCGCGCGGTGCCGGCGTTGCCGGGCGCGACCACCACCTCGTGCACGCGCGGCGACTGCGCCAGCTTCCACGCCAGCGCATGCTCGCGGCCGCCACCGCCGATCACCAGGACCTTCATGCGCGCGCCTCGACGGTCGGGAGCCGGGGCGCGTTCAATGGCGGAAGTGCCGCACGCCGGTGAACAGCATCGCCATGCCGTGCTCGTCCGCGGCCGCGACCACTTCCTTGTCGCGCATCGAGCCACCGGGCTGGATCACGGCGCGGATGCCGGCGGCAGCGGCGGCGTCGATGCCGTCGCGGAACGGGAAGAACGCGTCGGAGGCCATCACGCTGCCGGGCACGGCGAGGCCGGCCTCCTCCGCCTTGAGCGCGGCGATCCGCGCGCTCACCACCCGGCTCATCTGGCCGGCGCCCACGCCCACGGTGCGGCCGTCGCGCGCGTACACGATCGCGTTCGACTTCACGTACATGGCCACGCGCCAGGCGAACCAGAGG
>CAZTNB010000203.1:0-4876 GCA_964614825.1 uncultured Gammaproteobacteria bacterium
ATGGGCCTGCCCGCGCCCTATGCGCGTTCGCAGCCGCTGCGGATCGAGGAACTGCAACTGGATCCGCCGGGCCCGGGCGAGCTGCGCGTGCGCGTGCTCGCCGCCGGCCTGTGCCACTCCGATCTCTCGGTGATCGACGGCTCGCGCCCGCGCGTGATGCCGATGGTGCTGGGCCACGAGGCCAGCGGCGAGGTCGTGGAAACTGGCCCGGGCACGCCCGGCTTCGCGGCCGGCGACCGCGTGGTGTTCTCGTTCGTCCCCAGCTGCGGCAGCTGCGCGCCCTGCGCCAGCGGCCGCGCGGCCCTGTGCGAACCGGGCGCGCAGGCCAACGTGGCCGGCGCGCTGCTGTCGGGCGCGCGCCGCTGGCATGACGCCGGCGGCGCCGGCCTGCACCACCACCTGGGCGTGTCGGCCTTCGCCGAACAGGTCGTGGTGTCGGCGCGCTCGGTGGTGAAGGTCGAACGCGAACTCGACCCGGCGATCGCGGCCCTGTTCGGCTGCGCGGTGCTGACCGGCGTCGGCGCCGTGTTCAACACCGCGCGCGCGGCGCCGGGCGAGGCGCTGGCGGTGTTCGGCCTGGGCGGCGTCGGCATGGCGGCGGTGCTGGGCGCGCGCGCGGCCGGGGCGCATCCGCTGGTGGCGGTGGACATCGACCCGGGCAAGCTCGAGCGCGCGCTGGCGCTGGGCGCCACGCACGCGGTGCGCGCCGACGACGAGGGTGCCGTGGCGACGATCCGCGCGCACACCGGCGGCGGCGCCCACGCCACGATCGAATGCGTGGGCAGCGAGCAGGCGCTGGCCCAGGCCTATGCGGCCACCCGCCGCGGCGGCACCACGGTGACCGCCGGCCTGCCGGACCCGAAGCGGATGTTCAGCGTGCCCGCCGCGAGCCTGGTAGCCGAGGAGCGCACGGTGAGGGGTTCGTACATGGGCTCCTCGGTGCCCTCGCGCGACATCCCGCGCTACGTGGCGATGCATCGCGCCGGCCGCCTGCCGGTCGACGCGCTGCTCAGCCATCGCCTGGCGCTGGACGAGATCAACGCCGGCTTCGACCGCCTGGCGCGCGGCGAGTGCCTGCGCCAGGTGGTGGCGTTCGGCCCGGCGGACTGAGGCGTCGCGGCCGCGTGTAGGCGTACACTCGACCGTGACATTCCTGCCCCGCGCCCGCGCGCGGTGGAGTGGGTCATGGCCGACATCCCCATGTACCACGAGGGCTCGCGCCGGCTGCAGGATCGCTTCCGCACCCGCGCGCTCGCCGACCGCCTGGCCGCAACGCTGGCCCGGCAGGCCTTCACCGACGAGGACCGCGCCTTCATCGCGGCGCAGCGTTGCTTCTTCCTCGCCACCGCCGACGACCAGGGCCATCCCGATTGCTCGTACAAGGGCGGCGACCCGGGCTTCGTGCGCGTGCTCGACGAGCGCACCCTGGCGTTCCCGAGCTACGACGGCAACGGCATGTACAAGAGCCTCGGCAACACGCTGCTCAACCCGCACGTGGGCCTGCTGTTCATCGACTTCGAGAGCCCGCGACGCCTGCGCGTCAACGGGCGTGCGACGGTGGCCGAGGATGACCCGCTGCGCGCGGAGTTCACCGGCGCGCAGCTGGTGGTGCGGGTGACGGCGGACGCGATCTTCCCCAACTGCCCGCGCTACCTGCACCGCATGGAGATCGTGGAGCGCTCGCCCTACGTGCCGTGCGAAGGCCATGTGCCGCCGGTGCCGAACTGGAAGAAGCGGCCCGAATTCAACGCCGTGCTGCCGCCCGGGGATCCCGCGCGCGAGTCCTGAGCCCATGCCCTGGACCGGCCTGCCCAACCACCTCGACTTCACCGTCGGCGACCTCGACGCCGCGATCGACTTCTACGGCCTGCTGCTCGGCCACCTCGGCTACGAGCGCGACGGCGACTATGCGGGCGACGTGCCGACATGGGCCCGCCGCGGCGCGGGGCCCGCCTTCAGCATCGGGCTGCATCGCGCGCGCAACCCGCGCCCGCACGACCGCTACAGCGCCGGACTGCACCACGTCGCATTCCACGTCGGCAGCCGCGCCGAAGTCGACGCGCTGCACCTGCACCTGCGCGCCGCCGGCGTGCGCATCCTCGACGCGCCGGCCGAGTACGACTACACGCCCGGCTACTACGCGCTGTTCATCGCCGATCCGGACGGCCTCAAGCTCGAACTGGTGCACGAGCCGCGCTTCGACGCGATCGCCTGAGCCGGCTTGGCCGCGGCCGCCCGGGGTGCTGCAATGCGCGCCTCCGGCACGAGGGACGTCGCATGGACCTGGGACTCGAGGGCAAGGTCGCGATCGTGACCGGCGCCAGCCGCGGCATCGGAAACGCGATCGCGCGCACGCTCGCCGCGGAGGGCGCGCGGCTGCTGCTGGCGGCACGCTCGACCGACGCACTGCGCGCGCTGGCGGCGGAGCTGCCCGGCGCGGCCTGCGTGCATGCCGCCGACCTGCGCGAGCCGGACGCGCCGGCCGCGATGGTGGCCGCCGCGCTGGACGGTTTCGGCCGCCTCGACGTGCTGGTCAACAACGCGGGCGCCACCGTGCGCGGCGATTTCCTGGCGCTGGACGAGGCGCAGTGGCGCGACGGCTTCGCGCTCAAGTTCGATGCGGCGCGCCGCGCGAGTCGCGCCGCCTGGCCGCACCTGGTCGCCAGCGGCGGCTGCATCGTCAACATCGCCGGCGTGGGCGGGCGCACCGGCAGCGCCGAGTTCGCCATCGGCGGCGCGGTCAACGCCGCCCTGCTCAACCTCACCAAGGCGCTGGCCGACCGCGGCGTGCGCGAGGGCGTGCGGGTCAACGCGATCAATCCCGGCGGCATCGCCACCGAGCGCCTGCAGGCGCGGATCGCGCAGGTCGCGCAGGCGGACCGCGTGGAACCGGAGGTCGCGGCGGCACGCCTCGCCGCGACCCTGGGCATCGCCCGCTGCGGCGGGCCGGAGCAGGTCGCGCGCGCGGTCGCGTGGCTGGCCTCGCCGTTGGCCGGCCACTGCCAGGGCGCGGTGCTCGATGTCGACGGCGGGCAGACGCGCACGCTCTGAGCGCTGCCGCGATCGTGCGCCTCAGGGCTTGCGCGCGCGGTCGAAGCGGGCCAGCGCGTGCCGCAGCGGCGTGGCGTAGAGCGCCGAGCCGGCGGCCACGCCGACCAGGTTGGCGCCGAGGTCCGACCAGTCGGCCTCGCGCCAGGTGGTGAAGCCCTGCGCGACCTCGATGCCGGCGCCCAGCAGGAGCAGGCCCAGCGCGCACCAGGCCAGCGCGCGTGCGTTCGCCACCAGCTGCACGTGCCAGGCGGCGAGGCCGAAGTAGCCGAGCAGGTGTTCGATCTTGTCGCCGCCCTCGACGTGGACCGGCGAGGGCGGCATCGGCACCAGCGAGAGCACGATGGTGAGCACGATCGCCAGCGCGCCCAGCAGGCGCCAGGTGCGCAGGCGCGGCAGCGGGCGGAAGAAGGATGCAGGTGCCGGGGTCGGTAATGTCATGGGGCGGTGCGTAGTCTAGAGGCGATGGCGTTGGTCGATGCCATGGAACGGCGACAGCGCGGGGTCGACGCCGCGCAGGAAGCCGATGAGCTGGACGCGCTCGCCCATCTCGCCCGGCAGGGTCAGCGTCTTGACCTGCGTCGACAGGCGCAGTTGCGCCCGCGTGTCGGCGGGGTCGGCGGCGGCCAGGACCTGCGGCAGGCCGTGCGCGATCAGGAACGCCGCCTGCGGCGCGTAGCCGGCGAGCGCGAAGCCGGCCGCGTCGGCGACATGGGCGACCGCGCTGAAGTCCACCGAAGCGGTGAGGTCCATGAGGCCGGGCGCCGCGAGCGGGTCGGCGACGAGGCGATGGCGATGGAAGCCGCGCAGGGTGCCGTCGGTGCGCGATGGCGCGTAGTACTCGCGGCGCGGGTAGCCGTAGTCGGCGAACAGGACCAGGCCCTGCTCCAGCGTGGCGCCGATCGCCGCGAACCATGCCGGAAGCACCGCGTTCCACTCCGAACGGTACGGGCTCGGCCACGGTCCGCACTCGGCTTCGAGCGCGGCGACCGCGGCACGCAGCGCGGGGTCGGCCGGCACCTCGACTCGGCGCAGGGCACCGCCGGCATCGAGGTCCACGGCCTCGGCGTGGATCGCGCCATCGGCGACGACGAAGCGCCGGACCGGCAGCGCGTCGATCACCTCGTTGGCGAACAACACGCCGCGCCAGGCGTCGGCCGGCGGCCGGTCCAGCCACTCGATCCGCGCCGCCAGCGCGGGCACGTGGGCGCGCAGGCGCGTGGCCTGGCGCTGGCGCAGGTCGGCGCTGGTCTCGAGGATGCGGTAGCGCGCGGGCAGCGCGTCGAGGCGCTGCAACTCGGCCAGCGCGTCGGCGGCGAAGGCGCCGCTGCCGGCGCCCAGTTCGAGCAGGTCGCCGGCGGTGGCGCGCAGCAGCGGCGCGATCGCGTGGGCGATGCAGCGCGCGTACACGTCGCCGAGTTCGGGCGCGGTGACGAAGTCGCCGCCGGCGCCGAACTTCGACGCGCCTGCACTGTAATAGCCCAGGCCCGGCGCGTGCAGCACCAGTTCCATGTAGCGCGCGAAATCGAGCGGCCCCTGCGCGGCGATCTCGTCGCGCAGGCGCGCCATCACGCGCTCGGCGTGGGCAGCGGCGGCGGTGGGGGCTTCGGGCATCCGCAAGCCGGGGTCGGGAAAACCGGGGTCAGAGTGCACTTTTCGGCGCTGCTCTACGATAGCTGCGGGGAACTTCTTGAAAAGTGCACTCTGACCCCGGTTTTCCCGACCCCGGTTCTCCCGCGGCTTTGCTAGGCTGCGCGCCTGCGGCCCGGATTCGCGGAGAGTATCCCATGCAGGTGAACGAACGCCCGGTGGTGCTGGTCACCGGCGC
>CAZTNB010000204.1:0-4856 GCA_964614825.1 uncultured Gammaproteobacteria bacterium
CGAGGATCAGGTCGCTGGCCTTCTCGGCGATCATCACCACCGGCGCGTTGGTGTTGCCGCCGACCAGGCGCGGCATCACCGAGGCGTCGACCACGCGCAGGGCGTCGATGCCATGCACGCGCAGCGCCGCGTCGACCACGGCCTGGCCGTCGTTGCCCATGCGGCAGGTGCCGACCGGGTGGTAGATCGTCTCGGCCTTGCGCCGCACGAAGTCGACGAGCGCGGCCTCGTCCTGCGCCGCGGCGCCGGGGAACAGCTCCGCGCCGCGATAGGCGGCGAAGGCCCGGGTGCCGAGGATGCGCCGCGACAGGCGCACGGCTTCGACCAGCACCTGCAGGTCGTGGCCCTCGGGATCGCCGAGGTAGTTGGCGTGGATGCGCACCGGCTGCGCCGGATCGGCCGAAGCCAGGGCCAGGTGCCCGCGGCTGCGCGGGCGCAGGGCGCAGGCGTGCAGGGTGTAGCCGTCGCCGGGCAGGCGGTTGCGGCCGTGGTCGTCGAGCATCGCCGGCACGAAGTGGAACTGGATGTCCGGCCGCGCGTCGGGCGCGAGGCGCGAGCGGGCGAAGCCGCCGGCCTCGGCGATGTTGGAGGTGCCCGGGCCGTCGCGGAACAGGAAGTAGCGCAGCGCCGTCAGTACCTCGCTCGCGCGGTCGTAGGTGATGCGCTGGGTGCACTGGAAGATGGTGCAGGCGTCGAGGTGGTCGTGCAGGTTGGCGCCGACGCCGGCGAGGTCCTGCCTGGGCGCGATGCCGTGCGCGCGCAGCTGCTGCGCCGGGCCCACGCCCGAGAGCAGGAGCAACTGCGGCGAGTTGAGCGCGCCGCCGGCCAGGATCACCTCGCGCGCGGCTTCCGCGTCGTGGCTGCCGCCGCGGTGGCGATAGCGCACGCCGACCGCGCGGCCGCCCTCGATGCGCACCTGCTCGGCCAGCGCGCCGGTGACCACGCGCAGGTTGGGACGGCCGCGGGCCGCGCCCAGGTAGCCCGCGGCGGTGCTCCAGCGCGCGCCGTTCTTCTGCGTCACCTGGTACCAGCCGAATCCTTCCTGGGTGGCGCCGTTGAAGTCGGCATTGGCGCCGAAGCCGGCCTCGCGCGCGCCGTCGAGGAACACCGAGCTGAGCGGATTGCGGTACTTGTGGTCCTGCACGTTGAGCAGGCCGCCGCTGCCATGGAACGCGTCGCCGCCGCGCTCCTGGTTCTCGGAACGCTTGAAGTACGGCAGCACCGACTGCCAGTCCCAGCCCGGGTTGCCCAGCGCCGCCCACTCGTCGTAGTCGGCGGGGTGGCCGCGGATGTAGCACATGGCGTTGATCGAACTCGAGCCGCCCAGCACCCGCCCGCGCGGCCACCACAGCCGGCGACCGCGCAGCGCGGGCTCCGGCTCGGTGTGGTAGTCCCAGTTCACGCCCTTGAGGTTGACCAGCTTGGAGATGCCGGCCGGCATGTGGATGAACGGATGCCAGTCGCGCGGCCCGGCCTCGAGCAGCAGCACCCGGTGCTGGGGGTTGGCGGAGAGGCGATTGGCGAGCACGCAGCCGGCGGAACCGGCACCGACGATGATGAAGTCGTACACGGCAGGGGCGGATGAAGGGGATGCCCGGCAGGCTAGGCCCGGCCCTTAGAGCAATTGCTCGCCGCGGCGTCCGGGCGCCGCGGCGGCCTCAGTCGAGCACGGCGACCGGATCGCCGACCCGCAACACGCCATGCCCGCGCGCGATCAGGTTCTGGCCGAAGGTCACGCCCTGCGGCGTGCGCCGGTAGGACTTGAGCGTCGCCAGCGGCTCGCCGTCCGCGGCGTAGGCGCCGAGCTCGCCATCGACCGTGGTGAACACGCAGCGCGTGCAGGGCTTGGCCAGGTCGAACTCCAGCGCGCCGATGCGGATGCGCCGCCAGCCGTCCTCGGCGTGCGGCGCGCAGCCGGCCAGCACCAGGTTGGGCCGGAAGCGCGTGATCGGCACCGGTCGCGCCAGGCGCGCGTTGAGCGCGTCGAGCGCGGCCTGCGACAGCAGCAGCAGCGGATAGCCGTCGGCGAAGCCGACCTCGTCGCCGGCACGGGCGTAGGCCGGGTCCACCGGCCGCGAGGCCAGCGCGTCCATGTAGGCAAGCCGCACCGGCTGGCCCAGGAACCGCGACAGCCAGGCGTCGGCGGCGGGATCGCAGGCCGCCGCGTCGACGCGGTCGCGCCACACCGTCACCGCGAGGCGCTCGGGATTGCCCTCGGGCGCGGCCAGCTCCAGCGACGGCAGGCCGGGCGCCTGCAGGCGCAGGCCGCCGGCGAGCGGCACGGCGCGCAACAGGGTCAGGCGTGGCAACTGGCGGCCGGTGAGGAAGCGGCCGTCGCCGTCCACCACCACGAAACGGCGGTCGTGCTCGAGTCCGCGCGCCTCGACCCGCGCCGCGTCCAGCGCCAGCGGCGCGCACGACTTGACCGGATGGACGTGGATCGCCGACAGCGTCGGTGTCATGGGCCGGCCCGCGTGGAGGAGGGCGATATGATGCCGCCATTCGCCCCCTCGCACAGCATCCGACCTTGGGCACGCCCGCGCCGATGCCATTGCCACAGCGACCACAGCCGCCGGAACCCGGCGACTGCTGCGGCGGCGGCTGCGAGCGCTGCGTGATCGATGCCTACGAGGAGCGCCTGCGCGAGTGGGAGGAGGCGGTGGCCGCGCTGCGCGCGCGCGCCGGCCTCGCCGGGCCGCCCTGAGCGGGGACTGGCGCCCGGCGGCGCCAGCGGCTACTTTGCCGCGGACCCACCGTCGCCCGCGGAGCGCTGCACCGCATGGATCCCGTTTCCGCCGCGCCACGGCCGGGCTTGCTGGCGCGGACGCTGGGCTTGAAGCCGGGCGAGGGGCCGGCGCTGGCACTGGCCTTCGCCTGCTTCTTCTCCCTGCTGTCGGGTTACTACGTGCTGCGCTCGGTGCGCGACGCGATGATCGCCGCCGACGGCACGCGCCTGATCCCCACCGTGTTCACCTCGGTGTTCGTGTGCATGCTGCTGCTGACGCCGGTGTACGGCGCGGTGGTGAGCCGGTTGCCGCGGCGGGTGTTCCTGCCGCTGGTGTTCGCCGTGGTGATCATGCTGCTGCTGGCGTTCGCGCTGGCGTTCCGCGAGCCGCTGCCGCCGGACTGGGTCCGCACCGGCTTCGCGATCTTCCTCTCGGTGATGAACCTGTTCACGGTGTCGGTGTTCTGGAGCTTCCTGTCCGACATCTTCGCCAACGAACAGGCCAAGCGCCTGTACGGCGTGATCGCCGCGGGCGGCACCATGGGCGCGCTGGTGGGCCCCCTGGTGACGCGCCTGCTGGTGGCCGACCTCGGCATCACCCAGCTCATGATGGTCTCGATCGCGGGCTACGCGGCGTGCATGGCCTGCATCCTCGCCCTGATCCCGTGGGCGCGGCGCCAGGAGGCGGCGCGCCATCGCGGCGACGGCGAGGAACTGATCGGCGGCAGCATCCTGGCCGGCGCGCAGCTGGTGTTCTCGAACCGGTTCCTGTTCGCGCTGGTGCTGCACATGTTCTTCGGCGTCTGCATCGGCACCCTGCTCTACAACCAGCAGGCGGCGGTGCTGGGCGCGCAGGGCCTCTCCAACGAGGCGCGCGCCGAGTTCTATGCCGGCATCGACCTGGCGGTGAACGGCGTGGCGATCGTGGTGCAGCTGCTCGCCACCCGCTACCTGCTGCCGCGCTACGGCCCGGCGCCGCTGCTGCTCATCAGCGGCGTGCTCGCCTTCTCCGGCGTGGGCGCGCTGGCCCTGATGCACTCGGCCCTGCTGCTGAGCGTGGTGCAGGTCACCACGCGCGGACTCTCCTTCGCCTTCGTGCAGCCGGCGCGCGAGAGCCTGTTCACCCGGGTCGACCGCGAGATGCGCTACAAGGCCAAGAACTTCATCGACACGGTGGTCTACCGTGGCGCCGACATGGTCACCAGCTGGTCGTACTTCGCGCTGGCGGGGCTGGGCCTGTCGCTGGGGCGGCTGGCCCAGGCCTGGGTCGGCGTGGCGCTGGTGTGGCTGCTGGCCTGCCTGTGGCTGGTGAAGCTGCAGCGCGACCTGCCGGAGGAAGCGGCGCCGCCGCCGGAGCACCGGCCGTGAGCCCGCGCGCGGTCGCCTGCGCGCTGCTGTGGCTGGCCGCGGCCCTGCCCGGCCTCGCGCTCTCGCAGGCGCCGGTGCCGCCCGGGCAGTGGTACGTGGGCGCCAACGGCGGCGTGGTCGCCACCGACCGCCATTGGAACAACGACGGCACCGCCTGGTCGGCGCAGGTCGGCCGCAGCTTCTCCGAGCGCGATTCGGTCGAGCTCGAGGTCCATGGCGACGAGCTCGACTTCGGCATCGACTACGGCCTCGAGCACATCGGCGCGTCGCTCAACTACCGGGTCAGCAACCGCCTGCCGCTGTGGGACCCGTATTTCCTCGCCGGCGTGGGCGCGATCCGTTTCGAGGCGCCCGCCGGCGTGCCGGTCGAGAGCGGCACCGACGTCGCGTTCCACCTGGGCATCGGCGGCGAGTGGGAACTGCTGCCGCCGCGGCGCCTGCTGCTGCGCGGCGAGCTGCGCTTCCGCTACGACCTCAACGATACCGATCAGCCGGGCCAGGACGGCTTCGGCGACGCCATCCTCAGCGTGGGCCTGATGCTGCCCTTCGGACGCTGACCGTCGCGTCCGCGCCCGCTCAGGCGGCCTTGCGCGGCGACAGGTACATGGTGATGCGGGCATCCAGCACGGCCTCGCCGCCGGGATCGCGCACCACGACGGCCACTTCCAGGTCGCGCGCCGGGCCCTCCAGCCCCTGCGTGTCGAGGCTCGCGGTCGCGGTCATGCGGCCGCTCGCCTTCCTGAGGTAGCGCACCGTCATGCCC
>CAZTNB010000205.1:0-4846 GCA_964614825.1 uncultured Gammaproteobacteria bacterium
CGCGGCCTCAAGCTGTCGGGCGGGGAGAAGCAGCGCGTGGCGATCGCCCGCACGCTGCTCAAGGACCCGCCGATCCTGATCCTCGACGAGGCGACGTCGGCGCTGGACACGCGCACCGAGCGCGCGATCCAGGCCGAGCTCACGGAAATCTCCCGCGACCGCACCACGCTGGTCATCGCGCACCGGCTGTCGACGATCGTGGATGCCGACCAGATCCTGGTGATGGACCAGGGCCGCGTGGTCGAACGCGGGCGCCACGACGAGCTGCTGGCGCGCGGCGGCCGTTATGCGCAGATGTGGCAGCTGCAGCAGCAATCCCCGGAGCCCGCGCCGGGTCCCGATGCCCCCGTCGCGGGGGCCGAGCCCATCGCCCCCTAGCCTTCACGCCCTGGCCGACGCCCCCTGGCCGCCGCACGCGCGCCTCCGGTGCCGACCGGGGCCAGGCGGCGCCTGCCGTGGGTCGCCGCCGCAAGCCGGCCGCGGTGCTCGCCGTCCTCGCCCGGGACCGCGCCGCGGCAGCCCCACCGGGTCGTGTCAGGAACTGACGCGGCACGACAGCTTGCGCACCCGCCCGCGCCCCGGGCCGCGCGCCGGCCATTGCAGGCCCCGGAACCTGCCCCCTCCGCGCCCTTCGGAACGCTTCGCGCCATGGCAGGCACGCTCCTTGCATCGTGGCCCACACATCCCCTGGCCACGACAGGACACGACCATGGCACTCGCCAAGCGCATCGCAACCGTCAGCGTACCCGCCGCCGAACTCGACCACCTGCAGCAACTGCTCGAGCGCGCGCGCTCCAAGCTGCCGCGCCCGTGGATCTGGTCGTCCGAGGGCGAGGCCGACGTGCTGCTGATCGACGTCGATTCCGTCTACGGCCACATGGACTGGCTGCGCGCGCATGGCTCCGGCCGCCGCGTGATCTCGCTGACCTCCAATGCCGCGGCCGAGCACGACCTGCTGCTGCTGCGCCCCGCCACGCTCGAAGGCCTGGTCGCCGCGCTGCGCGGCTACGAGGTCGCGCCGCAGCCGCTGGCGCGGGTCGACTCCGACGAGCCGGTGCTCGAGGAAGCCGAGCCGGCCGCGCCACCGGCGCCCGTGCGCGCCGCGCCCGCGGTGCAGCCGATCACCGTGCAGGTGCCGGCGGTAACCGCCGCGGCGGTGGCCGCCGCCGCGCCGGCGAGCAACGTCATCCGCCTGCCCGAGCCGCCCAGCGACCAGTCGCCCGAGCGCACGCTGGCCGAGTGGTGCGTGCCCGGCGCGCTGGGCCGCGTGATGCGCCTGCAGCGCGGCGAACTGCCGGCGCTGACCATCGACGTCGACAACGACTGCTACTACGGCCCCAACGTGCTCAAGCCCCTGGCCCCCTACTGCGAGGGCGCGATCCGCCGCGAGGAGTGGGAAGTGGTTTCCGCGCCGGTGCTGTCCGGGTTGCGCGAGGCCGGTGGCAGCCTGCCGCTGGGCCGCCTGCTGTGGCTGTACGCGCTCACCTCGTCGAACGGCCAGCTGCTGCCCGGCCTCGAGCTCAACGGCCGCTACCGCCTCACGCGCTGGCCGCAGGCCGAGCGCGAGTTTCCCAAGCACTTCCGCATCGCCACCGTGATGATGCGTGGCACCGCGACGCTGGCCGACATCAGCGAGCAGTCCACCGCGCCGCTCGGCGACGTGATCGACTTCGTCAACGCCTACACCGTGGCCGGCGCGGTCGAGATGGAAGGCGCGGCGCAGCCCGCCGCCAACGAGGCCGGCGCCACCGGCCTGCTGGCCCGCCTGCGCGGTCGCGCGCGCCGGGCCTGAGGCACTGCCGGGGCGCCGGCACCGCGCCGGCGTCCCGTAGTCGTCCTGGTCGCGGGGACGGCTTCGACCGCCAACGGCGCAGGTCGCCGCTGAAGCCGCTCCCACACGCGATGCGCGGCTTCCGCTGCCGGCCGCCGTGGCCACGTGCCGGCCCCTGAACGAAGGCATCGGCCAGCCGTTGGGCCGGCGCCGCTCTGCGCTATCCTTCGGCTCCCGCAATGGCCGACCCGACGGAGCCGACCGCGATGCTCAAGTCCATCCTGTTCACCGCCGCCCTCGCCTGCGCCGGTTTCGCGCAGGCGCAAGGCACGACCACCCCGCCCGCCACGCCGGCCGCGAACGAATCGGCGGCGGCTGCCGCCGCCGCACCGGCGGCCGCGGCGCCCGCCGCGGAGCCGGCCGCGGCCGTGAACCCGAAGGTGCTGTTCAAGACCACGCTGGGCGACTTCACCATCGAGGTGTATCCGGACAAGGCGCCCAAGAGCGTGGAGAACTTCCTGCAGTACGTGCGCGATCGCCACTACGACGGCACCGTGTTCCACCGCGTCATCGACGGCTTCATGATCCAGGGCGGCGGCTTCACCGCCGACCTCAAGCAGAAGCCGACCCGCGCGCCGGTGGCCAACGAGGCCAACAACGGCCTGTCGAACCTGCGCGGCACGGTGGCGATGGCCCGCACCAATGATCCCAACTCCGCCACGGCGCAGTTCTTCGTCAACGTGGTCGACAACCAGCGCCTCGACTACGTGAGCGCCGAGAACGGCTACACCTGGGGCTACACGGTGTTCGGCAAGGTGGTCGAGGGGATGGAGGTGGTCGACCAGATCAAGGCCACCGCGACCGGCCCCGGCGGCCCCTTCCCCAAGGACGTGCCGACCACGCCGGTGGTGATCAACTCGGCCGAGGTCCTGCCCTGAGGCAGGCCGGCTGAACGGCGCCGCGCGTCCACTGCGGGCGCGCGCCGCCGACCCACGGCGGCGTGCGATCCGCGCGCGCCGCGCGCCGCTCCGGGTGCGCGCATGACCACGCTGTTCGTCTCCGACCTGCACCTGGACCCGGCGCAACCGCGCGCCACCGCGCGCTTCATCGCGTTCCTCGGCGGCGCCGCGCGGTCGGCGGGCGCGCTCTACATCCTCGGTGACCTGTTCGAGGCCTGGGTCGGCGACGACGACGATGCCGGCCTGCCGGCCGAGGTGGGCGCGGCACTGCGCGCCTGCGCCGACGGCGGCACCCGCATCGCGTTCCTGCACGGCAACCGCGATTTCCTCCTGGGCAGCGGCTATGCGGCGCGCAGCGGCCTGCAGCTGCTGCCCGAGGAGGTCGTGATCGACATCGAGGGCGTGCCCACCCTGCTGCTGCACGGCGACACGCTGTGCACCGACGACCACGCCTACCAGGCCTTCCGCCGCCAGGCCCGGGACCCCGGCTGGCAGGCCGCGATGCTGTCGCAACCCCTGCCGGTGCGGCGCCAGCTGGCGGCGGCGGCGCGCGCGCACAGTGCGCAGCACACGGCGATGTCCGCCGCCTCGATCATGGACGTGGCGCCGCGATCGGTGCTCGCCGCGTTCGCCCGCCATGGCGTGCGGCGCATGATCCACGGCCACACGCATCGCCCCGCGATCCATACCCTGCTGGCCCAAGACGGCGCCGTCGCGGAGCGCATCGTGCTCGGCGACTGGCACGTGCGCGGCAGCGTGCTCGAGGCGGACGGCGAGTCGCTGGCGCTGACGGAGTTCGACGACTAGGCTGGCGCGGCGCGGCAGCCGCGGCCGAAGCCGCTGACTGGAGGTCCGCGCCGGCAGCGAATCCCGGGGTCCCTGGGGGAGCGGCTTTGGCCGCGAACGCGCTGCGGCAGCGATGGTGCCGGCGCGCCCATGCCATGGCGTGGCGATCGCAATACCGCGCGCAGCGCCGATGGCAGTGCAAAAAAGAAGGGCGCCCCGGAGGGCGCCCTTCGCGTACCGCTATGTCGACTTGCGGCTTAGACGGCGCCGCGACGACGCATCATCGCGAAGCCGAACAGGCCAAGGCCGGCGAGCAGCGCAGCCATCAGGGCCTTGCCCCAGGCGCTCATCGTCGGAATGACCAGGTTCACCGCAGTGCCCGACAGGTTGTAGGTCAGCGTGCCCTCATCCGGGTCGTTGGTCGTGCAGACCAGCGTACCGGTGATGGTCGTGCCCTGGGTCGGCGGCAGCGCAACCGCAACCACGGCCGTGCCGCTGGCACCCGGAACAACCGGCGAGGCCGGCGGCGTCTGCAGCGTGAAGCCAGCGCCCGTGACCGTGCAGGCCAGCGTCAGGTCGGCGAGGCCGGTGTTGGCGAAGCTGACCTGCGTCGACTGCGTGGTGCTCGGGGCGCCCTGCACCGAGATGTTGCCCGGAGCCGGGGCCGGATTCACTTCCGGCGACGGAGCCTGGCAGACCAGCGCGTAGCTGCGCGCGGTGGTCGTGTTGGGCGGCACGCCGGTGCTGGTGACTTCGTCGAAGGTCAGGGTCGCGTTCTGCGTGGCGGCACCGATGGTGCAACCGACGGTGATGTTGCCGGACGCCGGAGTCGCCGAACCACCCGGGAAGGTGATCGGGAAGCCGGTGACCGTGAAGCCCGCCGGGGCATTCGGATTCTGCAGCACGACCGAGGAACCCGTCTGGCCGTTGGAGGTGCGGCTCGCCACGATGTTGGTGGTCGGCGTGGAAGCCAGCACACCCGTCAGCGTGATCGGACCGGCCGCCGGAGCGAAGGCGATGGTCGGCGGCGTCGCGCCACCCACCGGCGCAGTCAGAGCCCAGGTGCGCGTGGCGGCACCCGAGACCGACGAGGTCTCAGTGCAGCTCAGCGAACCGGTGCCGGGCGCCGGACCGTAGGTGTACGAGACCTGGATCTGCCCCGGGGTCACGGAACCGGTGGGGAAGCTCAGGTTCGGCGAACCGACCAACGCGAAGCCAGCGCCAGTAACGGAGCAGCCATTGACCGTGGTCGTCTGTCCAGCGGTACCGCCGGACGGCGTCGCGGTGATGGTCTGCGTGTTGCTGGTGCCCGTTCCGCCCGCCGGGAAGG
>CAZTNB010000206.1:0-4820 GCA_964614825.1 uncultured Gammaproteobacteria bacterium
CCGATGCTCAACGGCTGGCACGAGGGCAAGCGCACCGGCTCCGGCACCATCATCTGGAAGGCGCGCGAGCTGCTGGCGGCCGGCGCCATCGACGCGGCCGGGTTCGTGCGCATGGTCGCCTCGTCGGCGCCCTCGACCGGCTACTGCAACACCATGGGCACCGCGACCACGATGAATTCGCTGGCCGAGGCGCTGGGCATGCAGCTGAGCGGTTCGGCGGCGATCCCGGCGCCGCACCGCGACCGCCAGGAGATGGCCTGGCGCACCGGCCGGCGCATCGTCGCCATGGTGCGCGAGAACCTGCGCCCGTCCGACATCATGACCCGCGACGCGTTCCTCAACGCCATCGCGGTCAACTCCGCGCTGGGCGGCTCGACCAACGCGCCCATCCACCTCGCCGCGATCGCGCGCCACATGGGCGTGGAGCTCACGCTCGAGGACTGGCAGACCCACGGCCACGACGTGCCCCTGCTGGTCAACCTGCAACCCGCGGGCGAGTACCTGGGCGAGGACTTCCATCGCGCCGGCGGCGTGCCGGCGGTGGTGGCGCAGTTGATCCGGCATGGCCTGATCCGCGAGGGCGCGCGCACCGCGGGCGGGCGCACGATCGGCGACGACTGCCGCGACGCGGCCATCGCCGACGAGGACGTCATCCGTCCCTTCGAGCGACCGCTCAAGGCCGCCGCCGGCTTCCTGGTGCTGGGCGGCAACCTGTTCGAGCACGCGATCATGAAGACCAGCGTGATCTCGCCCGAGTTCCGCGCGCGCTACCTGTCGCGCCCCGGCGATCCGGATGCCTTCGAGGGCAGCGCCGTGGTGTTCGACGGCCCCGAGGACTACCACCGCCGCATCGACGATCCGGCGCTGGGCGTCAGCGAGGACTCGCTGCTGTTCATGCGCGGCGCCGGGCCGATCGGCTACCCCGGCGCCGCGGAGGTGGTCAACATGCGGCCGCCCGATTACCTGATCCGGCGCGGCGTGCTGTCGCTGCCGTGCCTGGGCGACGGCCGCCAGTCGGGAACCTCGGGCAGCCCCTCGATCCTCAACGCCGCGCCGGAAGCGGCGGCCGGCGGCGGCCTCGCCCTGCTGCGCGATGGCGACCGGGTGCGCGTGGACCTGCGCCGGCGCCGGGTCGACCTGCTGGTTGCCGAGCCGGAGCTGGCGCGGCGGCGCGCCGAACTCGAGCGCGCGGGCGGCTATCGCCATCCGGCCTCGCAGACACCCTGGCAGGCGATCCAGCGCGGCCTGGTCGGGCAGCTCGACCGCGGCGCGATCCTCGAGGGCGCCGAGGCGTTCCAGCGCATCGCGCAGACGCGCGGGCTGCCGCGCGACAGCCACTGATGCGCCGCGCCGCCCGCACCACGCCGGCGCGTGGGCGAATCCCCTGCGTGGAGGAGCAGCAACCGTGATCGATGGCGGCCGCCGCACCTGGTTGAAGTGGATGTCGCTGGCGCCGGCACTGGCCGCGCTGCGACCGGCCTTCGGGCGGGCCGCGGCACCGGCGACGCCGCCGTCGCCGCGACGCACCCGGTTGCTCGACAGCGGCTGGCGCTTCCACCTCGGCCATGCGAGCGACATCGAGCGCGACTTCGGCTTCGGCCGCCACCAGCGCACCTACGCCAAGGCCGGCGCGCAGACCGCGGATGCCGCCTACGCCGCCTTCGACGACAGCGGCTGGCAGGCCGTGCAGGTGCCGCACGACTGGGCGGTGGCGTTGCCCTTCGCGCAGCCGGCGCGGCCCGCGCCGAAGGAGACCGCGGACGCGGCGGCCGCGCACGGCTTCAAGGCCATCGGGCGCGACTTCCCGCAGCACAGCGTGGGCTGGTACCGCTTGCCGCTGGCCATCGACCGCACCGATCGCGGGCGCCGCACCTGGCTCGAGTTCGACGGCGTGTTCCGCGATTGCCTGGTGCTGGTCAACGGCTACGTGGCCGGGCGCAACGAGAGCGGCTACGCCCCGTTCGCCGTCGACATCTCCGACTTCCTCGACTACGACGGCGGCCCCAACCAGCTGTGCGTGCGGGTCGATGCCTCGCTGGGCGAGGGCTGGTTCTACGAGGGCGCGGGCATCTACCGCCACGTGAGGCTGGTGACCGCGCACGCGGTGCACGTGCCGCAGTGGGGCACCTTCGTGCGCGCGGAGCCCGGGCCCGGCGGCGCGCGCGTGTCGATCGCCACCGAGGTGGCCAACGACGGCCTGGCCGCCGCCCGGGTGTCGATCCGGCACGAGATCAGGGCGCCCGACGGCGCCCTGGTCGCGCGCTTGCCGGATGCCGAGGTGGAGGTGCCGGCCGAGCAGCGGATCGGCAGCGAAGCCGGTGCCACGATCGCCGACCCGCGCCCGTGGTCGGTCGAGACGCCGCAGCTGTATCGCCTGGTCACCACGCTGCATCTCGACGGCGCGCTGGTCGACCGTTACGAGACGCCGTTCGGCATCCGCAGCATCCGCTTCGATGCGCAGCTCGGGTTCTTCCTCAACGAGCGGCCGGTGAAGCTGCTCGGCACCTGCAACCACCAGGACCACGCCGGGGTCGGCACCGCGATCCCCGATCGCCTCAACGCCTGGCGCGTCGAGCAGCTGCAATCGATGGGTTCCAACGCCTGGCGCAGCGCGCACAACCCGCCGTCGGAGTCGCTGCTCGACGCCTGCGACGCCAGGGGCATGCTCATGATCGTCGAGGCGCGCCTCAACAGCAGCGATCCGGAGGCGATGGCGCAGCTCGAGCGCATCGTGCGTCGCGACCGCAACCATCCCTGCGTGATCCTGTGGTCGGTGGGCAACGAGGAGCCGCACCAGGGCACGGAGCGCGGCGCACGGATCTCGGCCGAGATGGTGCGCGCCGTGCGCGCGCTGGACCCGACCCGGCCGACCACCCAGGCCTTCGACAACGCGTTCACCGAGGGCGCGAGCCGGGTGGTCGACGTGATCGGCTTCAACTACCGCATCGACCGCATCGAGAAGTTCCACCAGCAGGTCCCCGACCAGCCGGTCATCGGCTCGGAGACCGGCAGCACGGTCGCCACGCGCGGCGCGTACGCCAATGACGAGGCGCGCCAGGTCGTCAGGGCCTACGACACCGAGCACCCGTGGTGGGCCTCCACCGCCGAGTCTTGGTGGAGCATCGTCGACCGCAGTCCGTACATCGCCGGCGGCTTCATCTGGACCGGCTTCGACTATCGCGGCGAGCCCACGCCCTATCCGCGCTGGCCGAGCATCTCGAGCTACTTCGGCGTGCTCGACACCTGCGGCTTTCCCAAGGACAACTACTGGTACTACCGGGCCTGGTGGCGCCCGCGGGAACCGCTGGTGCACCTGCTGCCGCACTGGACCTGGCCCGGCCGCGAGGGCGAGGCCATCGAGGTCTGGGCGCACAGCAATTGCGAGGCGGTCGAGCTCTACGTCAACGGGCGCAGCGCCGGACGCCGGCCGGTCGAGCGCAACCGGCACGTGCAGTGGTCGGTCCCGTACCAGCCCGGAACGCTGCGCGCGGTGGGCCATGTGGGCGGCCGCAAGGCCGCAACAGCCGAGCGCGTGACCGCGGGCCCGGCGCACGCGGTCCGGCTCAGCGCGGATCGCGGGCGCATCAGCGGCGATGGGCGCGACCTGTCGATGCTCATGGCCGAGATCGTCGACCGCGCGGGCACCGTGGTGCCGCACGGCGATGCGCTGGTGGTGTTCGAGGTGGCGGGCGCCGGCCGCGTCATCGGCGTGGGCAACGGCAATCCGACCAGCCTCGAGCCCGACCAGGCCTCGCAGCGCCACGCCTTCAACGGCCTGTGCCAGGCCATCGTGCAGTCGACCGGCGCACCCGGGTCGATCCGGATCCGCGCGAGCTCGGCGGGACTGCGGGCAGGCACGGCACTGCTGGTCGCGCTGCCCTGACCGAGGCCCGATGCGGCGGTACCGTCCGCGCCGCCGGCGTCCTAGACTCCGGTCTCGCGCCGGGCCTGTAGCTCAACGGTTAGAGCAGGAGACTCATAATCTCTTGGTTCCAGGTTCGAGTCCTGGCAGGCCCACCAACTGCGGAGAAGGATCCGTCATGGAACACCGATTGCTGGGCCGCTCGGGCCTCAAGGTACCGGTGCTCAGCTTCGGCACCGGCACCTTCGGCGGCGTCGGCAGCCTGTTCAACACCTGGGGCAACAGCGATGTGGCCGAAGCCACGCGCCTGGTCGACCTCTGCCTCGAGGCGGGGCTCAACTTCTTCGACACGGCCGACATCTATTCGGCGGGTGCGTCGGAGACCATCCTGGGCCAGGCGCTCAAGGGTCGCCGCGACGAGGTGCTGATCTCGACCAAGGCCTCGTTCGCGATGGGCCCGGGCCCGAACGACAAGGGCTCGTCGCGCCATCACCTCATCCGCGCCTGCGAGGCCAGCCTCGGGCGCCTCGGCACCGACTACATCGACCTGTACTTCATGCACGGCTTCGATGCGCTGACGCCGGTCGAGGAGACCCTGCGCGCGCTCGACGACCTCACCCGCAGCGGCAAGATCCGCTACATCGGCTGCTCGAACTTCTCCGGCTGGCACGTGATGAAGTCGATCGCCGTGTCGGAGCGCTACGGATTGGCCCGCCATGTCGCCTACCAGGGCTATTACTCGCTGATCGGGCGCGACTACGAATGGGAGCTGATGCCGCTGGCGCTCGACCAGGGCCTGGGCACGATGGTCTGGAGTCCGCTGGGCTGGGGCCGGCTCACCGGCAAGATCCGTCGCGGCCAGGCGCCGGCCGAGGGCAGGATCAAGCTCGGCGGCGGCAAGGTCGGGCCGCAGGTCGACGACGAGCATCTCTACACGGTGGTCGACGCGCTGGACGCG
>CAZTNB010000207.1:0-4784 GCA_964614825.1 uncultured Gammaproteobacteria bacterium
CCTGCTGCGCCTCAAGCACGCCAATCCGGCGCTGTGGAACGGCGCGGCGGGCGGCACGCTGCATTTCCTCGCCACCGGCAACGACGCGGTGCTGGCCTACGAGCGGCGCAAGGACGACAACGTCGTGCGCGTCACGATCAACTTCTCGGCGGCGGCGCAGGATGCGGCAGGCGCGGACGGCACGCGCATCGCGCTGGCGCCCTGGGAGTACCGCATCGAACTGCCGTGAGACCGGCGCCGGGCGGCGGGCCCGCCCCCGCCCGCCACAGGCGCCGGGCCCAGGCTGCGGCGCCGGCACACGCCGGGACCTCCGCCGCTGCCCTCAGTTGCTGACCTCGAGCATGTACTTCGCCACCGCCAGGCGGGTGGCGGCGTCCAGATAATCCTGCGGCGGCATCTCGGGGTAGTCGTCGCGCTTCTTGACCGGCTTGGCGATGTAGTCGGCCAGCCCCTGCGGGTTGTCCAGGTACAGCGCCTGGATCACCTGGATCGGCGGCCCGACGACGCGGCCGGTGTAGGCATGGCAACCGGAGCACACGCCGAGGAAGGCGATCCGGCCGCGATCCTCCGCCGCGATCTGCCGCGGCGGCACCGGCGGCAGCAGGTAGGTCGTGGTGCCGGCGGTGGTGGTGAACGCGCATTCGGCGAAGTCGTCGACGCCCACGGTGACGTACTGGTGGCGGTTGATGATGCAGCTGCCGGGGCTCGGGCCGACGCGGACGATGTCCGGGTTGCCGCGCTTCATGCCGGCCAGCATCAGCGCCTTGACCTCGGTGATGGTGTCGTAGCCGTTCTTGAGCATCACGTTGTCGAGGATGCTCACCCGGTCCGGGTTCGGTTCCGATTCCGGGTCGACGGTGATGTTGGCGGCATTGGCGTGGTCGGTGATGATGATGCCGGCGGTCTTGTGGTCGGAGATCACGTTGCCCTCGATCACCACGTCGTCGGCCGCCATCACCAGCACGCCGGTGCCGGCGGGAATGCCCGACACGGTCGAGCCCGGCGCGCCGAAGTTCGGATGGTTGTTGCCGACCACGAAGTTGTTGCGGATGATCACGTCCTGCGTGGTCTTGATCGGCAGGCCCGGCGTGACGAAGGTGAGGATGCCGCCGGTGTTGTTGTGCACGTAGTTGCTCTCGACGATCGCGTGGCGGCTGTTCTCGATCTCGATGCCGGCCACGCTGTCGAACACGTCGTTGTAGGCCACGTGCACGTTGTCGCTCATGCCGACGTAGATCGCGGCGTCCTCGATGCCGGACACCACGTTGTGCTCGACCACCCCGTTCTGGCCCAGCTGCGGGAAGATGCCGTACACGCCGGTGTCGATGATCAGGTTGTTGCGGATCTCGAAGTTGTTGCCGGCCTGGCCCATGATGCCGTTGCCCTTGTACCTCGTGATGGCGAGGTTCTCGACCACGAAGTCGTTGCCCGAGTACAGGATCGCGTCGTTGAGCTTGCCCTCGCCGTCGAGCACCGCGCGGCGGCCCTCCTCGATCACGCCGATGAGGCGGATGTCGTCCTTGTCGACGTAGACCGTCTCGCGGTAGGTGCCGGGCATGATGCGGATGGTGGTGCCGGGCGCGGCGCGCTTGACCGCTTCCTGGATCGACTCGCCGTCCTTGACCACGACGACCACGTCGGTGGCCGCGCCGGCCACCGCCTTGAGCGCGCCGCCGGCGCTGGCGACCGCGGCCGCGGTCGCCTCGTCGGCGCGGAAACCGCCGGCGTATTCGGTGTTGCCGCTGGTGATGACCATCGGCGCGGGCCGCGTGCGGCCGTACCAGGCGCCGGCGCCGAATGCCGCCGCAGCGGCGATGAGGCCGACGATCAGGCCCTTGTTCATGGTGAGGTCCCCGGTGGTGGCGTGGTGGTGGCGGCGACCGCGGCATTGCCGCGCGCCGGCGCGTCGATGGGCGGCAGGCCCGATGGCAGCCGGGTCGGCACCACCGGCATGAGGGTCTGGTCGGTGAGCGCCTGCAGGAAGTCGACCACGCGATCGAGTTCGGCTGGCGTCAGGCGCGGCTCGACGATGTGCCAGTGCAGCTGCATCTCGACCCCGGGCGGCACGGCGTGGCCGCGGCCCAGGTTGTAGAACTCCACCGCCTCGCGCAGCGTGGCGAACGAGCCCGAGTGCGAGTACGGCGCGGTCAGGGCGATGTTGCGCAGGCTCGGCACCTTGAACGCCCCGCGCAGCTTCGGCGCGCCGTAGGTGCGCTCGGCGCCCGGGTCGAGCGCACGACCCGCCGGTTCCGGCGTGCCCACCACCGCGACCTGCTGGTTGGTGAACAGCGGCGGCGTGTGGCACTCGGCGCAGCGCGCCACGAAGGAACGGAACACGTTGAGCCCCTGCAGCTCGCGCTCGCTCAGCGCCTCCTGGCGGCCGTGCGCGTACTGGTCGTAGCGGCTGTTGAGCGAGATCAGCGTGGTCTGGAACGCCGCCAACGCGGTGTAGACCTGGTCGAGCCCGATCGGCTGCGCCGCCCGCGCCGGGAAGGCCTGCCCGAACAGGGCGACGTAGGCCGGGATCGCGTTGAGGCTGTCCAGCAGGCGCGCGGGCGCGTTGTCCATCTCCAGCGCCGAATACAGCGGGCCCTGCGCCTGCTCCTCCAGCGAGGTGGCGCGCGCGTCCCAGAAGAAGCGGCGCAGGAACGCCACGTTCCACAGGCTGGGCGCGGCGCGCCCGGCGTCGTCGCCATGCACGCCGATCGAGCGCGCGCGCCCGTCGGAGAAGCCGCGCTCCGGCCGGTGGCAGCTCGCGCACGACATGGTGCGGTCGCCCGACAGCACCGGATCGAAGAACAGGTAGCGCCCGAGGTCGATCTGCGCCGGCGTGAAGCCATCGCGCTGCGGCGGCAGCGCGGTGCGGGTGCCGCCCACGCCGCGCCCCTGCAGGGAGTCGTAGAACTGGTAGAGGTTGCGCAGCTCGCAGGTGCCGCCCGCGGTGAGCTCGAAGCTCGGCGGGCAATGCGCGCTGAGGGCGAACTCCGCGGTCGGCGCCGCCGCCGGCGCCGCGCCGCCCACTACCGGGCAAAGGGCCGCCAGCCACGCGCCGCGCAACCACCGGCGCGCGCGCACGGGCGGCCGCTCAGGGCTCGGCGCCGAGGGCATGGATGTAGGCGATGACATCGTCGAGATCCTGCGCGGTCGGCAGGCTGCCGGCCATCAGGCGCATCTGCATGCCGTAGCGGTCGCCGGCCTGCGCGCCGCGCTTGCCGTCCTTGAACAGCGCGTACTGCTTGCGCAGGTACGCCGCCTCCAGTCCGGCCAGTCGCGGCGACGACAGCGCCGCGTTGCCCTCCGCCTTGCCGCCATGGCAGGCGCCGCAATTGCCCTGGTAGCGGTTACGGCCGTTGCGCAGGTCGCCCTGGGCCGGCGCGGCCGCCGGGGTGGGCGGCAGCGCGGCGAAATGTTCCGCCACCGCGGACACTTCGGCCGCGTCGGCGAGCGCGGCCGCCGCGGCGCGCATCTGCGCCGCCGCCGCGTCGGCCGCCTCGGCGCCGCGCAGGCCGCTGCGGTAGTTCTGCAGTTGCCGTTCGAGGTAGGCAACCGCCTGCCCGGCCAGCGCCGGCGCCCCGGTGGCGGCATTGCCCTCGCCGTTCGCGCCGTGGCAGCCCAGGCACGCCGGCAGCGCCGTCGGCGGCGTCGCCGCCGCGAGCGCGGCGGACGCGAGCCAGCCCAGCGCGGACAGCATCCATGGCAGGCGGCGACCCGGCTTCATGCAACTCCCCTCCGGGCGCACAGGGCCCCGGTAAACTGGTACGAATGTACCATAGCGGCCGGGGCCGCAAGGAGCGGACGGTGCGCGCTCAGCCCGCGCGTTCGACCGCGTCGAACACGCCCTGCAGGTGGCGCACCAGCACCGCGCGCACGGAAGCGCCGATCCTGCGGTCGCCGCCCGCCAGCAGGGCGCGCTTCTCCAGCCCCAGCAGCAGGCTGTACGAGATCTGCGCGTCGACCGCGGCCTGCGTCGATCCCAGCGCGGCGTGGAACTGCTCGAGGAATCCCAGGTGCTCCATCTGCTGGCGGCGCACCACCGCGCGCAGCCTGGGGATGCGCACGGCCTCGTGCAGGAAGGCGAATTCGAGCACGCGGTCGCCGCGATGGGCGCGCACCTGGTCGATGACGTAGCGCGCGCCGATCGCCGCGAGCGCCTGCGCCGCCCGGGCGGACCGGCGCCCCTTCCCGGCCGTGGTCCGCAGCGCGGCCAGCGCCGCGCCGTGGAACTCCGCGACCAGTCCGCGCTGCGCCTTCGACCAGTGCAGGAAGGCCTCGGTGATCAGGTCCTCGAGGTCGCGGAAGTAATAGGTGGTCGCCGCCAGCGGCACCGCGGCCTCCGCCGCCACCGCGCGGTGGCTGACGGCGCGCAGGCCCTCCCGCGACATGATGCGCAGGGCCGCGTCGAGGATCTCCTGCCGGCGTTGTCGGCCGCTGGCCCGCATCAGCACCGCGGGCCAGTCGGCTGCGCTTCCCTGCCCACTCGCTACCGGATCCGTTCAGCGCGCGGCATGGGCGCGGCGGCGCATGAAGGCCACGCCGGCCAGTCCGCCGAGCAGGACCAGCACACCCAGCAGGTTGCGGCCCCACGCGCCCAGGCTCGGGATCGCCCCGGGCGTGCAGCTGGCGGTGATCGTCACCGTGCCGGCACCGGCGGTGAAGAAGTACCCCACGCCGACCGCGCCCGCGGGCGGGGTCGAGCTGGGCACCGCGTACGACAGCGTCGCCGGCACGTTGGCAGGTCCCGCGTAGGTCACGGTGCCGGCCGGATCGCCGACGATGCGGAAGGT
>CAZTNB010000208.1:0-4762 GCA_964614825.1 uncultured Gammaproteobacteria bacterium
CCGAGGCTGCCGATCGCCGTGGCCAGCACCGGCACGCGCAGCGCCTGCAACTCGCTCAGCGTGTAGCTCCACGTCTCGGCCACGCTGGCCGCGATCAGCGCCAGGTCGGGCGCGATGCGGGCAACGAGCGCCGGCAGCTCGTCGCGCGCGTAGTCGAGCTCGATGTCCACGCCCGCGCGGCCGAAATACTCGAAGGCGGTGGCGCCGGCGCCCAGCAGGTGGAAATCGCAGCGCCCGGCCAGCGCCGGGATCACCTCGCGCAGCAGCGCGTGGCCCTTGCCGCCCTGGATCCGGCCCAGCACCAGCACGCGCGGCTTGCCGCGCCGGGTCGGCATCGGCGCCGCATCGGCCGCGGCGGGGAAGGCGCGGAAGCCATGCGCGACCACGCGCGGCGCCAGCGCCTCCAGGCGCGGTTCCAGGCGCAGCAGGTTGCGCCGCACCGTGGCGGTGGGCACCGCCAGCACCGGGCGCGCGCGTTCCAGCGCCTCGACGTAGCGCTCGCGCAGGCGCCACCAGGCCCCGGTGTCGCGCTCGGCGAAGGGCAGGTCCGCGCCGGCGAGCTCGCGCGCCAGTTCCTCGCGGTCGAAGCGTCGCGCCGGATCGCCGAAGTCGCAATGCAGCACCGGCCACAGCGGGTAGTAGTCATGGCACACCACCGCGGTGGGGAGCCCGCTGCGCAGCGCGTCGAGGTCGTGGCCGATCAGCGAGGAGACGCTGATGCCGTCGACGGCGTAGTCGCGCAGCACCGCGGCGAGGACGGCCGCGTAGCCGGGATCGCCGTCGCTGGTCGCGGCGATGGGGCGCGGCAGCGGCCAGCGCGCCAGCGGCGGCGCCGCCGGCAGCGCGGGCAGCACCAGTTCCAGCGCCTCGCCGTACTGGCGCCGCAGGCTGCTGCCGCGCGCCACCAGCGCCAGGTGGCAGCGCCCCGGATCGGCCAGCGCGAGGTCGTGGATGAAGGCCATCGCGCCGCCGCCCCAGCCGTGCACGATGTGCAGCAGCACCGGGCGCCCGTCGAGTCCGGGTTGGCATGGCACGCCGGTGGCGATGGGCGCGAGGCGGTCGCGCAGCAGGTCCAGTGGCGAGGCCGGCGGCAGGTCGCGCGGGTCGGCCGGTTCAGGCCCGGCACGCAGCGGCAGGCGCGGGTCGGCGACGTAGAGGCCATCGTGGACCGCGCCCTGCAAGGCGTCCGGCAGCAGCGTCGGTGCGGCCCGCGGATGCGCGAGCAGCCATTGCAGCGCCTCGCGGCGCCACAACGAGCAGCTGCGCAGCCAGTGCCGCGACGGCCAGGTCGAGCGGGTGCCGTACAGCCAGCAGCCGCGGTCCACGGCCAGCGGATCGGCGTCGGCGGCGGCCGATCCGGGCGCCACCGGCGCGAGCGCGGGTTCGGCATTGCCCAGCGGGCTCAGCACCGCGGCCCACGGGCTGGCGGCGGCCGCGCGCAGCATGCGCTCCAGCGCCAGCGGCGGTGGCTCGGCCGCCGCATCGAACAGCAACACGTCGGCCGGCGGCTCGGCGCCCGCGAACTGGCGCAGGGCGGCCAGCGGGTCGGTGGGCTCCAGCCAGGCGATCGGAAGCCCGCCCAGCCGCTCCGCCAGGTCGCGGCGGCGGGCGTCGTCGGCAAGGCCCGCGCCGTAGACGGCGAGGCGCAGGAGGGGCGGCAGGGCGATCGGCACGGGTCGGGCGGGGCGGCAACGCGTGGGCGATCGCCGGGCCTTTTTCGAGGCAGGACGCGGGATTATCGCGGATGCGCCGGCAACATGTCACCGCGCATTCAGCCCCCTGGTCTAAAATGCCGCCGTAGTCCGAACCGCGCGATTCGCCCTTGTCCTTCCTGTCCGCGATTGCCCGCCGCCTGCGCGGGGCCTGGGTCTGGGTCCGTGCACCGTTCTGGTTCGGGCTGGGCTTGCTGCTGGGTTTCGGCATCCCCTACGGCATCGCGCTCGACCGCCTGGTGCGGCAACGGGTCGCCGAACTGACCTGGTCGGAGCCCAGCCGGGTGTACGCGCGACCCCTGCGCCTGGCGCGCGGCCAGCGCCTCGATGCCCGCACGCTGCTGGCCGAACTCGGGGCCGCGCGCTACCGCGATGCCGATCCTGCGCTCGCACCGGGCACCTACCAACGCGCGGGCAACCGCTTCGTGCTGGCCACGCGCGCCTTCACCGGGGCACGCGGACCGCAACCCGCGCGACGCCTTGAAGTGGTCCTGGCCGCGGGCCGCATCGCCCGCCTCGCCGATGCCGACACCGGTGCCGCCCTGCCCGAGGCCCACCTCGACCCCGCCCGCATCGCCACCCTCTACGGCGCCCGCCAGCAGGAGCGCCGCTTCGTCCGCGTGGCCGACGTGCCGCCGCTGCTGGTCGGCACGCTGCAGGCGGTGGAGGACCGCGACTTCAAGCACCACCACGGGGTCGATCCGTGGGCCATCGCGCGGGCGGCGGTCGCCAACCTCAGCGCCGGCGAAGTGGTGCAGGGCGGTTCCACCCTGACCCAGCAGCTGGTGCGCAACCTGTTCCTGGACCGCTCGCAGACCTGGAGCCGCAAGCTCAACGAGGCGGCGATGGCGCTGCTGATCGAGGCCCGTTTCGACAAGCGCGCGATACTCGAGGCCTACCTCAACGAGGTCTACCTCGGCCAGCAGGGCGGGCAGGCGGTGCATGGCGTGGCCGCGGCCTGCGAGTTCTGGTTCGGGCACGAGCTGGCCGACGCCAGCGCGGCCGAGATCGCGCTGCTGGTCGGCCTGGTGCAGGGGCCGAGCTACTACGACCCGCGGCGCTTCCCGCAGCGCGCGAAGCAGCGCCGCGACCTGGTGCTCGGCGTGATGGCCGACACCGGGCTCATCACCGCGGCCGATCGCGCCGCCGGGCAGGCGCAGCCGCTGGGCGTCACCGCCGCCGGCGCGCTGCCGCGCAACCGCTATCCGGCCTTCCTCGACGTGGTCCGGCGCGAACTGGCCAGCGACTTTCCCGAAAGCATGCTGCGCTCCGAGGGCCTGACCCTGCTCACCACGCTGGCGCCGTCCACGCAGGAGGATGCCGAGGCCGCGGTGGCCGCGCAGCTCGCGGCGCTGGGCAAGCGCGGCCAGGGCCTGCAGGCGGCCGCGGTGGTCACCCAGGCGCGCAGCGGGGCGATCGAGGCCGTGGTCGGCGCGCGCGATCCCGGCGCGCCCGGCTTCAACCGCGCGGTCGAGACCGCGCGCCCGATCGGCAGCCTGGTCAAGCCCTTCGTCTACCTGGTCGCGCTGGCGCAGCCGGGGCGCTGGAACCTGATGACGCCGCTCGACGACGTTGCGATCAGCGTCGCGCTGCCCGGCGGCAGGCGTTGGGAGCCCGGCAACATCGACGGCGTGCAGCATGGCGAGGTCGCCCTGATCGAGGCGCTGGCGCGCTCCTACAACCTCGCGACCGTGCGCCTGGGCATGGAGCTCGGCGTCGAGCGCGTGGCCCGCGTGCTGCAGGCGCTGGTGCCGGGCACGCAGGTGGCGCCGAATCCCTCGCTGCTGCTGGGCGCGGTGGAACTGTCGCCGCTGCAGGTGGCGCAGGCCTACCAGTACCTGGCCGCGGATGGTCGTCCGCTGGCGCTGTACTCCGTGGATGCCGTGCTCGATGCGCAGGGCCGGCCGCTGCGCCGGCACGCGGCGCCGCCGACGCCGGGCGACCTGGTCGCGGCCTCGCGCCTGGTGGGCTACGCGCTGCAGGAGGCCGCGCGCAGCGGCACCGCGCATGCCCTGGTCGGCCTCGGCCTCGGAAGCCTCGACGCCGCCGGCAAGACCGGCACCAGCAACGACCAGCGCGACAGCTGGTTCGCGGGCTATACCGGCGCGCACCTCGCGGTGGTATGGATGGGACGCGACGACAACAAGCAGACCGGCCTGTACGGCGCCACCGGCGCCCTGCGCGTGTGGGCCGCCTTGTTCGCCCGCCTGCCCACCGAGCCGCTGCTGCTGGACCTGCGCGAGGATCCGCGGCTGCAATGGGTGGACGTGGCGGCGCAGGGCCTCACCGACGCGAGCTGCCCCGGCGCGCGCCAGCTGCCGTTCGTGCGCGGCCACGAGCCGGGCTTCACCGAATCCTGCTACATGGCGCGGCTCGGCGACTGGTTCCGGCCCGATGCGCCCCGCGCCGACACCACCGCGGCCGCGCCGCCGCCGGCGAACGCCACGCCGCAGGCCGCGCCGCAACCCGCGGGCGCGCGCGAGAAGTGGCGCCTGCGCAACCTCTTCCGCAGCCGCAAGGCCGATCCCGATCCGCCGAAGGAACCCGATGACGACGAAGTGCTGTAGTGCGGGCCTGCTCGCCTTGATGCTGGTCGCCTGCGCCAGCCCGGCGCCGAAACCGGCGCCGGCCCCGGCGGCGCCGGCGCGCGACTGGGTCGCGGAGATTCGCGCCCAGTCCGCGGCGCTCGATACCGCGGTGGTGGTGGAGCCGCTGGCGGATCCCGCGGTCGACGATCTCAAGCGGCGCGCGCAGGCCGCCGAGGTGGCCGGCGACCTCGCGGCGGCGCGCAGCGACTACGAGCAGGTCGTGGCCCTGCATCCGGACGACCCGGTGGCCTGGCAGGCGCTGGCCGAACTCTCGTTGCGGGCAGGCGACTGGAAGTCGGCCGCGCGCGACGCGCAGCGCTCCTTCGACCTGGGCCCGCGCAGCGGTCCGCTGTGCCTGCGCAATTGGCTGACCATCCGCGCGGCGCGGGTGGAGACCGGCGATACCTTCAACGTGCCCTCGGCGGAGGCGCAGGCCGCGGCCTGCGCGGTGAAGCCGATCAT
>CAZTNB010000209.1:0-4760 GCA_964614825.1 uncultured Gammaproteobacteria bacterium
GGCGGACCGGGCGGCGCGGGGGGATTCGCGGGCGCGGGCGCGGGCGCTGGCGCGGGCACCGGGGCCGACTCGGGCGGGCACGCGGGCACCGGCGCAGGCGCAGGATGGGGCGGCGCGGCTGGCGCTGGCGCCGGTGGCGCTGCGGGCGGCATGGGTGGCGCTGGCCAGCCCTCGGTCGGTGCGCGCGCCGGCGCGCCCGGCGCGGCGGGAACGGCTGCCGGCGGGTCCGGCGCCGGCGCGCAGGGCGGCGGCGGCGCCGCGGGTGGCGCGGGCGCGGCGAGCGGGATCGCCGCGCGCAGCCGCGCCGGCGCGAGTGCGTTCCCCGGCCATCCGGGTGGCGCGGGCGTGGCCGGTGGCGCCGCGGGCGGCGCGCAGGGGACCGAAGGCGATGCCGGCACCGGCGGCGCGATGCCGGACACGCGCAACGATCCGCGCTTCGCCGGCTTCAACAATCCGATGACCGGCTGGCCCGGCACGCCGGCGCCGCCGGCGCAGTCGCGGGCGCCGGCAACGCCGTCGGAGGGCGGCGGCAGCCACGCCGACGCGCGCGACCTCGAACTGTTCGAGACCATGCGCGACCTGCTGGGCGGCCGCCGGCGCGCGCTGGGCCTGAACCCGCCGCCGGGCCAGGAGAACGCGCACGCGGTGCGCACCGAGGACGTGCAGTCGGTGCTGTCGGCGCTGCAGAGCAAGCCGGCGCCGCCGATGATGATCGGCGGCAAGATGGTGGCGCGCAGCATCTCGCACCTCAAGCAGGACCTGATGGCGCAGCTGCGCCAGCTGACGCCCGACGGCAAGCCGCCCAAGCTCGCCGATACCGACGGCGACACCATCGACCTGATGGGCATGCTGTTCGACCACCTGGGCAAGGACGCCAAGCCCGACAGCGCCGCGCAGCAGTTGATGACGCGCCTGCAGATCCCGCTGCTGCGGGTGGCGCTGCGCGACAAGAGCTTCTTCACCCGGCGCTCGCACCCCGCCCGCCAGTTGCTCAACTCGGTGGCCGAGGCCGGGCTGTACTGGCTCGACGACGAGTCGGACGACCGCGCCCTGGTCGAGAAGATGCGCCTGGTGGTGGACCGCGTCACCAGCGAATACGACGACGACGTCGACCTGTTCGAGGACCTGCTCGGCGACCTCAGCAAGCACCTGGGCACGCTCGCGCGCAAGTCCGAAGTGGCCGAGCGCCGGCACGTCGACGCGGCCAAGGGCCGCGAACGCCTCGAGCTGGCGCGGGCCACCGCGGCCAAGGCGATCGGACAGCGCATCGGCAAGAAGAATCCGCCCGCGTTGATCCGCACCCTGCTCGAACAGGCCTGGACCGACGTGCTGGCACTCACCGTCCTGCGCCAGGGCGAGAACAGCGAGACCTACCGCCGCCGGCTCGGCGTCGCCGACCGCCTGCTGGAGCCGTCCACGCCCGAGCAGCTGACCGCGCGCAAGGACGATCCGGACACCAAGGCGCTGCGCCAGGAAGTGGAAGCGGGACTGGGCCAGGTCGGCTACCACGGCGAGGACGTGCAGGCGGTGGTGCGGCGCCTGTTCGGCGGCGCCGCGGGCAAGGACGACGAAGCCTCGCTCACCGAGCTCGCGATCAAGCTCAAGCAGCGCGCGCGCCTGGGGGGCGAGGCGGGCGAGGGCGACAAGGCCGACAAGGGCGACCGCCCCGACAAGGCCGAGCGCAAGGACCCCACCCGCCCGCCGAAGCTGCTGACGCCGCTCAACGCGGAGGAGCAGCGCGTGCTCGAGCGCCTGCGCACCATCCCGTTCGGCTCCTGGTTCGAATTCCAGACCAACCAGCAGGGCGACATGGTGCGGCGCAAGCTGTCGTGGTTCTCCACCGTCACCGGTCGCTGCCTGTTCGTGAACCAGCGCGGCGTGCGCGTGGACGAGCGCACCATGGAGCAATTGGCGCGCGACATCGTGCGCGGCCATGCGCGCGTGGTCGAGGCGCAGAAGGAGAACATCATCGATCGGGCCTGGAACGCGATCATGACCACCCTGCGCGGGTTCGCCGGCAAGCCGGCCGAACCGACGCCGGCGCCGGCCTGAGGCCACCGCCATGACCACGGCCGAACAGCGCCGCAGCCGGCGCAAGAACCCCGAATCCCTGATCCAGGTCGTCAACGCGATGACCGGGCACGGCATGGGCCGCGTCGGCAACCTGTCGGTCGACGGCATGATGCTGATCGCGACCACGCCCACGCGCGAGGACGCGCTCTACCAGTTCGTGTTCCACCTGCCCGACGAGCGCGGCCAGCCGGTGCCGATCGAGGTGGGCGTGCACGAGCAGTGGAGCGAGCCGGCGGGCGCGCCGGGCCAGTACTGGGCCGGATTCCGCATCGTCGACATCGCGCCGCACGATTTCGCGGTGCTGAAGTCCTGGGTCGAGAGCCAGCAGGACGGCTGAGCGCCGACGCGCCCGCGCGCGGGACCGGCATGGCCGCCGCCCGCGGGAGACGGGCGATGCGCCGCGCTATCCCGCCGCCGCCTGCTGTACCAGGGAGGCCGACAGTAGCCGCGCGAACGCTGCACCGGCGTGCGGCGCGCCGGCAAGGAACAGCTGCGGCTCCAGCACCTCGAGTTCCATCAGCAGCAGGCGGCCGCCGCGCACCACGCCGTCCACGCGCGCGTACAGGCAGGCGGGAAAGCCCAGCCCCGGCAGGGCCGCCAGCACCGCGCGGCCCTGCGCCACCAGCCCGGCGTCGGGCTCGGCGCGCTCGTACCCGCCGCCATGCTTCTCCTGCACGCGGAAGTCGCCGGCGCGCGGGCGCTTGTGCACGGCGTGGCTGAATTCACCGCCGAGGTAGATGAGCGACCACTCGCCGTCCGTCGCCACCTCGGGCAGGTACGGCTGCAGCATCAGCGTGTGCTTGCGCGCGAGCGCGGCCAGTTCGTCGGCGCGGGCCTCGAACTCCTCCGGCCGCAGGCGCAGCGTGTCCCAGGCGCCGCCGCTCACGGTGGGCTTGATCACGGTCTCGCCCCAGCGGCACGCGGCCAGCGCCGCCATGACCTGGCCGGACTCGACGAAGCGCGTCGGCACCACCGGCACGCCGGCCCTTTCCAGGGCCAGCAGGTAGCGCTTGTCGGCGTTCCAGCGCAACAGCGGCACCGGATTGACCACCGGCACGCCCAGCGTCTCGATGCGGTCGAGCCAGGCGCTGAATTCCGGCCAGCGGCGGAAGTAGTCCCAGGGCGTGCGCACCAGGATCGCGTCGTGGCGCTCCCAGGCCACGGCCGCGTCGCTCCAGACGCGCGGCTCGGGTTGCAGGCCGAAGCGCGGCATCGCCACGAACAGCGAGACGTCGTCGGGATGGCCCCGCGACCACTGCGAGGACGTCACCACGGCGATCCGGCGCATGCGGGGTCCCTGCTCCTTGCGGCACAATCGGCGCGCAAGTCTCGCACAAGTCCGGAGTACCGCCGTGTCCGACCGCCTCGCTGCCCTGTATCCGCAGCATCTCGACCACGTGAAGGCGCGCGCCACGCACGCGCTGGCGCGCTCGGGCCACGACCTGCTGCTGGTCGCCGCCGGCACCCAGACCTACCGCTTCCTGGACGACACCCCGAACCCCTACTACCCCAACCCGCAGTTCAAGTGGTGGCTGCCGCTGACCCGGCACCCCGACTGCTGGATCGCCTACGCGCCGGGCAGCAAGCCGGTGCTGGTGTACGTGCAGCCGGCCGACTACTGGCACGTGCCGCCGCAGGACCCGGGCGGCTACTGGGTCGAGCACTTCGACATCCGCGTGGTCGCCGACGTGGCCCAGGTGCGCGCGCAACTGCCGCGCGACCTGTCGCGCGCCGCGATCGTGGCCGAGCCCAGCGCGGCGATCGAGGGCGTGGCGCCCAACAACCCGCGGGCGCTGCTCGATTCGCTGCACCTCTCGCGCACGCGCAAGACCGGCTACGAGCTCGAGTGCCTGCGCCGCGCCTCGCTCAAGGCCGCGATCGCGCACCGCGCCGCCGGCGCGGCGTTCCGCGAGCGCCGCAGCGAGTACGAGATCCACCTCGCCTACTGCGAGGCCGCCAGCCATACCGAGAACGAGCTGCCGTACGGCAACATCGTCGCCCTCAACGAGCACGCCGCCACCCTGCACTACCAGCACCAGGACCGCGCGCGCCCCGCGCAGCACCACTCGCTGCTGATCGATGCCGGCGCCCAGTGCAACGGCTACGCCGCCGACGTCACCCGCACCTTCGGCCACGGCAACGCGGCCTTCACCGAGCTGCTCGAGCGGCTCAACCACGAGCAACTGGCGCTGTGCGCCCGGGTGCGGCCCGGCCTCGACTGGAAGGCCTTCCACCTCGACGCCCACCGCGCGGTCGGCCGCGTGCTGCACGAGCTCGACATCGTGCGGATGGACCCCGAGTCGCAGCTCGAGACCGGCGTGAGCAGCGTGTTCCTGCCGCACGGCATCGGCCACTTCCTCGGCCTGCAGGTGCACGACGTCGCCGGCTTCCTCAAGGACGAGTCGGGCGAGACGATCCCGAAGCCCGCGGGCCACCCCTACCTGCGCTGCACCCGCGTGCTCGAGGCCGACAACGTGGTGACCGTGGAGCCCGGCATCTACTTCATCGACATGCTGCTCGACGGCCTGCGCCGCGGCCCGCATGCGGGCGCGGTGAACTGGGCCAAGGTCGACGCCCTGCGCCCCTGCGGCGGCATCCGCATCGAGGACAACGTGCGCGCCACCAGCGGCGGCGAGCCGGAGAACCTCACCCGCGACGCGTTCCGCGCCCTGGCCGGCTGAACCCGG
>CAZTNB010000210.1:0-4754 GCA_964614825.1 uncultured Gammaproteobacteria bacterium
ACGGCTTTCGCGGCCTGGATCGCGGCCGCGGCCATGCGCGCGCGGCGCGCCGGATCCAGGAACGGCGAGGGCGATTCCTCCAGCACCTTCTGGAACCGGCGCTGGGCCGAGCACTCGCGTTCGCCCAGATGTACGGTATGGCCGTGGCCGTCGGCGAAGATCTGGAACTCGATGTGGCGCGGCGATTCGACATAGCGCTCCAGCAGCACGCGGTCCTTGCCGAACGCGCCCAGCGCCTCGCGCCGGCAGGAGGCCAGCGCCGCGTCGAAATCCGCCGGCGCGCGCACGATGCGCATGCCCTTGCCGCCGCCGCCGTGCGCGGCCTTGATCATCAGCGGGAAGCCGATCCGCGCCGCCTCGCGGGCCAGCAGCGCCGGGTCCTGGTCCTCGCCGGTGTAGCCGGGCACCACCGGCACGCCGTGGCCCTGCATCAGGATCTTGGCCCCGGCCTTGGAGCCCATCTTGCGCATCGAGGCCGCGCGCGGGCCGATGAACACCAGCCCGGCCCGCTCCACCGCCTCGGCGAAATCGGCGTTCGCGGACAGGAAGCCGTCGCCGGGATGGATCGCCGGCGCGCCGCTACGGCGCGCCGCCTCGAGGATGGCCTCGCCGCGCAGGTACGAATCGGCCGGCCGCGGACCGCCGATCGGCCATGCCTCGTCGGCCTGCAGCACGTGCTGCGCGCGCGCGTCGGCCTCCGAGTACACGGCCACGCTGCGCACGCCCAGGCGCCGGCAGGTGCGGGCGATGCGGCAGGCGATCTCGCCGCGGTTGGCGATCAGGATCTTGCCGAAAAGGCTCATGCGCGCCCCATGCCGCGGAGGTTGTGGTCGGTCATCGCGGCATCCACCGCAGGGCCGGGATCACGACGCCAGCCAGGCCGGCTTGCGCTTGGCGAGGAAGGCGGCGATGCCCTCCTGGCCCTCCTGCGACACGCGCAGGCGCGCGATCAGGGCCGCATTCTCCTCGTCGGCGAGGCGGCGCCGGTCGGCGTGGCGCCCGCCCATGCGCTGGGCCAGCGCCTTCGCTTCCCGCACCGCCTGCGGCCCGGCCTTGAGCAGTGCCGCGGCCTGCGCGGCGACGGCGGCGTCGAGCGCCTCGGCCTCGACCACCTCGTGCACCAGGCCGATGGCCTGCGCGCGCGCGGCATCGAAGGCCTCGCCGGTCTGGAACCAGCGCAGCGCCTGGCGCGCGCCGATCGCGTCGATCACGTAGGGCGAGATCACCGCCGGCACCAGGCCCAGCTTGACCTCGGTGAGGCCGAACTTCGCGCCTTGCGCCGCGACCACGATGTCGCAGCAGGCGACCAGGCCCACGCCGCCGCCGTAGGCCGCGCCGTTGACCCGCGCCAGCGTGGGCTTGGGCAGGAAGGCCAGGGTGTGCATCAGGTTGGCCAGGGTCAGCGCATCGGCGCGGTTCTCGTCCTCGCCGGCCGCGGCCATGCGCTGCATCCAGCCGAGGTCGGCGCCGGCCGAAAACGAGGCCCCGGCGCCGGTGAGCACCACCGCGCGCACGTGCACGTCGCGGCCGAGCTCGGCCAGGGCCACGCTGAGCTCGCGGATCAGCTTGTCGTCGAAGGCGTTGTGGACCTCGGGTCGCTGCAGGGTGACGCGTGCCACACCTTGGTCCTGTTCGACCTTGATCGAGGACATGGAAATGCGCGCCGGGGCCGGGGGAGGATCCCGATGGTAGCCGCGACACGGGGCGGCGGCTTGCGCGCGCCCGGTTTTGCCATTACAAATGAGAACCGTTACCATTTGGCCATCCCCGGCAGGAACCGCCCCATGACCCGATTCGCCCTCGCAGCCCTGTTCGCCGCCCTGGCCGCCCCCGCGCTGGCCGCGGAACCGGTGGAGGTCAAGCTCGCGATCCAGGACCACAAGTTCGAGCCGGCCGAGCTCAAGGTCCCGGCCGGGCAGAAGATCAAGCTGCTGGTCGAGAACCGCGACGACACCGCCGAGGAGTTCGAAAGCCACGAACTCAACCGCGAGAAGATCGTCGGCCCGAAGGCCACGATCACCGTCTACATCGGGCCGCTGGAACCGGGTCGCTATCCCTTCTTCGGCGAATTCCACATGGACACCGCGCAGGGCGTGGTGGTGGCCGAGTAGCGGCGGAGTCCCGGTCCCATGCTTGCCGCCGCGCTGCTGGTATTCCGCGAGGTCCTCGAGGCCGCGCTGGTCGTCACCATCGTGCTCGCCGCGACGCGCGGCCTCGCCGGGCGCGGGCGCTGGGTCGGCAGCGGCGTGCTGGCCGGCGTGCTGGGCGCGCTGGTGGTGGCCCTGTTCGCCGAACGCATCGCCAACGCGATGGAAGGCGTGGGCCAGGAGATCTTCAACGCCAGCGTGCTGCTGGCCGCGGTGGCGATGCTCGCCTGGCACGCGATCTGGATGTCGCACCACGGCCGCGAACTGGCCGCGCAGATGAAGTCGGTCGGCGGCAGCGTGTCCAGCGGCGCGCGCCCGCCTTCGGCGCTGCTGGCGGTGGTCGCGCTGGCGGTGCTGCGCGAGGGCTCCGAGATCGTGCTGTTCATGTTCGGCCTCGGCGCCGGCGGCTCGAACGTCGCCAGCATGGCGCTGGGCTCCGCCGTGGGCCTGCTGGCCGGCGTCGCGGTGGGACTCCTGCTGTATTTCGGCCTGCTGCGCATCCCGATGCGGCATTTCTTCACCGTCACCAACTGGATGATCCTGCTGCTCGCCGCCGGCATGGCCGCGCAGGCGGCCGGCTACCTGGTGCAGGCCGACGTGCTGCCGGCGCTGGGGCAGAAGGTGTGGGACACCTCCGCCATCCTGTCGACGCAGTCGCTGCTGGGCGAGACGCTCAAGACCCTGGTCGGTTACGACGACCGGCCGGCGGGGATCCAGGTCGTGTTCTACCTGGCGACCGCGATCCTGATCCTGATTGGAATGAAGACATGGGGAACGCCCACCGCGGCAGCGCGTTCGGCCTGAGTGCCGTCGCGCTGTCGTGCTGCATCGCCGCCGGCGTGGCCCACGCCGGTCCCGCCGACAAGGTCTATCTCCCGCAGGTCGAAGCCGGTGAACTCGAGTTCGAGTTCCGCGGCGGCGTGCAGGACGAGGACGACGACGCCTGGGAACGCGCCTTCGTCGCCGACGTCGGCTACGGCGTCAACGCCTACTGGTTCACCGAACTGGCGCTCGAGTACGAGGGCGTCTCCGGCGAGGGCGGCGGGATCGAGGCCCTCGAGTGGGAGAACGTGTTCCAGCTCACCGAGCAGGGCAAGTACTGGCTCGACCTGGGATTGTTCGCCGAGTACGAGTACACGCGCGAGGACGGCACGCCCGACGAGATCGTCGTCGGCCCCATGTTCCAGAAGGATGTCGGCCGCGCCCAGGCCAACCTCAACCTGCTGTTCTCGCGCGAGGTCGGCGCCGATCGCGAGGACGCCACCGAATTCGGCTACGCCTGGCAGCTGCGTTGGCGCGGCAATCCCCGGTGCGAGTTCGGCCTGCAGGGCTTCGGCGGCGCCGGCGAATTCGGCGACCTGTTCGAGGACGACAGCTCGAAGGCGGGCCCGGCGCTGTTCGGCGGCAAGCGCCTGGCCGGCGGCGACAAGTTCAAGTGGGACGCCGCGCTGCTCGCCGGCCTCACCAGCGATTCGCCCGACACCACGCTGCGCTTCCAGCTCGAGTACGAGATCTACTGAGCACGCCGGCGCGCGTCGACGCGCCGGAACCGCGGGACTCACATCCGGAACACGCCGAACCGGCCCTGCTCGATCGGCGCATTGAGCGCGGCCGAAATGGCCAGGCCCAGCACGCGGCGCGTGTCCGCCGGATCGATCACGCCGTCGTCCCACAGCCGCGCGGTGGCGTAGTACGGGTGCCCCTGGCGCTCGTACTGGTCGCGGATCGGGGCCTTGAACGCGTCCTCCTCGTCCTTGGGCCAGTCCTTGCCCGCGGCCTCGAGGCCGTCGCGCCTGACCGTGGCCAGCACGCTCGCGGCCTGCTCGCCGCCCATCACGCTGATGCGCGCGTTGGGCCACATCCACAGGAAGCGCGGCTGGTAGCCGCGCCCGCACATGGCGTAGTTGCCGGCGCCGAAGCTGCCGCCGATCAGGACGGTGAACTTGGGCACGTGCGAGCAGGCCACCGCGGTGACCATCTTGGCCCCGTCCTTGGCGATGCCGGCGTGCTCGTACTTCCTGCCGACCATGAAGCCGGTGATGTTCTGCAGGAACACCAGCGGCACGTTGCGCTGGTTGCACAGCTCGACGAAGTGCGCGCCCTTGAGCGCCGATTCCGCGAACAGGATGCCGTTGTTGGCGACGATGCCGACCGGGTAGCCCCACAGGTGGGCGAAGCCGCACACCAGGGTCTTGGCGTAGCGGGCCTTGAACTCGTCGAACTCGGAGCCGTCGACCAGGCGCGCGATCACCTCGCGGATGTCGAACGGGTAGCGGGTGTCGCGCGGCAGCACGCCGTAGAGCTCGTGCGCCGGATACAGCGGCTCGCGCGGCTCGCGCAATTCGAGCGGCATCGACTTGGCGCCGTTGAGGTGCAGCACGATCTCGCGCGCGATCTCCAGCGCGTGCTGGTCGTTCTCGGCGAAATGGTCGGCCACGCCCGACACCGCGGTGTGCACCTCGGCGCCGCCCAGCGTCTCGGCGTCCACCACCTCGCCGGTGGCGGCCTTCACCAGCGGCGGGCCGCCGAGGAAGATGGTGCCCTGCTCGCGCACGATGATGGTCTCGTCGCTCATCGCCGGCACGTAGGCGCCGCCGGCGGTGCACG
>CAZTNB010000211.1:0-4740 GCA_964614825.1 uncultured Gammaproteobacteria bacterium
TCTGGATCGCGCCGCCGAACAGCAGCAGCTTCTCGGTCAGGGTGGTCTTGCCGGCGTCGGGATGCGAGATGATCGCGAAGGTGCGCCGACGCGCGGTTTCTGTGCGTTGCTCGGACATGGTGCGTTGGGGGCGGCGCGCGCCGTGGGCGTGGCGCCACGGGGGCGGACGTCGCATTGTAACGGAGCGCGCCGCCGCCGGCCCATGGCGTGCGTGCGATCGCCGCGAGGGCGACGCATGACGGAACCGACGCCAGCGCCGGCCGCGGCCGCGATCGCCGCGGCGCCGGTCGAGCGCTTCAGCACTCGATGACGTTGACCGCGAGCCCGCCGCGGCTGGTTTCCTTGTACTTCTCGGCCATGTCCTTGCCGGTGTCGCGCATGGTCTTGATGACCTTGTCGAGCGAAACCCGGTGCTTGCCGTCGCCGCGCATGGCCATGCGCTGCGCATTGATCGCCTTGACCGCGCCCATCGCGTTGCGCTCGATGCAGGGGATCTGCACCAGGCCGCCGATGGGGTCGCAGGTGAGGCCCAGGTTGTGCTCCATGCCGATCTCGGCCGCGTTCTCGACCTGGTAGATCGTGCCGCCCAGCGCGGCGGTGAGTCCGCCGGCGGCCATCGAGCAGGCCACGCCCACCTCGCCCTGGCAGCCGACCTCGGCGCCGGAGATCGAGGCGTTCTCCTTGTACAGGATGCCGATCGCCGCCGCCGTGAGCAGGAACTCGATGATGCCGTCCTCGCTGGCGCCGGTGATGAATCGATCGTAGTAGTGCAGCACCGCCGGCACGATGCCGGCCGCGCCATTGGTGGGTGCGGTGACGACGCGGCCGCCGGCGGCGTTCTCCTCGTTGACCGCCAGCGCGTACAGGTTCACCCAGTCGAGGATGGTGAGCGGATCGCGCAGCGCGGCCTCCGGCCGGCTGGCGAGGTCGGCGTACATGAGCGGCGCGCGGCGCTGCACCTTGAGCCCGCCGGGCAGCACGCCGTTCTCGCGCGTGCCGCGCAGCATGCAGGCCGCCATCGCCTGCCAGATCCTGAGCAGGCCCTGGCGCACCTCGGCCTCGCTGCGCCACGCGCACTCGTTGGCCATCATCACGCCGGCAATCGACAGCTTGCTGCGCTCGCACATCGCCAGCAGCTCGTCGCCGCTCCTGAACGGGTAGGGCAGCGGCGTGGTGTCGGCCACGATGCGGTTCTCTGCCGCCTCGTCCGGGTTGACCACGAAGCCGCCGCCGACCGAGTAGTAGTCGCGGCTGGCGAGTTCGACGCCGGCGGCGTCGAAGGCCGCGAAGCGCATGCCGTTGGAGTGGAAGGGCAGCTTCTGCCGCTTGTTGAACACCAGGTCGGCCTTCTCGTCGAAGGCGATCGGGTGGCGGCCCAGCAGGTTGACCGACTTGTCCTTGCGGATGCGCGTCAGCCGCGCCGGGATCGCGTCGGGATCGACCTGGTCGGGCCACTCGCCTTCGAGCCCGAGCAGGATCGCCTTGTCGGTGCCATGGCCGCGGCCGGTGTGGGCCAGCGAACCGAACAGCTCCACCCGCACCCGCGCCACGCGCGCCAGCGTGCCCTTCTCGTCCAGCCAGCGCTGCACGAAGCGCGCGGCCGCGCGCATCGGGCCCACGGTGTGCGAGGACGAGGGTCCGATGCCGATCTTGAACAGGTCGAAGGCGCTGACGGCCATGGCGAATCCACGCGCGGGGTGCGCTAGTGTATCGAGGCCGCTCCACCGTACCGAAGCGTATGCGCCTGCTGCTCTACCGCCGCGAGGAATGCCCGCTGTGCGACCACGCCGAGGAAGCCCTCCGCGGCGCCGGCGCCGAGGCCTGGGAGGCGGTCGAGGTGGGCTGGGAGGGCCCGCTGGAGCAGCGCTATGGCACCCGGGTGCCGGTGCTGGTGCGCGCCGACAACGGCGCCGAACTGGCGTGGCCCTTCGATGCCTGGACCGTGAAGCGCTTCCTCGCCAGCCCCGCCTGAGCAGCGCCGGCAATCCGCGCGCCTTCAGCGTGGCGGCAGGATCCGCCCCAACACCGCGCGCGCGGCGTCGAAGCTGAAATGCCGGCGCACGTTGTCGGCACCGCTGGCCGACAGCCGCTGCCACAGCGCGGGGTCGTGGTAGAGGCGCACGATCGCATCGGCGAAGGCGGCCGCGGTGTCCGCCACCAGCACGTCCTCGCCATCCACCAGGTTCATGCCCTCGACCGCGACCGGCGTGGCCACGACCGGCTGGCCGTGCGCCATGCTCAGGTTCACCTTGCCCTTGACGCCGGCGCCGTAGCGCAGCGGGGCCACCGCCACGCGGCAGCCGTCCAGGTACGGATCCAGGTCCTGCACGTGCCCGTGCACGTCGACGCCGTCGGCGGCGAACTCGCGCGCCAGCGCCTCGTCCAGCCCGCTGCCGACCAGGTGGAAGCGCGCCTGCGGCAGGCGCGCGGCGGCCAGCGGCCACACTTCGCGGACGAACCAGCGCATCGCATCGACGTTGGGCGGATGCTGGTAGCTGCCGACGAAGAACAGGTCGCGCCGCTCCTCGAACGGGCGCCGGGAACCGGCCACCTCGTGCACGTTGCTCAGCACCTCGACCCGCGCCATCGGGCATTCGCGCAGCAGGATCTCGCGCTCGACCGGGCTGACGACCAGGGTGAGGTCGGCGCCGCGCACCAGGTTGAGTTCCTGCACCTGGGTGCGCGCGGCCGCGCGCAGCGCGGCGGCGTCCCCGGCGAGCTCGGCCGCGCGCCGTTCGCGCAGGTAGTGCAGGTCCACGGTGTCGAACACCAGGCGTGCCTGCGGCGCGTACTCGCGCACCAGGCGCGCGTAGGCGGCGGCGACGTAGTGGCGCGACAGGATCACCACGTCGAGCAGGCGGCCGTGTTCGCGGAACCAGCGCACCGGATCGCTGGTCCAGGGGTGGAAGAGGGCCTCGACGCCCATTTGCTGCAGGGCCTCGGTGTAGTGGCCGTGGTGGGCCAGGTTCTCGACCAGGAAGCTGGTCTTCCAGCCGTCCGCCTGCAGCAGGCGGATGAGGTTGAGCATGCGCACCGAGCCGGAATCGCGGTCGGGCATCGGCGTGCAGGCGTCCACCACCAGCACGCGGCCGCGCACCCGGTGTTCGCGCGCCACCGCGATCGGCGTGCCCGGCGCCGGCTGCCGCGCCAGCGCGTCGGCCCAGCGCTCGCGGAACTTCTGCTGGTTGACCACCTGGTAGCGCTTGATGCCGCTGCCGGTGTCGGTGCCGGAACTCACGCCCTCGAAGTGCACCACCGTGGCGGCGGGCTGGTACCAGACCTTGAGGCCGGCCTCGCGCACGCGGAAGGCGAGGTCGGTGTCCTCGTAGTACGCCGGCGCGTAGCGCGCGTCGAAGCCGCCGAGCCGCGCGTACAGCTCGCGCCGGATCGCGATCGCGGCGCCCGAACAGTAGTCGGCCTCGCGCAGGTAGTTGTAGGCCGGCGCCGCCGGGTCGTCGAAGCGGCCGTAGTTCCAGCCCGAGCCGTCGGCGAAGACGATGCCGCCCGCTTCCTGCAGGCGGCCATCGGGATAGACCAGCTTGGCGCCGGCGATGCCGCAGTCCGCGCGCGCGTCGAAGGTGCCCAGCAGCGCCTCGAGCCAACCCGGCGTCACCGCGGTGTCGTTGTTGAGGAACACCAGGAACTCGCCGCGCGCGATCGCCGCACCGGCGTTGCAGGTGCCGATGAAGCCCAGGTTACGCGCGTTGCGCAGCGTGCGGATGCCGCCGATCTGCGCCAGCCGCTGCGGCGTCTCGTCGCCGGAGGCGTCGTCGACCACGATCACCTCGAACGCGCTGGCGCCGGCATGCCGCGCGATCGAGCGCAGGCAGCCCAGGGTGTGGGCGAAATGGTCGTGGACCGGGATCACGATCGAGGCCCGTGGCGCTTCGCTGCACGGCAGCGCGAAGGCCTCGAACGGGGCGTCGAGGCCATCCAGGCGCGGCGCTTCCAAGGGCGGCGGCCGGCCGCCCAGGAACGCGGTGGCGCGCCGCAAGGTGCCGGCCACGCCACGCGCGGCGAGCGAACGCCGCGTGCGCGCGGCGAGCGCGGCCAGGCGGTCGAGGCGGAACCGGGCCGAGGTGCGCAGGCGCGACTCCAGCGCCATCAGGCGTCGCAGCGCGGCGGTGATCCAGCGCGCGGCCTTGCCCCACAGCAGCGGCGAGTCGATGCCGCGCAGCTGCTTGAGCTCGGCATCCAGGCGCAGGGCCCAGTGGGTGCGCTCGTCGAACTCCGCGCGCAGGCGGTCGAGCTCGGCGCCGTTGGTCTCGCGTTCGCGGGCCAGGTCCTGCTCCAGCTGCGCGGCCCAGCGGCTGCGTTCCTGGAACAGGCGCTCCATGCGCGCCGCCCACTCGGCGCGCGCCTCCAGCTCCGCCTGCTGCGCCGCGATCGTGCGTTCCAGTCCGGCGCCGCGCGCCAGCGCGCGGCGCCGGTCGGCGCCGGCCTGCGCCGCCAGCAGCGCCAGCACCGGCAGCGCGGCCGGCGGCGCCGCGGCACGCGCCTGCAGCGGCAGCGCCGCGGCGTGGTCCGCCGCCATCGCGGCGCTGTCGCGCAACGCCAGCGTGCGCAGGCGCGCGCGCATCGCGGCCAGCGCCGCCGGGTCGGCCAGCAGCGCCTCGATGCGCGCGACGATGGCCGGGGCCTGCGGCGCCACGGTCCAGCCGTTCTCGCCCTCGAGCACCCGTTCACCGAGGCTGCCGATCGCCGTGGCCAGCACCGGCACGCGCAGCGCCTGCAACTCGC
>CAZTNB010000212.1:0-4687 GCA_964614825.1 uncultured Gammaproteobacteria bacterium
GCCTCGTTCTTGGCCGGCAATACGACGCTGATCACGCTTCCACCAGCCCCCTTGGCACACAATGTGCCTGCCTGTGGGAGCATGCCGGGGTGGCCGGATGGGCGCAACTGCTTCGACGGCACCGCAAGTTGTTCTCTCAAGTGCTTGTTTGAGGTACATTTCGTGCCGGAGTCCGGGGTAGTGGGGCATTCATGGCCATGCAGCTGAATCCGCAGACCCTGTCGGGGCTATCCGGGATAGCCCGCCGGCTCGTCGTGGATGGCGTGCTGCCCGACGAGGAGGCGCGCCGCGCATCCGACGCGGCGGCCAAGCAGAAGATCCCGCTGGTCAGCTACCTGGTGCAGAACGGCCTCGCGCCGGCCGCGCAGGTGGCGGCGGCGGCCTCGGTCGAGTTCGGCATCCCGCTGCTCGACGTGCGCGCGCTCGACCTCAAGGTCATCCCGATCAAGCTGGTCGAGGAGCGGCTGATCCAGCAGCACAAGGCGCTGCCGCTGTTCAAGCGCGGCAACCGCCTGTTCGTCGGCATCTCCGATCCGACCAACATGCGGGCGCTCGACGAGATCAAGTTCCACACCAACCACTCGGTCGACCCGATCATCGTCCCCGAGGACCTGCTCGAGCGCGCGATCGACCAGGCCCTCGCCGGCGCCGACACCCTGGTCAGCGGCGGCGCCGACGAGGAGGGCCTGGAGAACCTCGACCTCGAGGCCGGCGGCGACGACCTCGCCGACGACAACACGATCGATTCCGGCGGCGCCGACGACACCCCGATCGTCAAGTTCGTCAACAAGGTGCTGCTCGACGCGATCAAGCGCGGCGCCTCCGACATCCACTTCGAGCCGTACGAGACCGCCTACCGCGTGCGCTTCCGCATGGACGGCATCCTGCGCCCGATCGCCTCGCCGCCGGCCAAGCTCAGCCCGCGCATCTCCTCGCGCCTCAAGGTCATGGCCGGGCTCGACATCGCCGAGAAGCGGGTGCCGCAGGACGGCCGCATCAAGCTCAACATCTCCAAGACCAAGGCGATCGACTTCCGCGTCAGCACCTGCCCGACCCTGTTCGGCGAGAAGATCGTGCTGCGCCTGCTCGACGCCTCGGCGGCCAAGCTCGGCATCGACAAGCTGGGCTACGAGGAGGACCAGAAGAAGCTGTTCCTCGACGCGATCCAGAAGCCGTACGGCATGGTGCTGGTGACCGGCCCGACCGGCTCCGGCAAGACCGTGTCGCTGTACACCGCGCTCAACATCCTCAACACCGACGGGGTCAACATCTCCACCGTCGAGGACCCGGTCGAGATCCGCGTGCCCGGCATCAACCAGGTGCAGCAGAACGCCAAGCGCGGCATGACCTTCGCCGCCGCGCTGCGCTCGTTCCTGCGCCAGGACCCGGACATCATCATGGTCGGCGAGATCCGCGACCTGGAAACCGCCGAGATCGCGATCAAGGCCGCGCAGACCGGCCACCTGGTGCTGTCGACCCTGCACACCAACGACGCGCCGCAGACCGTGGCGCGCCTGATGAACATGGGCATCGCCCCGTACAACATCACCTCCTCGGTGACGCTGGTGATCGCGCAGCGCCTGGCGCGGCGCCTGCACGACTGCAAGAAGCCGATCAAGCTGCCGCGCGAGGCCCTGCTGGCCGAGGGCTTCCGCGAGGACGAGCTCGACAGCCTGCAGCTGTACGAGCCGGTCGGCTGCTCGGGCTGCAACGAGGGCTACAAGGGCCGCGTCGGCATCTACCAGGTGATGCCGATGTCCGAGGACATCCAGAAGATCATCCTGTCCGGCGGCAACGCGTTGCAGATCGCCGACGTCGCCCGCAGGAGCGGCATCAACGACCTGCGCCTGTCGGCCCTGAAGAAGGCGAAGGACGGCTTCTGCAGCCTGGCCGAGATCAACCGCGTCACCAAGGATTAAACGGGAGCACGCCCCATGGCCACCGCCACCGCCACCAAGCCCGGCGCCACCTCGCGCAGCCAGGTCAGCCAGCTGACCCAGTTCACGTGGACCGGCAAGGACAAGCGCGGCATCACGATGCGGGGCGAGGTCCTCGGCAAGAACGCCAACCTGGTCAAGGCGGAGCTGCGCAAGCAGGGCATCACGCCGACCACGGTGGCGGCGAAGAAGCGGCCGCTGCTGGGCGGCGCCGGCAAGCGCATCACGCCGCGCGAGATCGCGATCTTCAGCCGCCAGCTCGCGACCATGATGCAGTCGGGCGTGCCGATGGTGCAGTCGTTCGACATCATCGGCGGCGGCCAGCGCAACCCGCGCATGAAGGACCTGATCACCGCGATCAAGACCGAGATCGAGAGCGGCTCCTCGCTCAACGAGGCGCTGTCCAAGCACCCGGTGCAGTTCGACGAGCTGTACCGCAACCTGGTCAAGGCCGGCGAGTCGGCCGGCGTGCTCGACACCGTGCTCGACACCATCGCGAGCTACAAGGAGAACATCGAGAGCCTCAAGGGCAAGATCAAGAAGGCGCTGTTCTACCCCGCCACCGTGGTCGCGGTGGCGATCGCCGTGTCGGCGCTGCTGCTGATCTTCGTGGTGCCGCAGTTCAAGGCCATCTTCGCCCAGTTCGGCGCCGACCTGCCCGCATTCACCAAGATGATCGTGGCCGGTTCCGAGTTCATGATCAGCTACTGGTGGCTGATCCTGCTGATCGCGGTCGGCAGCATCATCGGCCTGGTCATGGCGGTGAAGCGCTCGACCAAGCTCGCCCACGCGATCGACCGCCTGATGCTCAAGATCCCGGTCGTGGGCCAGATCCTGCACAACTCGGCCATCGCGCGCTTCGCGCGCACGCTGGCCGTGACCTTCAAGGCCGGCGTGCCGCTGGTCGAGGCGCTCGACACCGTGGGCGGCGCCACCGGCAGCGTGGTCTACGCCGAGGCGGTCAAGCGCATCCGCGACGACGTCTCGGTCGGCTACCCGCTCAACGTGGCGATGAAGCAGGTCGACCTGTTCCCGAACATGGTCACGCAGATGACCGCGATCGGCGAGGAAGCCGGCGCGCTCGACACCATGCTGTTCAAGGTCGCCTCGTTCTACGAGGAAGAGGTCAACAACGCGGTCGACGCGCTGTCGAGCCTGCTCGAGCCCTTCATCATGGTCATCATCGGCGTGATCGTCGGCGGCATGGTCGTCGGCATGTACCTGCCGATCTTCAAGCTCGCCGCCGCGGTCTGAGCGCGGCCGCCGACGGACCGGCCGGGCCGCATGTTCGACGCCTTCCAGGCCTCGCCGGCGCTGGCCATCACCGGCGCCGGCCTGCTGGGCCTGGTGGTCGGCAGCTTCCTCAACGTGGTGATGCTGCGGCTGCCGCCGCGGCTCATGCACGGCTGGCGCGTGCAGGCGCGCGAAGTGCTGGAGCTGCCCGCGGATCCGGCCGACCCGGCGCCGCCCGACCTCGCCTTCGAGCGCTCGCGCTGCCCGAAGTGCGGGCACGCGCTGGCGGCCTGGGAGAACGTCCCGCTGCTGAGCTACGTCGCGCTGCGCGGCCGCTGCCGGTCCTGCCGCGCCCCGATCTCGTGGCAGTACCCGCTGGTGGAGGCGCTCACCGGCGTGCTGAGCGCGCTGGTCATGTGGCGCTTCGGCTGGGGCTGGCCGGCGCTGGCCGCGTTGCTCGTCACCTGGATGCTGGTCGCCGGCGCGGGCGTCGACCTGCGCACCACCCTGCTGCCGGACGAGATCACGCTGCCGCTGCTGTGGTTCGCGCTGCTGTGCGCCAGCGCCGGGCTCTACGTCGATCCGCGCACCGCGATCCTGGGCGCGGCGGCGGGCTACCTGTCGCTGTGGTCGGTGTACTGGGCCTTCAAGCTGCTGACCGGCAAGGAGGGCATGGGCTACGGCGACTTCAAGCTGCTGGCGGCGCTGGGCGCGCTGGTGGGCCCGATCGGCATCCTGCCCATCGTGCTGCTGTCGGCGCTGGTGGGGGCGATCGCCGGCAGCGCATGGCTGGCCCTGCGCGGCCGCGATCGCGCGACGCCGATCCCGTTCGGCCCGTTCCTGGCCGCCGGCGGCTGGATCCAGTTCCTGTTCGGCCAGGCCATCCTCGACGCCTGGCTGGGCGGGCCCCTGTCCTGAGGCGGGCGCCGCCGGTGCGCGGGCAGCCCCTGACGGTGGTGGTGACCGGCGGCGTGGCCTCGGGCAAGAGCGCGGTGTGCGAGCGCTTCGCCGCCCTGGGCGTGCCGGTGTTCGACGCGGACGTGGCGGCGCGCGAGGTGGTGGAGCCGGGCCAGCCCGCGCTGGCCGAGGTCGTCGACGCCTTCGGTCCCGACGTGCTCGATGCGCAGGGCCGGCTCGACCGGCGCCGCCTGCGCGCGCTCGTGTTCGCCGACTCCGAGGCCCGGCGGCGGCTCGAGGCCATCGTGCACCCGCGCGTGCGCGCGCGGCTGCGGGCCCAGGTCGCGCAGGCCCGGGGACCGTACGTGGTGGTGGCGATCCCGCTGCTGGTCGAGGGCGGCGGCCGCGCGAACTATCCCTGGATCGACCGCGTGCTGGTGGTCGATGCGGCGCAGGCCACGCAGTTCGAGCGCCTGGTGCGCCGCGACGGCATCGACCACGCGCTGGCGCAGGCCATGATCACGGCGCAGTCCACGCGCGGGCAGCGGCTGGCCGCGGCCGACGACGTGATCGCCAACGACGGCGACCTGGCGCAATTGCACGCGGCCGTGGACGCGATG
>CAZTNB010000213.1:0-4683 GCA_964614825.1 uncultured Gammaproteobacteria bacterium
TGCAGCACCGACAGGCAGTTGAGGTCGGCGTGGACCACCACGTTGGCGACGTTGCGGTGGACGAAGATCTCGCCCGGCGCCAGGCCCACGATCTGGTTGGCCGGCACGCGTGAATCGGAGCAGCCGATCCACAGGTAACGCGGCGCCTGCTGGCGCGACAGCGCCTTGAAGAAGCCCGGCTCGCGGCGCCGCAGCTCCTCGGACCAGCGGCGGTTGCGCTCCAGCAGTTCGACGAGCCTGGGCATGGTTCAGCCCAGCGCCACGCAGACGTTGCGGGCCTCGGTGAAGAAGCGCATCGCCTCGATGCCGCCCTCGCGACCCACGCCCGATTGCTTCATGCCGCCGAAGGGCGTGCGCAGGTCGCGCAGCATCCAGCAGTTGATCCACACGATGCCGGTCTCCAGGCGCGCCGCCATCCGGTGCGCGACGTCGAGGTCGCGCGTCCACACCGACGCGGCCAGCCCGTAGGGCACGTCGTTGGCCAGCGCCAGCGCCTCGGCCTCGTCGGCGTACGGCAGCAGGGTGGCGACGGGGCCGAAGATCTCCTCGGTGTTGGTGCGGCAGTTGCCGGGCAGGCCCTCGATCACCGTGGGTTCGATGAACCAGCCGCCGGCGCAGCGGCCGGGCAGGTTCGCGGCCTTGCCACCGAGCAGCACCTTGCCGCCCTCGGCGCGGGCCAGCTCGATGTGACCCATGACCTTGTCGAAGTGCGCCTTGGAGGTCATCGCCCCGAACTGGGTCTCGGCCAGCGCCGGGTCCGACGGCCGCAGCAGGCGCGCGCGCATGATGAAGGCATCGCGGAAGCGCTCGTAGATCGGGCGCTGCACCAGCACCCGCGACCCGCACAGGCAGATCTGGCCCTGGTTGCTGAAGGCGGCGCGCACCGCGGTGTCGACCGCGCGCTCGAAGTCGGCGTCGGCGTGGACGATGAACGGATTCTTGCCGCCGAGTTCCAGCGACAGCTTCTTCAACTGCGGCGCGGCGACCGCGGCGATGGCGGCGCCGGTGCGCGTGCTGCCGGTGAACGACACCGCCTTGACCTCGGGGTGCGCGACCAGCTCCGCGCCCACGCCCGCGCCGGTGCCGTGCAGGACGTTGAGGACCCCTGGCGGCAGCCCGGCTTCCACCGCGAGGCGCGACAGCAGCCAGGCCGTCGCCGGCGTGACCTCGGAGGGCTTGGCCACCACCGTGTTGCCGGCCGCGAGCGCCGGCGCGATCTTCCAGCTCAGGAGGTACAGGGGCAGGTTCCACGGCGAGATGCAGGCCACCACGCCCAGCGGCTGGCGCAGCGTGTAGTTGAAGCCGGTGGACTCCATGCCGTGCGATTCGGAGGCGAACTGGGTCGCGGCGGCGGCGAAGAAACGGAAGTTGGCCGCGGCGCGCGGGATGTCGAGGCTGCGCGCCAGCGACACCGGCTTGCCGCAGTCGCGCGACTCGGCGATGGCGAGGAGGTCGTGGTCGCGCTCGATCAGCTCGGCGAGGCGCGCCAGCAGGCGCGCGCGCTCCGACGCCGGCGTGGCGGACCAGACCGGGAACACCCGGCGCGCCGCGGCGACGGCGCCGGCCACGTCGGCGCTGCCGCTCTCCGGCGCCAGCGCATAGACCTCGCCGGTGGCCGGCTCGTGCACGTCCAGCCAGCGCCCGGTCGACGGCGGCGCCAGGCGCCCGTCGACGAGGTTCGAGAATCGCAAGGGCTCGCCCATGGCGCGAGCTTAACGGGGCGCGGCTTCGCCGGGCAGTCCGGAACGCGGCCCGCCGGTCCGCGCTCAGAGCGACTGCATGCGGCCGCCGTCCACCGGCAGGTTGACGCCGTTGATGTAGGCCGCGGCCGGCGAGCACAGGAACGCGATCGCGGCGGCGATCTCGGCGGCGTCGGCGAAGCGCCCGGCCGGCACGCTGGCCAGCATCGCGGTCGCGACCTCGGCGGGCGACTTGCCGGAGGCCCGCGCGCGGTCGGCGACGATCTGCTCGAGCCGCTGGGTGGTGGTGTAGCCGGGCAGCACGTTGTTCACGGTGATGCCGTGCGGCCCCAGCTCGCCGGCCAGGGTCTTGGCCCAGGCCGCGACCGCGCCGCGGATCGTGTTGGACACGCCCAGGCCCTTGATCGGCTCCTTGACCGAGGTCGAGATCACGTTGACCACGCGACCCCAGCGGGCCTGTTGCATGCCGGGCAGCACCGCCTGCACCAGCGCATGGTTGGCCAGCAGGTGCTGGTGGAATGCCGCGAGGTAGCTCTCGGCGCTGGCGGTGTGCGCGGGCCCGCTGGCCGGCCCGCCGGTGTTGTTGACCAGGATGGTGATGGGGCGCGCCGCGGCGGCGGCCTCGACCCTGGCCCGCAGCGCCGCCGCGTCGCTGGCGTCGGCCTCGATCCAGGCGTGCGCCTGCGCGCTACGCCGGGGCAGCGCCGCGACCACGGATGCCAGCGCCGTCGGCGAGCGCGCCAGCACCGTGACGTCGGCGCCCAGTTCGGCCAGCGCGACCGCCGCGGCGCGGCCGATCCCCTGCGAGGCGCCGCAGACCAGCGCGTGCCTGCCCTGGAGGTCGAGGTTCATGATGGCTCCATTGTCGGTCCGGCGCGCGACGCGCCAACGGGTGCCGGCGGGAGGCGGCCGGCCACTACGGGCGCCAGAACAGGAACAGCAGGCTGAAGGCGCCGCCGATCCACATGCACCAGCCCAGCACCCAGGCCGGCGCCGCCAGTCCGGTGAGGTTGCGGTCGGGCGAGCCGCGGTAGCCGCGGCGCAGGAACAGCCAGCGCAGGAAGGCGGGCGCCACGAAGGAACCGCCCAGTCCCCGGGTCAGCCCGCGGTCGAGCAGGTGCCGGAAGGTCAGCGGGCCGAAGATCAGGTACCCGCTGATGCCCGCGGTCCACAGCGCCAGCGCCAGCAGCAGGCAGAAGGCCCAGACTTCCATCGACACGGCGCGCGGCCTCCGCTCAGAACTCGGCGCTGCCCGGCACGCGCGGGTAGGGGATCGCGTCGCGGATGTTGGCCAGCCCGCACACGTAGACCACCAGGCGCTCGAAGCCGAGGCCGAAGCCGGCGTGCGGCACCGTGCCGTAGCGGCGCAGGTCGCGGTACCACTGGTAGTGGGCCGGATCGATGTTGAACTGGGCCATGCGCCGGTCGAGGTGGTCGAGGCGCTCCTCGCGCTGGCTGCCGCCGATGATCTCGCCGATGCCCGGCGCCAGCACGTCCATCGCCGCGACGGTGCGGCCGTCGTCGTTGAGGCGCATGTAGAAGGCCTTGATCTGCTCGGGATAGTTCATCACCACGACCGGGCGCTTGACGTGCTCCTCGACCAGGTAGCGCTCGTGCTCGGTCTGCAGGTCGAGGCCCCATTCGACCGGGTAATCGAACTTGCGCCCGGACTTGCGCAGGATCTCGATCGCTTCCGAATAGTCCAGCCGCGCGAACGGCGCCTCGACGAAGGACTCCAGGCGCGAGATCGCGGTCGGCTCGTTGCGCTCGACGAAGAAGGCCATGTCGTCGGCGCGCTCGGCCAGCACCGCGCGGAAGATGTACTTGAGGAAGTCCTCGGCGAGGTCGGCGTCGTCGTCGAGGTCGGCGAAGGCGATCTCCGGCTCGATCATCCAGAACTCGGCCAGGTGCCGGGTGGTGTTGGAATTCTCGGCGCGGAAGGTCGGGCCGAAGGTGTAGACCTTCGACAGCGCGAGGCAGTAGGCCTCGACGTTGAGCTGGCCGGAGACGGTGAGGTAGGCCTCCTTGCCGAAGAAGTCGCGGGCGAAGTCGATGCGGCCGTGGGCGTCGCGCGGCAGGTTGGCGAAGTCGAGCGTGGAGACGCGGAACATCTGCCCGGCGCCCTCGGCGTCGCTGGCGGTGATGATCGGCGTGTTGACCCAGTAGAAGCCGCGCTCGTGGAAGTAGCGGTGGATCGCCTGCGCGATGCAATGGCGCACGCGCGCCACCGCGCCGAAGGTGTTGGTGCGCGGGCGCAGGTGCGCGACTTCGCGCAGGAACTCCATCGTGTGCGCCTTGGGCTGGATCGGGTAGGTCTCCGGATCGTCGACCAGCCCGTGCACCTCGACCGCGCTGGCCTGCAGCTCGACGGTCTGGCCCTTGCCCTGCGAGGGCACCAGCGCGCCGGTGCAGCTGACGGCGGCGCCGGCGGTGAGGTGCTTGACCGCCGACTCGTAGTTGGCCAGCGTGCCGGGCGCCACGACCTGCAGCACGCCCTGGCAGGAGCCGTCGCTGACGTTGACGAACGACAGGCCGGCCTTGGAGTCGCGGCGCGTGCGCACCCAGCCGCGGATGGTGACGGTGGACCCTGCGGCAACCTGGCCGCCGAGGGCCTGCGCGATGCTGACGACGCTCATGGGGCTTGAAACTCCGTGCATCCGGCGCACATCCATAGGGCGCCGGGAAGGCGCGGGATGATACTGGATCGCGCCGCCGCCCCCGCGGCGCGCGCTACAATGACGCCAGGCCCGGGCACCGCACGCATGAGCATCCACCTCACCGAATCCGCCGCCAGCCGCGCGCGCAAGTTCATCGACGCCAGTCCCGGCGCGCTGGGGCTGCGTTTCGGCGTGCGCCGCACCGGTTGCTCCGGCTGGGCCTACGTGGTCGACGTGGCCGACGCCATCGCGACCGGCGACCAGGTGTTCGAGGACCAGGGCGTGCGCATCGTGGTCGATGCCGACAGCCTGCCGCTGGTCGATGG
>CAZTNB010000214.1:0-4667 GCA_964614825.1 uncultured Gammaproteobacteria bacterium
GACGCGGCCCGCGAGCCCCTCGACCAGCTCGAGCGCCGCGCGCTGGCCGCGGACCACCCGCGCGGCTTCCGTAGCGCGCTGGCGGCGCGGATCGCGAGCGGCCGCGCGGCGGTGATCGCCGAGGTCAAGAAGGCGTCGCCATCGAAGGGCGTGATCCGGCCCGATTTCCATCCGGCCGCGATCGCGGCCAGCTACGCGGCGGGCGGCGCCACCTGCCTGTCGGTGCTGACCGACCGCGACTACTTCCAGGGCGACGATTCCTACCTGCGCGTCGCCCGCGCCGCCTGCGCGCTGCCGGTGCTGCGCAAGGACTTCACCATCGACGCGCGCCAGGTGCTGGGTGCCCGCGCGCTCGGCGCCGACTGCATCCTGCTGATCGTGGCGGCACTCGACGATGCCGCGCTGCGCGGCTTGTCCGCGCTCGCGCGCCAGCTCGGCATGGACGTGCTGGTCGAGGTGCACGATGCGGATGAACTGGAACGGGCGCTGGCCGAAGATGCGGACCTCATCGGGGTCAACAACCGCGACCTGCGCAGCTTCGCGGTGTCGCTGGACACCACCCTGCGCCTGCGCGAGCGGGTGCCGGGCGACCGGCTGCTGGTGAGCGAGAGCGGCATCCACGCGCCGGCGGACGTGGCGCTGCTGCGCGCCGCGGGCGTGCACGCCTTCCTGGTCGGCGAGGCCTTCATGCGCGCGACCGACCCGGGCGCCGAACTGGCGCGCCTGTTCGCGTGAGCGTCGACCCGACCGCGGCCCGCGCCGCGGAGCGCATCGTGCTGTTCGACTTCGATGGCGTGCTGGTGGCCGGCGATTCCTTCGCCAGCCTGTTGCGCGGCCTGATCGGCGAACGCTGGTGGCGCCGCGCGCTGGCCCTGCTGGCGACGCCGCTCGCCCTGCCGCTGCTGCTCAGCGGCCGCCATGCCAGCGCGGGCGCGCGCATCTACCAGCGCGTCGCCCTGCTGGGAGTGGATGCCGCGACCTTCGACGCGCGCCTGCGCGGCTTCGCCCGCGAACTGGCCCGCGACCCGGCCCGCGTACGCACGCAGGCAGTGGCGACGCTGCGCGCGCACCTCGAGGCCGGCGACCGCGTGCTGGTGGTGAGCGGCTCGGAGCAGCGGCTGGTGGCCGAGGTGCTGGCGACGCTGGAGGTGGCCGGGGTCGAGGTCGTCGCCTCGCAGGTCCGCCACGAGGACGGCGGCTGGCGGGTGCTGCGGCACTGCTACGGCGCGCGCAAGGTCGAGGCGCTGGCGGCGCTGGGCATCGAACGCTGGGACGTGGCGTACTCGGATTCGCTGGCCGACCTGCCGATGCTGGCAGGCGCGCGCCACGCGGTGCTGGTCAATGCCGGCGATGCGGCGGTGGCGCGCGCCGCGCGGCGCCTGGGGCGGGCGCCGGCGCGGCTGCGCTGGCGCTGATCAGGCCTCGCCCAGGCGCTTGACGAAGCGCAGCGAGCTCTCTTCGTAGCCGCTGGCCTTGTAGAAGGCGTGCGCGGCATGCCGGTGCGCGGCGCTGGTCAGTTCGATGCGCACCGCGCCGCTCGCGCGGGCGCGACGCTCGGCCTCGCGCAGCAGCAGGCGACCGAGTCCGTCGCGGCGGTGCGCCTCGTCGACGATCAGGCTGGTGATGCGGCAGGTCGGCGCGCCCAGCGGCAGGTAGTACATGGTGTGCAGCGAGAGCAGGCCGCACAGGTCGCCGTGCACCTCGGCCACCACCAGCGACTGGGTGGGATCCTTCAGCAGGGTGGCGATGCGGGCGGCGGCGTCGCCGCGCGAGCACGGATAGCCGAGCTGGCCGAGCAGGATCGCCACCGCCGAGGCGTCGCCGGCGCGCCCATCGCGCAGCAGCGGCGACGAAGGCCGGCGCGGTTCGCCCTTCGGGTGGGCGGCGAGCCTCATCGCGTGCCGAAAACGACGATGGTCTTTCCCTTGACCGAGATCTTCTTGTTTTCCTCGAGCTGCTTGAGCACGCGCCCGACCATCTCGCGCGAGCAGCCGACGATGCGGCTGATCTCCTGCCTCGAGATGCGGATCTGGGTGCCGAGCGGGTGCGACAGCGCGTCGGGCTCCTGGCACAGGTCGAGCAGCGTGCGGGCGACCCGGCTGGTGACGTCCATGAAGGCCAGGCGCGAGACCTTGCGGCTGGTGTGCAGCAGGCGCCGGGTCAGCTGGCCGCCGATGGCGAACAGGATGCGCGCGCATTCGTCGCGCAGGGAGCCCTCGAACAGGGCGAACAGGCGCTCGTAACTGATCTCGGCCAGTTCGCACGGGGTGCGGCTCTTGACCATGACCTCGCGCCGCTGCGGCTCGAAGAACAGGCCCATCTCGCCGATGAACTCGCCCTTGTTGAGGTACGCGAGGATGAGCTCGCGCCCATCCTCGTCCTCGCTCGACACCGCCAGCGAGCCCTCGACGATGTAATAGAGCGTGCCGGCGCCGTCCCCGGGCCGGAAGATCACGGTCTTGGACGGGTAGCGCCGGCGATGGCAGGCGGCCAGGAAGCGTTGCAGGGTGTGCTCGCTGAAGGCCAACCCGTTCGGCGCGTGCGAGCGCTGGATCGTCTCGACCAGCGGCTGGAAGCGCTCGGCGGCGGTGCTCTTCATCGGGTCTCCCGTGGGTGGAGTGCGATTGCCGGGTGATGCCTTTTATAGGCCGGTGCCGCCAACATTTCAAACCGCCGCGCCGCACGGCCCGACCGCGCGCCGTCCCGTGCCGGCGCCGGCGCGGCCAACGCGCGGTTGTAGCAGCCGGCGGTCAGCGTAGAATCCGGCCGCCGGCGCTTGCGTGGCGCGGGAGTTGGCGCATAATCCGCGCCCCTTTTGCGGGCCCCGGGGCCCGAACCTGCGAGGACGCCCCACCGTGGTCAAGCCGCTGCCCCGCCTGAAGCTGCAAGGCTTCAACAACCTGACCAAGGCGCTGAGCTTCAACATCTACGACATCTGCTACGCGGTGACGCCGGAGCAGCGCGACCGCTACATCGAGTACATCGACGAGGCCTACAACGCCGAGCGCCTGACCCAGATCCTGACCGAAGTGGCCGAGATCATCGGCGCCAACGTGCTCAACGTCGCGCGCCAGGACTACGACCCGCAGGGCGCCAGCGTCACCATCCTGATCTCGGAGCTGCCGGTGGTGGAGAAGGTCGGCAAGGACGTGATCTCCGACACCGTGCTGGCGCACCTGGACAAGAGCCACATCACGGTGCACACCTACCCGGAGAGCCACCCGGTCAACGGCATCTCGACCTTCCGCGCCGACATCGACGTCGCCACCTGCGGGGTGATCTCGCCGCTGAAGGCGCTCAACTTCCTCATCGACAGCTTCGAGTCGGACATCGTCACGATGGACTACCGCGTGCGCGGCTTCACCCGCGACGTGCGCGGCAAGAAGCACTACATCGACCACCGGATCAACTCGATCCAGGACTACCTGGCCAAGCACATCAAGCAGAAGTACGAGATGTTCGACGTGAACGTCTACCAGGAGAACATCTTCCACACCAAGATGCACGTGAAGGAGTTCGACCTGGAAACCTACCTGTTCGAGGCGCAGGTGGCCGACCTCAGCTTCAAGGAACGGCAGAAGATCGAGGCGCTGCTGCGGCGCGAGATCGAGGAACTGTTCCACGGCCGCAACCTGCAGTAGCCGGTCGGGGCCGGCGGCAGGCCGGCAGGGAGCCGTCGCGTCAGGGCGCCTCGTCCGGCGCGCGGCGCGGGTTCAGCCGCGGTAGGCCACCCAGCGCATCACGTCCGCCGCCAGGTGCATGAGCCGCGGGATCGGCGCGGGCAACTCGCGTGCGCCGGCGGCCTTCGCATTGGCGCCGTGGCGGGCCTCGTCGGCCTGCATCGCGGCCACGATCGCGCGGCTGCGCGCGTCGGCCTCCGGCAACTGTTGCAGGTGGTCGCCCAGGTGCGCCTCGACCTGGCGCTCGGTCTCGACGATGAAGCCCAGGCTCACGGCATCGCCCACCGCGCCGGCAGCGGCGCCGATGCCGAAGGCGCCCGCGAACCACAGCGGGTTGAGCAGGCTGGGCCGCTCGCCAAGTTCTTCCAGGCGGGTGGCGCACCAGGCGAGGTGGTCGGCCTCTTCGTCCGCCGCGGCGAGCAGGTGGCGCCGCGTCTCCTCGTTGCGGCTGACCGCCGCCTGGCCCAGGTAGAGCGCCTGCGCGCAGACCTCGCCCGCGTGGTTGATGCGCATCAGGCCTGCGGCATGGCGCCGTTGGGCATCGTCGGCAATGCCGTCGGCCGCATCGCCCGCTGGATTGGCCGCGACCGGCGCCGGTGCCGGGCCCAGGCTCGTCGCCAGCGCACGTTCCAACCCGGCCAGGGCCCGGTCGAGCGCGGACAGCCGGCGCAGCTCGGTAGCGGCGGCGAAGCGGGGCTGCAGGCTGGTCGTGCCAGGGTCCACGGAGGGGCTTCAAGGGCGCTGGTTGGAAGGATCGGGCCCAGGCGGGCCCGGATCAAGGGCGCCTGCCCTTGAAGTCGGGTGCCGTGGACAACACCTATAGTAAGGAAGAGGGCTTCTCTTCCCGGCCGCAGAGGGCTAGGATCGCTGCCCCCCGTCGCTGCGCCAGTTCCGGCCACGCGACGCGGGTGTTGACGGCCCTCGATCGGCTTGTATAATGCGCGGCTCCCTACGGCCCTGGCGAAAGTCGGGTCGCGGACGAAAGGT
>CAZTNB010000215.1:0-4657 GCA_964614825.1 uncultured Gammaproteobacteria bacterium
CTGGCCGCGCGTGGTGCCGGCATGGATCAGGTGCGCGATCACCTCGGTGTCGGTCTCGGAGGTGAATGCGTAACCCTTGGCCTGCAGCTCGGCGCGCAGCGCCTCGTGGTTCTCGATGATGCCGTTGTGGACCACCGAGACGTCGTCGTTGGACACCATCGGGTGCGCGTTGTGGGTGCTGGGCGCGCCGTGCGTGGCCCAGCGCGTGTGCGCGATGCCGGTCATGCCGTGCACCGGGTCGCTGGCCTGCAGGGCCTCGAGGTCGCGCACCTTGCCCTTGGTGCGCAGGCGGCGCAGGGCGTCGGGCGTGAGGACCGAGATGCCGGCGGAGTCGTAGCCGCGGTACTCCAGCGCCTTGAGGCCGGCGATCAGGATGGGGACGACATCACGCTGGGCGGTGGCGGCGACGATTCCGCACATGACTGGTACCTCGGATCTGCAAGGGCAAGTGGTGGCCGCGCCATGGTGCAGCCGGCGGCGGCGGACGGCAATGGCGCGGCGGTGGCGGAATGCGGGCGCGGGCCTAGCCGGCCGCGCCGAGCTTGCGCTCCCAGGCCAGCGCGGTGCGGGCGATGAAGTCCAGGTCCTGGTGGCGCGGCACCCAGCCCAGCACCTGGCGGATGCGCGTCGCCTCGGCCACCACGCGGGCCACGTCGCCGGGGCGGCGCGGCGCCTCGCGCACCGGCACCGGCGCGCCATGCGCGCGCTCCACCGCCGCCAGCAGCTCGCGCACCGAGTGCCCGCGGCCGTAGCCGCAATTGAGCGTCACCGAGGCGCCCCCCTGGCGCAGGTAGGCCAGCGCATCGAGGTGCGCGCGCGCGAGGTCGTCCACGTGGATGAAGTCGCGCACGCCGGTGCCATCGGGCGTGGGCCAGTCGGTGCCGTAGATCTCCACCAGCGGGCGCCGCCCCACCGCGGCCTCGCACGCGACCTTGAGCAGGTGGGTCGCGCCGCGCGTGCGCTGGCCGATGCGACCCAGCGGGTCGGCGCCAGCCACGTTGAAGTAGCGCAGGGCCACGTGCCGCAATGGGGTCGCCGCGCTGACGTCGCGCAGGATCCACTCGGTCATCAGCTTGGAGCTGCCGTAGGGATTGGTCGGCGCCGCCGGCGTGTCCTCGGAGGCGCGACCGTCCGCGGGCATGCCGTAAACGGCGGCGGTGGACGAGAAGACGAAATGGGCGACGCCGGCGCGCACGCAGGCCTCGATCAGGTTGCGCGAGGCGCAGGTGTTGGCGGCGTAGTAGCCCAGCGGATCGGCCACCGACTCCGGCACCACGATGCGCGCGGCGAAGTGCATCACGGTGTCGACCTGGTGCTGGCGCAGCAGGGACTCGACCGCGGCGCGGTCGCCGCTGTCGCCCACCACCAGCGTGCCGCCCAGCACCGCGTCGCGGAAGCCGGTGCTGAGGTCGTCGAGCACGACCACGCGCTCGCCGGCCGCCAGCAGTTGCGCCACCACGTGGCTGCCGATGTAGCCGGCGCCGCCGCTGACCAGGATCGCGGGCTCGCTCATGGGCTGCTCCAGGTGGGCGCCGCGCCGCCGGGCTCCGCCGTGGCGAGGTCGAAACAGCGCACCGCGACGCGCGTGGCGGCGCCGGGCTCCGGCGCTGCCGACAGCGCCAGCGCCGCCACCCAGCCGCGGGCCACGGGCAGCGACAGCAGCTCGAACTTTCCGGCCTCGCGCGCCGCCGCCAGGGCCAGCAAGCGCCGTCGCGGGCCGGTGCCGACGTCGATCGCGCGGGTGTCCAGCGCGAGGCCATGGCCGCTGGCCTTGAGCACGGCCTCCTTGCGGGTCCACACGCGCAGGAACGCGGCGTCCCTCTCGGCGGCGCCAGTCGCGGCGATGGCCGCCGCCTCGGCGGGCGCCAGGAAGCGGCGCGCCAGGCCCAGCGCGTCCGCGAGCGGCCGCAGTCGCTCCACGTCGATGCCGACCGGCGTGCGCGCCACGGCGACCAGGGCCAGGCCGTCGGTGTGCGAGAGGTTGAACGCGGGAGCGCCCGGGTGCGCCAGCCGCGGCTTGCCGCGGGCGTCGGCCTCGAGGCGCAAGGCATCCGTGGCCAGCCCGGTGTAGCGGGCGAGGATGCGACGCAGCGCGCAACCGGCCCGCGCGCGCTCGCCGGCGCGATCCGCGCGCAGCGCGGTCGCGGTGGTCGCGGGCCGCGCCCGGTCCCGGCCGTGCAGGCGCACCCGCCACACGTGCACCTCGTCCGCGCCCAGTGGTGGCGCGGCCGCGGATTCGTGGCCCATCGCGCTGGCGGGCATCACGCGCGGTAGTAGTCGCGATACCACTCGACGAAGCGCGCCACGCCGGTCTCGACCGGCGTGGCCGGCGCGTAGCCGGTGTCGCGCACCAGCTCCTCGACGTCGGCGTAGGTATCGGGCACGTCGCCGGGTTGCAGCGGCAGCAGGCGCTTCTGCGCGGTGCGGCCCAGGCACTGCTCCAGCACCTCGATGTAGCGCGAGAGCTGGATCGGGCGGTGGCTGCCGATGTTGTACACGCGGTAGGGCGCGCGCGAGGACGCGGGCGTGGGTTGCGCCGGGTCGAAGCCCGGGTCCGGGCCCGGCACGCGGTCGAGGGTGCGGATCACGCCCTCGACGATGTCGTCGATGTAGGTGAAGTCGCGCGTGTGGTGGCCGTGGTTGAACACGTCGATCGGCTCGCCGGCGAGGATGCGCCGGGTGAACAGGAACAGGGCCATGTCCGGGCGGCCCCACGGGCCGTACACGGTGAAGAAGCGCAGGCCGGTGGTGGGCAGCGCGTAGAGATGGCTGTAGGTGTGCGCCATCAGCTCGTTGGCCTTCTTGGTCGCGGCGTACAGGCTGACCGGGTGGTCGACGCTGTCGCGCACCGAGAACGGCAGCTTGACGTTGGCGCCGTAGACCGAACTGGACGACGCGTAGACCAGGTGCTCGCAGCCCAGGTGCCGGCAGGCCTCGAGCACGTTGATGAAGCCGACGATGTTGGCGTCGATGTAGGCGCGCGGGTTCTCGAGCGAGTAGCGCACCCCGGCCTGCGCGGCGAGGTTGACCACGCGCTGCGGGCGGAAGGACCCGAAGGCCTCGCGCAGGGCGGCCTCGTCCTCGAGCTTCGCGGTGCGGTGCCGGTAGCCGGCCCGTGCCTGCAGCCGCTCCAGCCGCGCCTGCTTGAGGCGCACGTCGTAGTAGGCGTTGAGGTCGTCGTAGCCCAGCACCTCGTCGCCGCGGTCGAGCAGGCGATGCGACAGCGCCGCGCCGATGAAGCCCGCCGCGCCGGTGACCAGGACCCTCATCGGACTTGTCCCGGGATGCCGCTCACAGCCGGCCGTCCACCGCGTCGCGCGGCAGCACCTGCTTGACGTCGAACAGCACGCTGCCGGGCCTGCCGAAAGCGCGGATGCGCTCGACGCCCCACTGCACGAACTCGCGGTGCGCGACCGCGAGGATCACCGCGTCGTAGCTGCCCGGCTGCGGGTCGGCGACCAGGTCGAGGCCGTATTCGTGCTTCGCCTCGGCGGCATCGACCCAGGGGTCGTGCACGTGCACCTGCGCGTTGTAGCTGCGGAACTCGGCGATCACGTCGACCACGCGCGTGTTGCGCAGGTCCGGGCAGTTCTCCTTGAAGGCCAGGCCCAGCACCAGCACCCGCGACTCGGCGGCGGGGATCCGCCGTTGCGTCATGAGCTTGATCACGCGGCGCGCGACGTGGCTGCCCATCTCGTCGTTGATGCGGCGCCCGGCCAGGATCATCTCCGGGTGGTGGCCGATCTGCTGCGCCTTGTGCGTGAGGTAGTACGGGTCGACGCCGATGCAGTGGCCGCCGACCAGGCCGGGGCGGAACGGCAGGAAGTTCCACTTGGTGCCGGCGGCGGCGAACACCTCGGCCGAATCGAGGCCCAGGCGCTCGAACAGCACGGCCAGCTCGTTGACCAGGGCGATGTTGACGTCGCGCTGCGTGTTCTCGATCACCTTGGCCGCCTCGGCGACGCGGATGCTCGAGGCCTTGTGCGTGCCGGCGGTGACCACGGTGCGGTAGAGCGCGTCGACGAAGTCGGCGGTCTCGGGCGTCGAGCCGGTCGTGACCTTGACGATGCTGGGCAGGCGGTGCTGCTTGTCGCCCGGGTTGATCCGCTCCGGGCTGTAGCCGGCATGGAAGTCGCGGTTGTAGACCAGCCCCGACGCCTGCTCGAGGATCGGCACGCAGACTTCCTCGGTGGCGCCGGGGTAGACCGTGGACTCGTAGATGACCACGTCGCCGCGCTTGAGCGCGGCACCGACGCTGCGGCTGGCCGACTCCAGCGGGCCGAAGTCCGGCCGCTTGAACTCGTCGATCGGCGTCGGCACGGTGACGATATAGACGTTGCAGCGCGCCAGGTCGGCGGCGTCGTCGGAGAAGCTGAGCTGGCTGGCGCCGGCGAGTTCCTCCGCGCTGACCTCGCGCGTGTGGTCGCGGCCCTGGCGCAGTTCGGCGATGCGCGGCTTGGCGATGTCGAAGCCCAGGGTCGGCAGGTGCCGCCCGAACTCGACCGCCAGCGGCAACCCCACGTAACCCAGCCCCACGATGCACAGCCTGACGTCCTGCAAGGACCTGCGCTGGACCTGATCCATCGGTGCGCGTACCCGGATTCCCCAAAGAGGGCGAGAGTCTAGCAGCCCGGGTCGGGCCGACCCGCGTCCGCGC
>CAZTNB010000216.1:0-4655 GCA_964614825.1 uncultured Gammaproteobacteria bacterium
CCGACTGGCGCGTGCCCGATCCGCGCCACACCCTGTACGTGGAGCTGGCCAGCGGCCGCGTGGTGATCGAGCTGGCGCCGGCCTTCGCGCCCCGGCACGTGGCCAACATCGAGGCCCTGGTGCGCGAACGCTACTTCGACGGGCTGGCGATCCTGCGCTCGCAGGACAACTACGTGGTGCAGTGGGGCGACCCGCAGGCCGAGGACGCGGCCGCGCGGCGCGGCTTCGGCAAGGCCGCGAGCGCGCTGGCCGGCGAGTTCGACCGCGCCTCCGCCGGCTTGCCGTTCGCGCCGCTGCCCGATGGCGACGTGTACGCGCCGGAAGCCGGCTACAGCGATGGCTTTCCGGCGGCGCGCGATCCGCAGCGCGGCCGCGCCTGGCTGGCCCACTGCTACGCGATGGTCGGCGCCGGCCGCGGCGACACCGCGGATTCCGGCAGCGGCGCGGAGCTGTACGTGGTGATCGGCCACTCGCCGCGGCACCTGGATCGCAACGTGACCCTGGTCGGGCGGGTGCTGCAGGGCATCGAGCTGCTGTCCACCCTGCCGCGCGGCACCGGGCCGCTGGGCTTCTACGAGCTCGCCACGCAGCAGGTTCCGATCCGCTCGATCCGCGTCGCCGCCGACCTGCCGCAAGCGCAGCGCAGCGCGCTGCAGGTGCTGCGCACCGACACCGCGACGTTCCGCAAGCTGGTCGAGGCGCGCCGCACGCGGCGCGAGTCGTGGTTCCTCCAGCCGACCGGCCGCATCGAGCTGTGCAACGTGCCGGTGCCGGTGCGCGCGCTGGCGCGGGACTGAATCCGCGGCGCCTCGCCGGCCGGCCGCTGCTTGCCGTCCGCCGGTCGGTCCCGCCACCATCGCGACATGGGCAAGCGCTACGACCAGGCCTACTTCGACCGCTGGTACCGCCATCCGCGCCACCGGGTGAAGTCCGACGACAGCCTCGTGCGCAAGGTGCGCATGGTGCTGGCGATCGCCGAGTGGTACCTGGAGCACCCGGTCCGCAGCGTGCTCGACGTCGGCTGCGGCGAGGCGCCGTGGTTCCCGATCCTGCGCATGCTGCGGCCGAAGCTCGACTACCTCGGGCTCGATCCCAGCCACTATGCGGTCGAGCGCTACGGCGCGTCGCGCAACGTGCGCCTGTGCCGCTTCGGCGACCTGGAGCAGCAGCGCTTCGACCGGCCGGTCGACCTGCTGGTATGCGCCGACGTCATGCACTACGTGCCCAGCGCCGAGCTGCTGCGCGGCCTGTCCGGCTTGCGCGAACTGTGCGACGGCGTCGCCTACCTGGAAGTGATGTGCAAGGGCGACGACTTCGTCGGCGACCGCGAGGGCTGGATCGGCCGCACCCCGGCCTGGTACCGCAAGGCCTTCGCCGCCGCCGGCTTCACCGCGTGCGGTTCGCACTGCTACCTCGGGCCGCGCCTGCGCCAGCCGGCCATGGCGCTTGAGCTGGCCGGCTGAGCGCGCCCGGCCCGGCGCCCGGCGGGCCCGCCGGCGGGGACCATCCCAACCTTCGGCAGGGTGCCCCGGGCCGCCGATTGCACTACCCTTCCCGCCCCGTCTTGTCCGCCGGAGACTCCCCATGACCTTCCGTCCCGCCTGGGCCCTGGCCCTGGCCGCCGGCCTCGCGCTGCCGTCCCTCGGCGCCGCCGCCGACAAGGCCGCGCCCGCCGCGACCAATCCCTTCTTCGAACCGAGCACCCTGCCCTACCAGCTGCCTCCGTTCGACCGCATCACCGACGCCGACTACCTGCCGGCCTTCGAGAAGGGCATGGCCGAGCAGCGCGCCGAGTTCGACGCCATCGCCAACAACCCCGAGCCGCCCAGCTTCGACAACACCATCGTCGCCGCCGAGCGCAGCGGCCAGGTGCTGCTGCGCGTATCCAACGTGTTCTTCAACCTGGTCGGCGCCAACACCAATCCGCAGATGGAGAAGGTGCAGTCCACCGTGGCGCCGCTGCTGGCCGCCCACGCCGACGCCATCACCCTCGACCCGAAGCTGTACGCCCGCATCAAGGCCCTGCACGACCAGCGCGACAAGCTCGGCCTCGACGCCCAGCAACTGCGCCTGCTCGACCGCTACCACCTCGACTTCGTGCGCGCCGGCGCCAGGCTGGACGAGAAGCAGAAGGCGCGCCTGCGCGAGATCAACGGCGAGCTGGCCTCGCTGCAGACCCTTTTCAGCCAGAACCTGCTCAAGGAGAACAACGCCTCGGCCGTGGTGGTCGACGACCGCGCCAGCCTCGCCGGGATGTCGGACGCCGCGATCGCGGCGGCCGCGGAAGCGGCCAAGGAGCGCAAGCTCGAAGGCAAGTACGTGCTGGCGCTGCAGAACACCAGCGGCCAGCCGGCGCTGGCCACGTTGCAGGACCGCGCCCTGCGCGAGCGCCTGCAGAAGGCCTCGGTCGGCCGCGCCAGCCGCGGCGGCGAGTTCGACAATCGCGCCACCATCGCCCGGATCGTCAAGTTGCGCGCCGAGCGCGCCGCCCTGCTCGGCTACCCCAATCACGCGGCCTACGTGCTCGAGGACCAGACCGCCGGCACCACCACCGCCGTCAACAAGATGATGGCGGACATGGCGCCGGCCGCGGTGGCCAACGCCAAGGCCGAGGCGGCCGCGATGCAGGCCATCGTCGATGCCGACAAGGGCGGCTTCCAGATCGCCGCGTGGGACTGGGCCCACTATGCCGAGAAGGTGCGCAAGGCCAAGTACGCCTTCGACGAGTCCGAGCTCAAGCCGTACTTCGAGATGGACAACGTGCTGCGCAAGGGCGTGTTCTACATGGCCGAGAAGCTCTACGGCCTGACCTTCAAGGAGCGCCACGACCTGCCGCTGTACCGCGACGACGTGCGCGTATTCGAGGTGTTCGACGGCGGCAAGCCGCTCGGCCTCTTCATCGCCGACTACTACGCCCGCGACAACAAGCGCGGCGGCGCGTGGATGAACGAGTACGTGTCGCAGAACGGCCTGTTCGGCACCAGCCCCGTGGTGGCCAACCACCTCAACATCCCCAAGCCGCCCAAGGGCGAGCCGACGCTGCTGACCTTCGACGAAGCCAACACCATGTTCCATGAGTTCGGCCACGCGGTGCACGGCCTGTTCTCGAACGTGCAGTACCCGCGCCTGGCCGGCACCAACGTGCCGCTGGACTTCGTCGAGTACCCGTCGCAGGTGCACGAGATGTGGACCACGTGGCCGGAGGTGCTGAAGAACTACGCGCGCCACTACCAGACCGGCGAGCTGATCCCGCAGGCGCTGCTCGACAAGGTCGTGGCCGCGCAGCAGTTCAACCAGGGCTTCGCCACCGTGGAGTACCTGGGCGCGGCGATGCTGGACCAGTCGTACCACCAGATCAGCGCCGACCAGGCCCCGACGGCGGACACCGTGCTGGCCTTCGAGGCCAAGGCGCTGGCGGACAAGGGCGTCGCCTACGAGCCGGTGCCGCCGCGCTACCGCAGCACCTACTTCAGCCACATCGTCGGCGGCTACGCGGCGGGCTACTACGCCTACCTGTGGAGCGAGGTGCTCGACGCCGACAGCGTGCAGTGGTTCAAGGAGAACGGCGGCCTGACCCGCAAGAACGGCGACCACTTCCGCGACACCCTGCTCTCGCGTGGCGGCAGCATCGACGCGATGCAGCTGTACCGCGACTTCCGCGGCCGCGATCCCAGCGTGCAGCCGCTGCTGGAGCGTCGCGGGCTGCTGGCCAAGCCGGCCGCAAACTGATCCGGACGGCGGCCGCCGCAGTGCGATCGCATCGCGGCGGTTTGCCGGTCCCCGGGGCCACCGGCACGCGTCGGGTCCCCGGCAGCGGTCCGCACCGGCGTCAACCCCGGCGCCTGCGCCGCCCGCCCCCGCCCGCCAGCAGGGTCCCGCGGCAACCGCGCGCCCCGCAGTGGCAGGCCCACAGGCGCCGCAGCCGCGCGCTGTGCGGCACCGCCAGCACGATGTCGTAATCGAAGCCCAGCTCCTCGCCCTTGCGGATCCGGCGCAGCGCCTGTATCCACACGCGGTCGCGCCTGGAATCGCCGTCGATGTCGACGTCGATCACCGCCTCGCAGTTGGGCTCGCAGGCGTGGTTGATCCAGCGCGCGCAGTTGCCGCCCACGCTGCCGTCGATCACCCACGCGTCGTTGAGGGCGAAGGTGCAGGTGTGGCCCGCCGCCGTGCGCCCTGCGTCGGTGCGCGCGGCCTCGGCAGCGGGCACGCGCCGACCGCGGTACTCGACGATGCGCTCGCCGGCCGCGATCGCCCGGTTGGCGAACACGCCACGCCCGTGGATCGGCGAGTGGCGCACCACGACCCGCGGCCGCCGCATGCGCCCGGACCCCGGATCAGCGGTCCGGCGGCGGCGGCGGCGCCGCGCCCAGCCGCACCGAACGCGCGAGCACGCTGCCGTTGCGCAGCACCGACAGCGTGACCGGCCGCCCGGACTGCTCGCGCAGCCGGGCCCGGAACTCGTCCGCGCCGGCGATCGGCTTGCCGTTGATGCGCAGCACCACGTCGCCCTCCAGCAGGTTGGCCTGCGAGGCCGGGGAGTCGCCGATGATCGCGCCGAGCATGATGCCGCCGTCCACGCCCAGTCGCGCCCGTTCGGCCGCATCGAGGTCGCGGAAGCGGGCGCCGAAGGGCAGCCTGAAGCGCACGTAGTG
>CAZTNB010000217.1:0-4645 GCA_964614825.1 uncultured Gammaproteobacteria bacterium
TACTTCAACGACAGCCAGCGCCAGGCCACCAAGGACGCCGGCCGCATCGCCGGCCTCGAGGTCAAGCGCATCATCAACGAGCCGACCGCGGCCGCGCTGGCCTATGGCCTGGACAAGCAGGGCGCCGACCGCAAGATCGCGGTATACGACCTCGGCGGCGGCACCTTCGACGTCTCGATCATCGAGATCGCCAACGTCGACGGCGAGAAGCAGTTCGAGGTGCTGGCGACCAACGGCGACACCTTCCTCGGCGGCGAGGACTTCGACAAGCGCGTCATCGACTTCCTGGTCGAGGAGTTCAAGAAGGAACAGGGCATCGACCTCAAGAACGACCCGCTGGCGCTGCAGCGCCTCAAGGACGCCGCCGAGCGGGCCAAGATCGAACTGTCGTCGAGCCACCAGACCGACGTGAACCTGCCCTACGTGACGGCGGATGCCTCGGGCCCCAAGCACCTCAACATCAAGCTGACCCGGGCCAAGCTCGAGTCGCTGGTCGAGGACCTGGTCAAGCGCACGATCGACCCGTGCCGCACCGCGCTGGCCGATGCCGGGCTCAAGATCGGCGACATCAGCGAGGTGATCCTGGTCGGCGGCCAGACCCGCATGCCCAAGGTGCAGCAGGCGGTGGCCGAGTTCTTCGGCAAGGAGCCGCGCAAGGACGTCAACCCGGACGAGGCGGTCGCGATCGGCGCCGCGGTGCAGGGCGCCGTGCTCTCGGGCCAGGTCAAGGACGTGCTGCTGCTCGACGTCACCCCGCTGTCGCTGGGCATCGAGACCCTGGGCGGCGTGATGACCAAGCTGATCGAGAAGAACACCACCATCCCGACCAAGAACACCCAGGTGTTCTCCACCGCCGACGACAACCAGAGCGCGGTCACGGTGCACGTGCTGCAGGGCGAGCGCGAGCGCGCCAGCGCCAACAAGTCGCTGGCCAAGTTCGACCTCGCCGGGATCGAACCGGCGCCGCGCGGCATGCCGCAGGTCGAGGTCACCTTCGACATCGACGCCAACGGCATCCTGCACGTGTCGGCCAAGGACAAGAAGACCGGCAAGGAGCAGCGCATCGAGATCAAGGCGGGATCGGGCCTCAACGAGGAGGAGATCCAGCGCATGGTCCGCGACGCCGAGGCCAACCGCGAGGAGGACCGCAAGTTCCACGACCTGGTGCAGGCGCGCAACAAGGCCGACGCCCTGGTGCACGGCACGCGCTCCGCGCTCAAGGAGCACGGCGGCAAGGTGCCGGGCGAGCAGATCGGCGCCATCGAGTCCGCGCTCAAGGACCTCGAGGATGCGATGAAGACCGACGACAAGGACCGCATCGAGTCGCGCATCGCGACGCTGGAGCAGGCGGCGCAGTCGTTGGCGGCCGCGGCGGGCGCCGCGCACGGCGCGGGCGCCGAGGCGGGTCCCGGCCCGCAGGCGTCCGCGGGCAAGGCCGACGACGTGGTCGATGCCGAGTTCACCGAGGTCAAGGACAAGAAGTAGGCGCACCGGCCCGGTCCCTCGCGCGCGAGCGACCGGGCCTTCCGCGTCGGGGCGGCACGGACTGGCATCGGCAGGTCATTGATCCCGCTACGGCCGCAGCCCGGTGGGTGACGGGGAAAGGGACGTGAGCAAGCGGGACTACTACGAGATCCTCGGCGTCGAGCGTTCCGCCAGCGAGGAGGAACTCAAGAAGGCCTATCGCCGCCTGGCGATGAAGCATCACCCGGACCGCAATCCGGGCGACCGCAAGTCGGAGGAGCACTTCAAGGAGGCCAAGGAGGCCTACGAGGTGCTGTGCGACCCGCTCAAGCGGCGCCAGTACGACCAGCATGGCCATGCCGCCTTCGAAGCCGGCGCCGGTCGCGGTCCGGGCGGCTTCCAGGCCGACGTGGGCGACATCTTCGGCGACATCTTCGGCGACATCTTCGGCGGTGGCCGCGGGCGCCAGCGGCGCGGCGCCGACCTGCGCTACCTGGTCGAACTCGACCTCGAAGAGGCCGTGTTCGGGATCGAGCGCCAGATCCGCGTGCCGACCCTGGTGGCCTGCGAAACCTGCGACGGCAGCGGCTCGGCCGACGGCAGGCGCAAGGCCTGCGCAACGTGCCGCGGGCACGGCCGCGTGCGGATGCAGAACGGCATCTTCTCGGTGCAGCAGACCTGTCCCACCTGCGGCGGCAGCGGCCAGGCGATCGAGAATCCGTGCAAGGACTGCGACGGCCACGGCCGCATCGAGCACGAACGCACGCTGGCGGTGAAGATTCCCGCCGGCGTGGACAACGGCGACCGCATCCGCCTGGCAGGCGAGGGCGAGGCGGGGCCGGCCGGGCTGCCGGCGGGCGACCTCTATGTGGAGGTGCGCGTGCGCGAGCATGCGATCTTCCAGCGCGACGGCAGCGACCTGCACTGCGAGGTGCCGGTGCGCTTCAGCCAGGCCGCGCTGGGCGCCGAGATCGTGGTGCCCACCCTCGAGGGCGAAGCGATCATCAAGGTGCCGCCGGAGACCCAGACCGGCAAGCTGTTCCGCCTGCGCGGCAAGGGCGTCAAGCCGGTGCGCGGCGGCGCGCGCGGCGACCTCATGTGCCGCGTGGTGGTCGAGACGCCGGTGCGGCTGACCCGGCGCCAGAAGGAGCTGCTGGAGGAATTCGAACAGAGCTTCGCCGACGGCAAGGACCACACGCCGCGGCAGAGCTCGTGGCTCGATGGCGTCAAGCAGTTCTGGGACCGCATGACCTCCTGAGGCGCTGGCCTGGCGGCCGGGCGACCCGCACCCGGCGCCGGCGATGCCTCCTTGCGGCCCGGCGGCCGCGCCGCTAGCGTGTGGCGATGCCGAACCGGATCCGTCTCGTCGTCCATGGCGCCGCCGGGCGCATGGGCCAGTCGGTGCTGCGCGCCGCGATGGACCGCGAGGACTGCGTGGTCTGCGCCGCGCTGGCGCCCGCGCACTCGACCCTGATCGGCGAGCCGCTTTCGCGCGTGTTCGGCAAGGGCGCGCCGGACATCGAGTTCACGGCGCGCCTCGATCCGGACCTGCTGCCCGATGCCTTGATCGACTTCACCGGTGCCCGCGCCTTCGACACCGCGCTGGCGCTCGCCGTGGGCCGGCGCCTGCCCTTCGTGAGCGGCACCACCGGGCTGTCCGACGACCAGCGCCTGGCGCTGGCCGACGCCGGTCGCGCGATCCCGGTGCTGTGGGCGGCGAACTTCAGCCTCGGCGTGGCGTTGCTGCGGCGCATGACGGCACTGGCGGCCACCGTGCTGCCGGGCGAATTCGACGCCGAGATCATCGAGGCGCACCACAAGTTCAAGCAGGACGCGCCGTCCGGCACCGCGTTGGCCCTGGGTCGCGCGGTGGCCGATGCGCGCCGCGTCGACTTCGACAGCGTGGCCCGCTACTCGCGCTCCGGCATGGCCGGCCCGCGGCGCGACGGCGAGATCGGCTTTTCCGTGGTGCGCGCGGCCGACATCGTGGGCGAGCACACGGTCCTTTTCGCCGCGCCCGGCGAGCGCATCGAACTCACGCATCGCGCCGGCTCGCGCGCCGTGTTCGCGCACGGCGCCGTGCGCGCCGCGATCTGGCTGGCGCGGCAACGCCCTGGCAGCTACGACATCGCCGACGTGCTGGGCTGACCGCGGCCCGCTGCCGGACGCTGCGGTGGCGGCTGCAGCCGCTACCGCGTGCGCGCACCCCGGGATGGGTCAGTCGCGCCGGCCGAACCGGCGGTCCAGCGCGCCCGCCAGCCACTTCACCGCGCGCGAGAAGCGCCCGCGCCGCGTCTTGCGCCGCTTCTCGTCCTCGCTGGTGAGCCAGGCGACCTGGATGACGCGGCGCTCGCCCTCGTAGGGCAGGTGGCCGTGGAAGGAGCGGTCGGTGCGGCGGAAGATGGCGAAGTTGCCGTACAGCGGCGGCAGTTCCGGCGCCACCTGGTCCTCGATGTCGGCCGGGTTGGCGAGGAAGCGCAGGCAGCCGGCGCTGCCGCCGGTCCATTCCTCGTTGAGGTACACCAGCGCCGTTGCCACCTTCGACTGGCTGTCGGTGTGGATGGTGCCGTGGCGCGAGTTGAGCGCGCGGCATACGGTCACGAGGGTGGGGTACTGGCCGAGGCGCTCGATTCCGAGCTGGGCTCCCAGCACCGTCGCCACTTCCGGGCGGCACAGTTCGGCCACCAGTTCGCGCACCGCGGGTCCGCAGTCGGCGTCCGCGTAGGGGAAGAAGCCGGCGCCGGCGTAGCGCGGGAAGTCGCGCTCCAGTTCCGCGCGGGCCGCGTCCTCCAGGGTGTGGCGCGCGACCAGGAACGGGAACGGCTCGCGCCGCACGATCGCATCCGGCGCGGTCAGCGCGGCGATGCGAAAGCGCGTGGTGGGCGGGTGGGCGGGCGTGGACATCGGCAGCCATTGTGCCGCGCCCGCGCCGACGGGCCTAGCCATGCCGGGCCGCGCCCGCGTCGATGGACGCAGGCCCCCGCTGCCCGTATCATTCGTACTCGCCTTGGTCTTCCCGCCCACGGACTGGTCGTTGCCAGCCCGCGGGTTTCCGCGCACCAACGGTTCGGGCCTGTCGCCGAAGGCGCGGCGCCCGAACGCCCCGACTGGCAGTAGGCGATCCCGTGACCCGTCCCGCACTCCTTGCCCTCGCCGACGGCAGCCTCTTCCACGGGCTGGC
>CAZTNB010000218.1:0-4610 GCA_964614825.1 uncultured Gammaproteobacteria bacterium
GTCGACCTGGATCTCGTTGTCGAAGTGGCCGATGTTGCAGACGATGGCCTGGTCCTTCATCGCGGCGATGTGCTCGTAGGTGAGCACGTCCTTGTTGCCGGTGGTGGTGACGTAGATGTCGGCGATGCCGAGGGTGGATTCCACGGTGTCGACCTGGAAGCCTTCCATCGCGGCCTGCAGCGCGTTGATCGGGTCGATCTCGGTCACCACCACGCGGGCGCCATAGGCGCGCAGCGAGTGCGCCGAGCCCTTGCCCACGTCGCCGTAGCCGCACACGACCGCGACCTTGCCGGCCAGCATCACGTCCATCGCGCGCTTGAGGCCATCGGCCAGCGACTCGCGGCAGCCGTAGAGGTTGTCGAACTTGGACTTGGTCACCGAGTCGTTGACGTTGATCGCCGGCACCAGCAGCTTGCCCGCTTCCTTCATCTGGTACAGGCGGTGCACGCCGGTGGTGGTCTCCTCCGACACGCCGCGCCAGTCCTTGACGATGTTGCGGAAGAAGCCCGGACGCTCCTTGCCCACGCGCTTGAGCAGGTTCTTGATCACCTGCTCCTCGTGGCTCGACGACGGGGTCTCGACCCACTTGTCGCCGTTCTCCATCTCGTAGCCCTTGTGGATGAAGAGCGTGACGTCGCCGCCGTCGTCGACCACCAGCTCCGGACCCTTGTGGCCGGGGTGGGTGATGGCGTCGAGCGTGCAGTCCCAGTACTCCTCCAGGCTCTCGCCCTTCCACGCGAACACCGGCACGCCGGACTTGGCGATCGCGGCGGCGGCGTGGTCCTGGGTCGAGAAGATGTTGCAGGAGGCCCAGCGCACCGAGGCGCCGAGGTCCTTGAGGGTCTCGATCAGCACCGCGGTCTGGATCGTCATGTGCAGCGAGCCGGTCACGCGCACGCCCTTGAGCGGCTGCGCGGCGGCGTACTTGCGGCGGATCGACATCAGGCCGGGCATCTCGTGCTCGGCGATCTCGATCTCCTTGCGGCCCCAGTCGGCGAGCGAGAGATCGGCGACCTTGTAGTCGGGCAGGTTCTTGACCACAGCGTTCATGGCGTTGCTCCGTAGGTTTCGCGGATGGGCGCCGTTCGGTATCGACCGAACCTCCGCCGAGCCTGATCCCTGGCCGTCGTGACGACAGGCGGGGTTGCAGCGCCCCTCGGCGGGGAGGAGGGCCGGCATTATATCGCTTGATTCGGATAAAGCGATATGGGATTGCCCGCTGCCACCGTGGCGTCACTGCCGGAAACGCGGGAATCCCATTTTCAATCAATGGCTTGGATTGCCGCCGTCGCGGCATCGACGGCCAGGTTCACGGGCCCGACCGCGTTGGCGGTCCGGGCGTGACAGCGCCGGCCGGGGCGGCCGAATGCGCAATTTGCTGCAATGCGGTATAGGTGCCGTGGCGCCACCTTGGCGCGGCATTCCGGTCGGGGTGGGGGATGGAGGACTTGCGCACCGTCGAGCAGCCCGAAGTGGACCGGCCGCTGCGCGACGACGTGCGCCGGCTCGGCGCGCTGGTCGGCGAGCTGCTGGCCGAGCAGCTGGGCGCCGCCTTCCTCAACGAGGTCGAGTCGATCCGCGGCGCCGCGATCCGCCGCCGCGAGCGCGGCTCGCGCACCGACCTGCTGGCGGCGGCGCTGGCCGGCCACGATCCCGCGCGCGCCGGGCAGCTCACCCGCGCCTTCTCCACCTATTTCCAGGTCGTCAACGTGGCCGAGCGCGTGCACCGCGTGCGCCGCCGCCGCGACTACGAGCGCGCCGGCGCCGCGCCGCAGCCCGGCGGCCTGCGCGCGGTGCTGGCGGAGCTGCGCGACGCCGGCGTCGGGCGCGAGGACATGGCGGCGTGGCTGGCGCGCCTGGACGTGGAGCCGGTGTTCACCGCGCATCCGACCGAGGCCGTGCGCCGCTCCCTGCTCGAGAAGGAGCAGGCCATGGTGCGCGCGCTGGTGGCCGACCTCGACCACGACCGCACGCCGCAGGAGCGCAGCGGCGACTGGGGCGCGGTGCGCATGGTGCTGACCGCCGGCTGGCAGACCGCGGAGCACTCCAACGTGCGTCCGGCGGTGGCCGACGAGATCGAGCACGTCGGCTTCTACCTGATGGACGTGCTGTACCGCGTGGTGCCGGTGTTCTACGAGACCCTCGAGGCGGCGCTCGCCGAGACCTACGGCGAGCCGGTGCCGGTGCCGCCGTTGCTGCGCTTCGCCTCCTGGGTCGGCGGCGACATGGACGGCAATCCCAACGTGGGCGCCGACACCGTGACCGAGTCGCTGGCGACGCAGCGCGCGGCGGTGATGGAACGGCACGGCGTCGAGCTGGGGCGCCTCGGCCGGCTGCTGAGCCAGACCCTCGGCTGCATCGAAGTCGATCGCGCGGTGATCGAGCGCGCCGAGGCCTATCGCAGCCTGCTGCCGGAGGCGGCGGCGCGGCTGCGCCCGCGCCACGCCGAGATGCCGTACCGGGTGCTGCTGTACCTGATGCGCGCGCGCGTGCAGGCGGCGCTGCGCGGGCATGCCGGCGGCTATGCGGGCGCGCACGAGCTCGAAGCCGACCTGGCCCTCGTCGCGGGCAGCCTGCGCGCCAATCGCGGCGAGCACGCCGGCCTGTTCCGCGTGCGCCGGCTCCAACGCCGGGTGCAGACCTTCGGCTTCCACCTCGCGCGCCTGGACGTGCGCCAGCACGCCGGCGTGCATGCGCGCGACGTCGCGCACGCGCTGGGCGACGCGCAATGGGCGCGGCGCGACGCGCAGGCGCAGGCGCGCGCGCTGGCGCCCTACGCCGCCGGCGAGCGCCGGCTGCCGCCCGCCGCCGGCGGCGAGGTGGCGGGCGTGGCCGAGGTGTTCCGCGCCCTCGCCGAAGCGCGCCGGCGCGGCGACGCGGCCGCCATCGGCGCCTACATCATCAGCATGTCGCGCAGCGCCGCCGACGTGCTGGCGGTGCTGGCGCTGGCGCGCTCGGCGGGCTACGTCGAGGGCGGGCACGTGCCGCTCGACATCGCGCCCCTGTTCGAGACCGTGGACGACCTGCGCGCGGCCCCGGCGACGCTGGGCTCGCTGCTCGACGATCCGGTCTGGCGCGCGCACCTCGCCGCGCGCGGCAACCGCCAGCTGGTGATGCTGGGCTACTCCGACAGCAACAAGGACGGCGGCATCCTGGCCTCGCGCTGGGCCCTGCAGCGCGCGCAGGTCGAGCTGTCGGAACTGGCGCAGGCGCGCGGCATCGAGCTCACCTATTTCCACGGCCGCGGCGGGTCGGTGAGCCGCGGCGGCGGCAAGACCGAGCGCGCGGTGATGGCCGCGCCGCGCGGCAGCGTCGCCGGGCGCCTGCGCGTGACCGAGCAGGGCGAGGTGATCCACCAGAAGTACGGCATGCGCGCGCTGGCCCTGCGCACGCTGGAACAGACCGTGGGCGCGGTGCTGCGCGCCAGCGCGCGCCCGCGCCCGGCCGAGCCGCGCGAGGCCGCGTGGCGCGAGCTCATGGCCGCGCTGGCCGAGGCCGGGCGCCGCGAGTACCGCGGCCTGGTGTTCGAGGACGCGGAGTTCCCGGCCTACTTCCGCGACGCCACCCCGATCGACGTGATCGAGCGCCTGCGCATCGGCTCGCGCCCGCCGCGCCGCGCCGGCGCCGGCTCGATCGACGAGCTGCGCGCGATCCCGTGGGTGTTCGCCTGGTCGCAGAACCGCTGCAACCTGCCGGCCTGGTACGGCGTGGGCAGCGCGCTCGACGCGCTGGCGGCCGGTGGCCACGAGGCCGCGATCGCGGAGATGGCGCGCGAGTGGCCGTTCTTCCGCATCCTGCTCGACGACGTGGACATGGTGCTGGCCAAGTCCGACCTCGACATCTACGAGCGCTACTCGCGCCTCGCCGGCCCGCTGCACGAGCGCTACTTCCCGCGCATCGGCGTCGAGTTCGCCCGCACGCGGGCGTGGATGCTCCTGCTCAGGGGCGCCAGCCAGCCGCTCGAGGGCGACCCGCGCCTGGCGCGCTCGATCCGCCTGCGCAATCCCTACGTCGACCCGATGAGCCTGATGCAGGCCGACCTGCTCGCGCGCTGGCGCGCCGCCGGCCGCCCCGAGGGCGAACTCCTCGCCGCGCTGGTCGCCACCGTCAACGGCATCGCGCGCGGCGTGCAGAATACCGGCTGATCCCGGGCTTCCACCGTCGCGCGACGCCGCGCGGTCGCGGCCGGAACCGCTGCCGCGGCAGCACGAGCGACGCGGCGGGAATCAGCCGCCGGCAGGCGCGGGCAGGCTCGCGTACCTGAGCTGCTTGCCCGGATCCTGCTCGAGGCGGATGGTCTGCTCCTTGCCGTCCAGGACGTAGGTGACGTCGTAGCCGATCGTCTCCTCCTTGCGGTCGACCACGGTGTTGCAGACCCGTTGCATCTGCGTGACCGTCTCGGTCTTGGTGTGGCGCTTGTCGGCCTCGTGGCCCACGTAGCCGCCGGCCGCGGCCCCGGCCACCGTGGCCACCGCGCGGCCAGTGCCACCGCCGACCTGGTTGCCGAGCACGCCGCCGACGATCGCGCCGATCACCGTGCCGTTGGTCGTGTTGTCGTTGCGTTGCACCGTGCGCGACACCGGCTGCTCGGTGCACTCCTCGCGCGGCGT
>CAZTNB010000219.1:0-4598 GCA_964614825.1 uncultured Gammaproteobacteria bacterium
ACCCAGTTGACGTAGCTGCCGCTGCCGCCGATCGCGCTGAAGCCGACGTTGTAGGGCTGGCCGACCAGGCCGGCGGGCAGCGGCGGCGCGGTGCTGATCGCGAGCCTGCGCCCGGCGGCCACCGGATCGGAGAACTCCGAGGTGTTGTTGGCGGGACTCAGCGGCAACGGCGCCGGCTGGTCGCCGGTCGGCGGCACGTCGCTGGGGAACAGGTCGGTGGAGGTGGCGACGATCTGCATGCCCGTGGTGTCGGCGGAGCCGCCCACGTTGACCGTGCACAGGCCGGCCACGCAGCCGGCGCCCACCGGGCGGCCGTTGCCGTCGGTGCTCACCACCTGCTCGCCGAGGAACATCTGGTCGGCGCCGCCGGGCGGGTTGGCGTAGAACTCGATGCGGATGCTGCCGTTGGCGTTGGGCCGGTTGGCCACGGTCCACGTCATGGCGGTGGCGCCGCCGTCGTACTCCGGCCCGCCGGCGCCCGCGCACAGCGGCGGGTCGTTGGCGCCGCCGCACAGGGCCGGGCGATGCTGGTCGAAGTTGGCGTAGTTGGTGCCCGGGTTCTCCAGCTGGTCGAGCGGATCGGGCTCGCTGCCCAGGCGCTCGAGGTCGATGCCGATGCCGACGCCGCTGATGCCGTTGCCGTAGATCTTGTTGCGCTGGATCAGGTTGGCCCAGCCGTTGGTGGGCGAGCCGTTGCGCAGCGCGACGCCGTTGCGTCCGTTGGCGGCGATGATGTTGGCGTCGACCGGCGCGGGACCACCGATGGTGGTGCCGCTGGCGAAGGTGACGTGGATGCCGTCGCCGACGTTGCCCAGGCTGGTCGCCGACGACAGGCCGGTCGGCAGCGACACGCCGATGAAGTTGCCGCGGATGGTGTTGTTCACCACCGAGGAGCCGCGCACCACGATGCCGTGGCGCCGGTTGGCGAGGATGAGGTTGTAGCGGATGTCGTTGTTGGAGGTGGTGACCACCATGCCGTTGCCGGCATTGCCGTAGCTCAACTGGCCGAGCGGCGTGGCGCCGGCGGGGAAGGTGGCGAGCCCGATCACGTTGCCGTAGACGCGGGCATTGCTGCTGGCGCCGCTGATCAGCACGCCGCCGGCGGTGTCGGCGCCCTCCACGTCGAGGTCGGCGCTCGGCGCCTCGCTGCGGTTGTCGCTGATCGTGTTGGCGGGGCCGAGCACGATGGCGATGCCGGTCGGGTTGTTGGCGCCGGGACCGCTGGTCTTGGGGAAGGTGTCGATGGCGACGCCGTTCTCCTCGTTGCCCACGTCGGCGGGACCGCTGCCCAGGCCGACCAGGTTGCCGGCGACGAAGTTCGGCAGCAGCACGCTGCCCGGATCGACGGCGATGCCGTCGCCGAGGTTGCCGCTGACGATGTTGCCCGGGCCGATGAAGTTGCCGTAGGCGGTGCCGCTGACGCGGATGCCGGCGCGGTTCGCCGAGCCGCCCGGGCCGCGGCCGTTGGGCACCGCGCTGAGCCCGTTCTGGCTCAGGCCGACGATGTTGCCGCTGATGATGGTGTTGACCGTGCCCTGGCCGAAGATCCAGATGCCATTGCCGTTGTTGCCCGAGACCACGTTGCCGCTGATGATGTTGGGATTGACGATCACCGTGAGCGCGGCCTGCACCGCCGCCTGCAACGGCCCGACCCCGGCGAAGCCCTGCGGCAGGGTGGCGAGGATCGAGGCCAGGTTGGGCGGCGCGGCCGGCGGCGGCACGCTGCCGCTCAGGGAGATGCCGGCGCCGCCGTTGGCGTCGGTCGCGCTCGACGCCGAGGTGGCGCCCAGGTTGGTGCCGATGCGGTTGCCGGTGATCTTGTAGCCGTGGCCGGACAGGCTGATGCCGTCGCCGCCGCAACGGCGGATCACGAAGTTCTTGACCGTGGAGCCGTTGGCGCCGTTGGGATTGAGCCCGGTGGCGACGTCGCTCAGCGCCAGGCAGCCCTGGGTGCCGTTGCCGTCGATCTCGACCCGGCCGCCGCTGGCCGCGTTGGCGGCGTTGGTGCCGTCCAGCGTCACCGGGGCGATGATCTGCGGCAGGCCCGCGCCGGTGATCTGGATGCGGGTGATCGCGGCCGCGAACTTGATCGTGTGCGGCCCGGCCTTGTTGTTGGCCTCCTGGATCGCCGCGCGCAGCGTGCACGTGGTGCCGTTGGCCGGCGTCGCCGTGCTGCAGGTGTTGTCGTTGGGGTTGGAGTCGGAGCCGGAGCCGGCGTCGTTCACGGTGTAGGTGATGGCCTGCAGCGGCGGGGCCGCCAGCAGCAGCGCGTAGAGCACCCAACTGCGCGTCGTCTTCACCCTCGTCCCCATTCCGGCATGGACCGGCGGCCGGGTGCCGCCTCGCTGCCCATGGAAATGCCGGCAGCCGGCGGAAACGAACAGGCGCCGGCCAGCCTGTGCCCCCGCTCAGTCCCCGCGCGGGGGTGAGGGGCCCGGGCGGACGGGATCCTGCAGGGCGCCGCGGGTCCGCGCGGCCAGCGACGCCAGCAGTTGCGACGCCCGCAACGGCCGCTCGGCGCCGCCGCCGGCCAGCCGCGCCGCCGCCTGCGCCAGTTCCTCCACGCGCTCGGCGAAGTACTGCCACGAGGCCGGGCCGGGCGCGAACGGCGACGCATCGCGCAACGGTGCGAAGGTGATCCCGGCGTTGGAGCCGGGTTGCGACGGCCCGGCCGGCAATCGCGCGGCATGCTCGGCCAGCGCCATGCAGGCCTGCATCATGCCCATCGCCAGCTGCATCGACAGCGCCTTCTGTGCCGACGGCCCGGGCACCGCCCAGGCGTGGGCGACGAAGCGGATCATCTGGCCGTAGCAGGCGTCGGCCAGGTCGACCGTCGCCGCGGCATGCTCGTCCTCGATCCAGGTGCGCGCATCGCCCGGCGCCGGGCGGCGCAGCGCGGGATCGGTCGCCGCCGGATGGGCCGGCGCGAAGCCGGGGTCCGCCGCGGCCAGGGCCTGCAGTTCCGCGCGCATGGCCTCGAAGCGCTGGAAATGCGAACCCTCGAAATGCGCGGGCGCGCCCTCGCCCTGCTCCACGATGACCTTGAAGGCGCGCAAGGCGCTGTCGAGGCAGGCGACCGGATGCGCGCCGGACAGGCGCACCTCGGCCGGCGAGATCTGCAGGGCACGATCGCCGCAGAAGGCGACGGCCTCGCCCAGCGCGCCAACCAGCTGGCGCAGGCGCTCGCCCACGGCCGCGTAGAACGTGCCCACCGTGTCGTGTTCCATCGGCAGCGGCGTGAGCCGGTGCGCGACCGGATGCCGCGCATGGCCCCGATCGGCGGCGTAGCCCGCGGCATCGGGCTCCGCGGAGCCGTGCGGCCGCTCCACGTGGACGAAGTGCTGCAGGGTCGCCGCGTCGAACGGCGCCAGCTTGACCACGATGCCGGCGGGCAGGGTGCCGGGCGCGAGCGGAAAGGCCGGGCGCTGGAAGCGCGGCGTCGCGCCCAGCGCCACCGTGATGTTCGACACCGCGGCGAGGTGGCCCATCTCCTGTATCGCCACGTCCATGAGGCCGCTGCGCCAGCGCGCCACGGCCTCCGCCTGCACCGGCGAAAGTCCCTCCGCCGTCCCCGCGCGCAGGCTCGCGGCCGCGTACAGGTAGCTGCACAACAGGCAGTGCTCGAGCTCCGCCGCCTCGTACAGCAGGTGGACCAGCTGTTCGCGGCTCGGCGGATGCGCCGGCGCCTGGCGCCGGCCCGCGGCGGTGTCCATGCCCTGGTCTCCCGGGTCGACCTGCGCGGCCGGCACCGCTCAGCCGAACGGCGCCACGCCGATCCAGCGCGCGTGCAGGTAGAGGGCGAAGCCGGCCCAGGCCGCGGTGCCGATCACGACCGCGAGCAGGCTGCTGGCGGCGCTGGCCGACGCGCGACTCGGCGGCTCGCGGCGACGGGCGGCGCGGAAGCTCAGGATCGCCCACAGCAGCAGGCTGCCGAACAGCACGATCGAATGCAGCCAGCCGACCATCAGCAGGTGGGCCAGCGCCCACAGCTTCACCGCCAGCACCATCGGATGGCCCAGTTGCAGCTTGGGCCAGCTGCGCGGCACGTACGCGGCCACCAGCAGGATGAACGCGGGCAGCGTGAGCAGCGCGGCCGCGTGGCGCAGCCCCGCCGGCGGCGTCCACAACAGCACCGGCGCCTGCCGCGCCTGGCCGTAGCCGTAGAGGATCAGCACGAAGCCCGCGATCGACAGCACGCTGGCGACGCCCTTCCACGCGTTCGCGCCCCAGGCCGAGATGCGCGCCTCGCGCCAGCCGGGCGCGACGATGCGCAGCGAGTGCGCGCCGATGAACACCGCGAGGCCGATCAGCAGCAGGGTCATGGTTCGCGCCCGGGGAAAGGTACGGCCAGTGTAAGCCGGCGCGGGTCGCGTCGCAGCCGGTCGCTCAGTGCGGCAGCTTGAGCCGGTCCAGCAGCTGCGCGAAACGCGGGTCCGGGCGCAACGGATCGAGGAAGGGATCGCTCAGGATCGCGACCAGCGCCGGGTCGCCGACCCGCAGCGCGGTATCCAGCGCCGCGAAGGCCGCATCGGGCTCGCCCCACTGGGCGTGGATCTGCGCCTGCTGGAAGGCCGACCAGTCGGGATCGCCGGTGGCGA
>CAZTNB010000220.1:0-4536 GCA_964614825.1 uncultured Gammaproteobacteria bacterium
CGGTGCAGCTGCGAGACGATGACGCGCTCGGTGCCGTTGATGATGAAGGTGCCGGTCTCGGTCATGAGCGGAAGCTCGCCCATGTAGACCTCCTGCTCCTTCACGTACTTGATGGCCTTGTTGCTGCTCTCGCGATCGTAGATCACCAGGCGCACGAGCACCCGCAGCGGCGCGCCGTAGGAAAGCCCGCGCGAACGGCACTCCTTCTCGTCGAACGGCGGCTCGCCGAGGCGGTAGTTGACGTATTCGAGCGCCGCATTGCCGGAGTAGCTGGAGATCGGGAACACCGACTTCAGCGACGCGTGCAGGCCGCGGTCCTCGCGCTTGTCCGGATCGGCGGCGGCCTGCAGGAAGTCCCGATAGGAATCGGTCTGGATCGCCAGCAGGTAGGGGACCTCGAGGATCGACGGGCGCTTGCCGAATTCCTTGCGGATGCGCTTCTTCTCGGTGAAGGAATAGGTCGTCATCGTCATCACACCTTGGGCCCGGCAGGCCGCACGTCAGGCAAATCGCCAATCGCAAGCCAGGTCTCCGCGTGGCGGCGCGGGCTGGAACACGGGCTTGCGATTCGCGACTCGTGGTACCTCGGTTTCCCGGCGCGCGGTTGCGTGCCAGGGCACTGGTTCAAACGGCGAAAGGCCGGGGGCTTTCGCCCCCAGCCTCGCGTACGCCCGATCTAGGAATCGAGCGCAAGGACGGCGCTTACTTGACCTCGACGGTCGCGCCGGCCGCTTCCAGCTCCTTCTTGAACTTCGCCGAATCGTCCTTGCTCGCGGCGTCCTTCACCGTGGCAGGGGCCGACTCGACCAGGTCCTTGGCCTCCTTGAGGCCCAGGCCGGTGATCGCGCGTACCGCCTTGATCACTTCCACCTTCTTCTCGCCCGCGGCCTTGAGGATGACCGTGAACTCGGTCTTCTCTTCCGCGGCCGGGGCGGCGGCGCCGCCAGCCGGGGCGGCCGCGACGGCCACCGGGGCCGCAGCGGACACGCCGAACTTCTCTTCCATCATCCTGACCAGATCGGTGATGTCGATGAGCGACATCTTCGCGATTGCGTCGAGGATCTCTTCCTTCGAAACGGCCATTGTCGTTACCTCTCCAGAATCGTTGATATGCCGAAGCTAAACCGGGAATCGAACGGGACTCAGCCCTGCGCCTGTTTCTGGTCGCGCACCGCGGCCACCGCACGGGCGACCATGGCGGCCGGCTCGGCGAGGGTGCGGACGAACTTCTCGATCGGTGCCTTCATCACACCGAGGAGCATCGACAGCGCCTGCTCGCGAGTCGGCAGCGCGGCCAGGCGGTCGACGTGGGAAGCCGGGTACATCTGGCCCCCGATCGCGACCAACTTGGCCTTGAGCTGCTCGTTCGCCTTGGCGAAATCCTTGATCAGACGGCCGGCGGCGCCGGGGTCTTCCTGCGAGAACGCGTACAGCATCGGGCCCGAGAGCGAATCCTTCACGCACTCGAACTCGGTGCCGGCAACCGCGCGGCTCACCAGGGTGTTCTTGGCCACCTTGAGGTAGACCTTGCCCTGGCGGGCCTTCACTCGCAGATCGGTCAGCTGGCTGACCGACAACCCGGCGTACTCGGCAGCGACCAGGGAATGCGCCTTGGCGGCCACATTCGCCAGTTCGGCAACGACCTCTTTCTTTTGGTCCAGATTGAGTGCCATTGCGTGCCTCCGAACTCAGCTGTCCCTTCACGGCGGTCCCGCCGTTCCGGGTGACGAATCTGTCGGGCCCTGCCTCCTGGCGGGGACCGCCGGCCCGTGCTGGCTCCGGTGGTGTTGGCCGTTTCAATGAACTTGAAAGGGCAGCACCATCTACGCAGGCTCACATGCAGTGCATTAAGCCCTTGGCGCCACCGCGTCGACGTCGTCCGTTGCCATGACGCGTCCATGCCCGTCTTGCGGTGGGCGCCGCAGTCACCTGCGGTCTTTGACTGCGCCCCGCGGCTTGCGACCGCGGGGGCCCTCAAAACTCTTCCTGCTCCGCGCGCGCACGCGCGCGCTGAATCAAACTGGACCCCGGATCAATGCACATCCATGTGCTGTCCGGGGTGACGGCATCCTGCCGTCACTTGAGCGCCAGCGACGCCTGGTCGACGACCACGCCGACGCCCATCGTGCTGGACAGCGAGATCTTCTGCAGGAACTGGCCCTTCGCCGTCGACGGCTTGGCGCGGATCAGGTCGTGCAGCAGCGCGTCGAGGTTCTGCTTGAGCGCGTCGATCTCGAAGCTGGCCTTGCCGATCGAGCAGTGCACGATGCCGGCCTTGTCGTTGCGGTAGCGGACCTGGCCCGCCTTGGCGTTGCGGATCGCGCCGACCACGTCCGGCGTGACGGTGCCGACCTTGGGGTTCGGCATCAGGCCGCGCGGGCCCAGCAACTGGCCCAGCTTGCCGACCACGCGCATCGCGTCCGGCGAGGCGATGACCACGTCGTAGTTGAGGTCGCCGCCCTGCATCTTCTCGGCCAGGTCGTCCATGCCGACGACGTCGGCGCCGGCGGCCTTGGCCGCCTCGGCCTTCTCGCCGGCCGGGCAGAACACCGCCACGCGCACCGACTTGCCGGTGCCGGCCGGAAGCACGGTCGAACCGCGCACGACCTGGTCGGACTTCTTGGCGTCGATGCCGAGGCGCACGGCCACGTCCACCGACTCCACGAACTTGGCCTTGGCGTTGTCCTTGACCAGCTTCAGGGCCTCGTCGATGGCGTACTGCTTGCCATGGGTGACGGCCTTGGCGGCAGCCACGTAACGCTTTCCGGGGTTGCTCATGGTCAGATCTCCGGCACCAGGCCCATGCTGCGCGCGCTGCCGGCGATGGTGCGCACGGCCGCGTCCAGGCTCGCCGCGGTCAGGTCGGGCATCTTCTGCTTGGCGATGTCCTCGAGCTGCTTGCGGCTGACCTTGCCCACCTTCTCGGTGTTCGGGCGCTTGGAGCCCGACTCGATGCCCACCGACTTCTTGAGCAGGATGGTCGCGGGCGGCGTCTTGGTGACGAAGGTGAAGCTGCGGTCGGAATAGACCGTGATGATCGTCGGGATCGGCAGGCCCGGCTCGAGCTTCTGCGTGGCCGCGTTGAAGGCCTTGCAGAACTCCATGATGTTGAGGCCACGCTGGCCCAGCGCCGGACCGACCGGCGGGCTGGGGTTGGCCTGGCCGGCCTTCACCTGCAGCTTGATGTATCCAGTGACTTTCTTTGCCATTTCAGGCTCTCCTCGGGTTCAAGCGACTGCACGCCCTCGCGGGCTGCGGGTCTCCCCGCTCGATGACGACGACGCTCAGGCCTTCTCGACCTGGGCGAACTCCAGCTCGACCGGGGTCGAGCGTCCGAAAATCAGCACCGCCACGCGCAGGCGGTTCTTCTCGTAGTTGACTTCCTCGACCGTGCCGTTGAAGTCGTTGAAAGGTCCCTCGATCACGCGCACCAGCTCGCCCGGCTCGAACAGCACCTTGGGACGCGGCTTGTCGACGCCTTCCTGCACGCGTTGCAGGATCACGTCGGCTTCGCTGTCCTTGATCGGCAACGGGCGGTCGGCGGTGCCGCCGATGAAGCCCATCACCTTGGGCGTTTCCTTGATCAGGTGCCAGGACTCGTCGTCGATGCGCGTGGTCTTGCCGTCCTCGTGGGTCTCGATCTGCACCAGCACGTAGCCCGGGAAGAACTTGCGTTCGCTCTTGCGCTTCTGCCCGCCGCGCATCTCCACCACTTCCTCGGTCGGCACCAGCACCTCGCCGAACTTGTCCTGCATGCCGGCGCGCGCGGCGCGCTCCTTGAGCGAGCGCGAAACCTGGTGCTCGAAACCCGAGTAGGCGTGGACCACGTACCAACGCAATGCCATGTGGACGCTCCTTATCCCTTGGCGTTCAGGAGCCAGTCGAGGATGACCTTGCCCAGCGCCATGTCGATCAGCCACAGGATGATGCTCAGGATCACCACCACCACCAGGATCACCAGCGTGGTCTGGACGGTCTCCTGCCGCGTCGGCCACACCACCTTGCGCAGCTCGAAATGCGACTCGCTGATGTACTCGCGCGCGGCGCGGCCCTGCGCGGTGAAGGCGGCGATGCCGAGCGCGGCGCCGATCGAGGCCAGCACGCCGAGCACGCGCGCGGCGGTCGGCGCATCGCTGAACCAGTAGTAGGCGAACACGCCGCCCACCAGCACCAGCAGCGCAAGCACCAGCTTCGCCGTGTCCGCAATCGTGCCGCTGTTCTGTTCGACCTTCGCGTTCATCTCGATTCGTGTTCCATGCGGCATTCGCCTGCGCTGATCGCGTGCATCCTGCCGGGAGTGGCACGCCAGGAGGGACTCGAACCCCCAACCTGCGGTTTTGGAGACCGCTGCTCTGCCAATTGAGCTACTGGCGTGCGGATTTCCTTTAAACGGCTGCGGCGGACCGTCGCCGGCCCGCCGTATCCGATCCTGCCTGCCGCCGGCGTCGCCGCCCGCGGCCGCGCCCTGCGGCGCGCCTGCCTACTCGATGACCTTGGCGACCACGCCGGCGCCGACCGTGCGGCCGCCCTCGCGGA
>CAZTNB010000221.1:0-4505 GCA_964614825.1 uncultured Gammaproteobacteria bacterium
CCCAGACCACTTCCCAGGTGGTCGAGCCCAGCGCATACGCGGACTCCTTGAGCCGCGTGGGCACGGTCAGGAACACCTCGCGCATCACCGACGAGATGAACGGGATCACCATCACCGCCAGCACCAGCCCCGCGGTCAAGAGGCCGATGCCCAGCGGTGGCCCCTGGAACAGCCCGCCCACCAGCGGCAGGCCGCCGAGGTGGTCGTTGACCCAGGGATAGACGTGCTCGCCCAGGTACGGGGCCAGCACGAACAGGCCCCACATGCCGTAGATGATCGAGGGGATGCCGGCCAGGAGCTCGATCGCCGCCGCCACCGGCGTGCGCAGCCACGGCGGCGCGACCTCGGTGAGGAACAAGGCGATGCCGAAGCTGATCGGCACCGCGATGACGAGCGCGATGGCCGCGGTGACCACGGTGCCGTAGATCGCGACGAGGGCGCCGAACTGGCGCGCGCCCACGTCCCACCTGGTGCTGGTGAAGAAATCCCAGCCGAAGGCCTGGATCGCCTCGCGCCCGCCCCAGAGCATCGACAGCGCGGCGCCGGCGAGGGCCACCAGCACGAACCAGCCGGCCCCGGCGACCACGCCGCCAAAGAGGCGGTCGTTGCGCGCGTCCGCGCTGGCGCGGCGTTCGCCCGCAGGGGCGTCGAGGGTGTGGCCCGGCGCGTTCAACGACTGGCTTCCGGCAGCGCCGCGGTGCGGCCTCAGAACTTGAAGTTGGCGGCCCAGTAGTCCTGGACCTGCTTGACCAGCGGCTCGGGCAGCGGCACGTAGTGCAGCGCCTCGGCCTGCTCACGGCCGCTGACGTAGACCCAGGAGAAGAAGTCCGTGACCGACTTGGAGCGCGCCGCGTCCTTGGGCACCTTGTGCATGAGGATGAAGTTGGTCGCGGCGATGGGCCAGGAGGCGTCGCCGGGCGCGTCGGTCATGACCAGGTAGAAGTCCCTGGCGTTGGCCCAGTCGGCGCTGGCGGCGGCGGCCTGGAAGCTCTCCGGTCCCGGCAGCACCCACTTGCCGGCCTTGTTCTGCATGCCGGCGTAGGACATCCTGCTCTGCAGGGCGTACGACAGCTCGACATAGCCGATGCCGCCCTTGATCTGCTTCACGTAGGCGGCGACGCCCTCGTTGCCCTTGCCGCCGATGCCGGTGGGCCACACCACCGTCGTGCCTTCGCCGGCCTTCTCCTTCCATTCCGGGCTGACCTTGGACAGGTAGTTGACGAAGTTGAAGGTGGTGCCGGAGCCGTCGGAGCGGTGCACGACGGTGATGCGCAGGTCGGGCAGCGCCACGCCCTCGTTGATCGCGACGATCGCCGGGTCGTTCCACTTGGTCAGCTTGCCGAGGAAGATGTCGGCCAGCACCGGGCCGGTGAAGCGCACCTTGCCGGCTTCGATCCCGGGGATGTTGACCACCGGCACCACGCCGCCGATGGCGGACGGAAACTGGCCGAGGCCGGCCTGGGCAAGCTCTTCCGGCGCCAGCGGCGCGTCGGACGAGCCGAAGTCCACGGTCCCGCCCTTGATCTGGGCGATGCCGCCGCCCGAACCGATGGACTGGTAGTTGACCTTGGTCCCGGTGGCCTTGTTGTAGTCGGCCGACCAACGGGTCATGACCGGGAAGATGAACGAAGCGCCGGCGCCGGTGATGTCGGCGGCCTGCGCGGGGAGGACGAACGCCGCCGCCAGTGCGAGGGCGGCGATGCGGGACTTGATGGACGTGATCACGGGTGCTCCTTGATGCATGATGTGGCGGTTGGGCTTGGCAGTGACCCGCGGGCGCCTGGCGGAGGGTCCCGGGGTCGAAGCCGCGCAAGCGGTGCGCCGGCCGACAACGGACTCGCCATTGGACGCGTACAGCATGAAGATCCGGTGACAACCCGGCCTGCGACGACTACCAGTAGAACTGCGCGCGAACCTCGAAGATGCTCGGGTCGTCGCTGACCTCGCCACCGGCGGTGCGGCTGTACTTCTCGCTGCTGACCGCGACGTAGTTCGCCATGAACTTGAAGTTGGTGCGCCAGTACCAGTTGACGCCGAGGGTGACGTTGCTCTCGGTGCCGCCGAGCACCGGGTCGTCGTTGAGGTCGGTGCGGTCGTAGCGCAGGCCCACCTGCCACATGCCGCTGGCCGGCTCGTTCGGATAGGGCGTGGCCGGCAGGCCGGCCTTGTAGGTCCAGGTCTCGCCGGTGACGTTCCAGACGCCATACACGTACCAGCTGTCGCCGGTGAAATCGACGCCGGGCTGCGGCGGATAACCCGTCTCGTAGCGCCCCACCTGCGAGCGCAGGTACTCGCCCTGCAGCTTGATCGGGCCGTGCACGTAGGCCGTTTCCAGGCCGACCGTGCGCTGGTCCTCGGTGTTGAGCAGGTTGCCGGTGTCGACCAGGCGCGCGGTGGCGAAGTCGGCGTCCGGCCGCACGCGCAGGCGCACCGTGTCGTTGGGCGTGTCGTAGTCCACCGCCGACAGGCCCAGGTGCAGGAACTGCCCGGTCTCGTTGATCGGGGCCCAGTAGGCCCGCGCGCCGTAGCCGTCGCCCTTGGCGAGGTTGCGGGTCATCTCGCGCCAGAAGGCGCCGGCCGAGACGCCCCAGTTGGTGTTCTCCACGCCATAGGACACGCCCATGCGGCGAGCCACGCCGAACAGGTTGGTGGCCATGGCCTTGGAGATGAAGTCGTTGTGGCGCGTGCTGGTGAGCTCTTCGAGGCTGTTGAACTGCTTGTACTGGCCGGCCTGGATGAACGACGTGCCCATCTTGTAGCGCAGGTAGCTGTCCAGCCACTTGTTGGCCTTGGCGTCGTAGCCCAGCGTCCAGTCGAACTTCACGCCCTTGCCCTTGAGGATCACCTCGGCGCGGCGCAGCTCGAACTCCTGGTTGGAGCCATCGTTGGTGTCGGCGCCGTTGAGATCGACCAGGTCGTTGTTGAAGTAGTTGCCGTCGGCCTGGAACAGGCCCTCGAGGCTGACCTCGCTGCCACCGATCACGTCGATCATGATCTCGGCGTGCGCCGCGCCGGACACGGCGGCAAGCGCGGCAAGGCACAGCAGTCGCTGGGGGGCTTTCATGGTCGAGCCTTGGCAGGAATTGGGCAGCGGGGCGCAGCCTATTGCAGTAGTGTTACCGGATTGTTGCAGTCGTCGTTCGGCAATACTCGCGCGGGCGCAGGGAGGGGCCATGGGGTCGCGAAGTTCGTTGTTTCCCGGCGCGCTTCCGGTCCGGGGACGGCCATCATGGCGCGCGATTGCGACGCCGCCGTTGCGGAAGCTGCTGCCGCTCGTGCTGCCCCTGCTGCTGGCGCTGGCCGGCTGCCAGCGGCCCGGCGCCGGGACGCCGGCGCCGGACGCCCGGCCGCCGAACGTCCTGGTCGTGCTGGTCGACGACCTGCGCTGGGACGACCTCGGCATCGAGGGCCACCCGTTCGTGGAGACGCCCGCGATCGACCGCCTCGCGCGCGAGGGCGTGCGCTTCCGCAACGCCTTCGCGACCACGCCGCTGTGTTCGCCCAGCCGCGCCGCCATCCTCACCGGGCAGTACGCGCACACCAACGGCATCGTCGACAACACGGCGCGCGACGCCGCCAGCCACCGCCTGCCCACGTTCGCCCAGCCGCTGGCGGCGGCCGGCTACCGCACCGGCTTCTTCGGCAAGTGGCACATGGGCAACGACGACAGCCCGCGGCCCGGGTTCACGCACTGGGTGGCGATGCGCGGCCAGGGCGAGGCGACCGACCCGCAGTTCAACATCGACGGCACGCGGGTGCGCGAGCGCGGCTACGTCACCGACCTGCTCACCGACCACGTCGTCGACTTCGTGCGGGGCTCGGCCGGGCAGCCCTTCCTGGTGTTCCTGGCGCACAAGGCGCTGCACCCCAACCTCGTGCAGCGCGACGACGGCAGCCTGGGCGCGGTGGCGGGCCAGGGCGGGGGCTTCGTGCCGGCGCCGCGCCACGCCGGCCGCTATGCCGACGCGCCGGTGCCGCGGCGGCCCAACGCCGGGCCCGCGGTGGTGGGCAAGCCGGCCCTGCTGCGGCCGCTCGACGGCGTGGCGCCGCTGGGCCCGGACACCGCGACGCCGGACGCCGACGTGCGCGCGCGGCTGGAGATGCTGCTCGCGGTCGACGAGAGCCTGGCGCGCATCGTCCAGGCACTGAAGGACGCCGGCGAGTACGACCGCACCGCGATCTTCCTCACCAGCGACCATGGCTATTTCTACGGCGAGCACCAGCTCAACGACGAGCGCCGCCTGGCCTACGAGGAAACGATCCGGATTCCGCTGATCCTGCGCTTTCCACCCCTGGCGCAGGCCGGCGCCACCCCGACGCCGATGGTGCAGGCCATCGACCTGGCGCCGACCGTGCTGGAACTTGCGCGCGTCGCCGATCCGGTGCAGCGACAGGGCAGGTCGCTGGTGCCGCTGCTGCGTGGCGACGACGCGGCGTGGCGCGACTCGATCCTGGTCGAGTACAGCAGCGACACGGTATTCCCGCGCATCCGCGACATGGGCTAC
>CAZTNB010000222.1:0-4486 GCA_964614825.1 uncultured Gammaproteobacteria bacterium
GCTCGATGCCCTCGATGCGCGAATGCGCCGGCACCCGGCCCAGCGGGCCCCACCACGCGCGCAGGAATTCGAAGGCACCGATGCCGAAGGAGCGGAAGAAGCGCCGGCGCAGGCCGTCGCGGGCCGCGGCGTCGAGTTCGGGAAAGCACAGTTCGAGGTTTCGCGTCACCACGTGGCGCCGCGTGCGCGCGAGCCGGCCGGCGAGGCGGCCGGCGCCGCCGAACAGCGGGCGCGCGAGCGGCAGCGGCAATTGCGCCAGCAGCCACAGCAGGCCGATCCCGATCCAGCTGGGCCAGGTGCGCGGGCCCAACGGCGGCGGGCCAAGTTCCTCGGGTCGCATCGGGCTAGCCTAATCGCGCGGCGCCGGCCGGCATAGGGCGCTGCGCCCGACCGGGGGTCGCCGGCACGGGCCCCGCGCCTCTACCATCGGCCCGTGGCCATCGCCCGCTTCCTCTACACCATCGGGATGTACCTGCTCACCCCGGTGATCCTGTATCGCCTGGCGCTGCGCGGCCTGCGCTACCGCGAGTACTTCGCCCGCTGGCAGGAACGCTTCGGCTTCTTCGCCGCGCCCGGCATCGACGGCTCGATCTGGGTGCATGCGGTCTCGGTCGGCGAGGTCAACGCGGCGCTGCCGCTGATCGAGGCGCTGATGCGGCGCTTCGAGGGCATGCCCTTCGTGATCACCACGGTCACGCCCACGGGTTCGGCGCGCGTGCGCCAGCTGTTCGGCGATCGCGTGTTCCACGTCTACCTGCCCTACGACCTGCCGGCCTCGGTCAAGCGCTTCCTCGACCGCGTGCGGCCGCGCCTCGCGGTGGTGATGGAGACCGAGATCTGGCCCAACCTGTTCCGCGGCTGCCGCAAGCGCCGCATCCCGGTGGTGGTGGCCAACGCGCGCCTGTCGGAACGCTCGCTGCGCGGCTACGGCCCGGTGCGGCCGCTGGCGCGCGAGGCGATCCGCAGCGCCGCGCACGTGGCGGCGCAGTCGCAGCAGGACGCGCAGCGCTTCCTGCGCCTGGGCGCCGATCCCGCGCGCATGACCGTGGTCGGCAACGTCAAGTACGACCTGCGCATCCCGCCGGGGCTGGAGCAGAGCGGCACCATGCTGCGCGAGTACTGGGGCCGCTCGCGCCCGGTCTGGATCGCGGCCAGCACCCACGAGGGCGAGGAGGCGCCGGTGATCGAGGCGCACATGCGCGTGCTCAAGCGCTTCCCCGACGCGCTGCTGCTGCTGGCGCCGCGCCATCCCGAGCGCTTCCGTCCCGCCGCGCAACTGTGCCGGCAGTACGGCTTCCGCACCCTCACGCGCAGCGACGACACCCTGGCCACGACCGAGACCCAGTGCTTCGTGGTCGACACGCTGGGCGAGCTGCTGACCTTCTACGCCGCCTGCGACGTCGCCTTCGTGGCCGGCAGTTTCGACCCCATCGGCGGCCACAACCTGCTGGAACCGGCGGCGCTGGGCAAGCCGGTGCTGACCGGGCCGCACACCTTCAACTTCGCCGAGATCACCGACAGCCTGATCGCCAGTTCCGCCGCGCTGCGGGTCGCCGACGGCGCGGCGCTGGGCGATGCGGTGGTGCGCCTGCTCGGCAATCCGGCGCTGCGCGAATCGATGGGCGCCGCGGCGCGGCACCGGGTCGAGAGCGAGCGCGGGGCGGTTGCGCGCATCGTCGAGATCGCGGGGCAGCACCTGCGCTGACCGCCGCAGGGCGCCCGGCGCGATCAGTCGTTGCCGTCGTCCTCGAGGTCCTGCTCGATGCGCTGCGACTCCTCCATCGTGTCGAGGATGCTGCGCTGCTCGGGCAGGGCGCGGGTCGCCAGTTCCTCGACCGTGGGCACGTTGTCGTCCAGCTGCGCGTTGATCAGTTCCAGGTCGCCGCGCTCGATCACGCCGGCGAAGGTCCGCAGGCCGATGCTGCTGAGGATGAAGTCGTAGCGCGCGCCGGCATACAGGCTGTAGGCCTGGGTCAGCGCCTGCTGCGCGATCAGCACGTCGACGATGGTGCGGGTGCCGACCTCGAAGCCGGCCTGGGTCGCCTCGAGCGCGGCCTGCGCCGAACGCAGCGCTTGCGCGCGCGCCTGCACCGAGCTCACGCCGGCCACCGCCGAACGATAGGAATTCACGGTCGAGCGCAGCACCGCGCGCCGATCCTGCTCGAGCAGGTTGCCGGCCGCGTCGCGCTGGTAGATCGCCTGCCGCGTGAGCGAACTGGTGCGGCCGCCGGTGAACAGGGGCACCGTCACCCGCAGGCCGTAGACCGTGGTCTGGGCCTCGCTGTCGATCGGCGAGTCGAAGCCCTCGAGCGTACGGGTACCGTTGCTGCTCCCGTCCTGATAGTTCACGAAGCCGTCGATCGTGGGGTAGTGCCCCGCGCGGGCGGCCTTGACGTTGGCCTCGGCCGCGCGGACCGTGGCCTGGTCGGCCAGGATCACCGGGCTGCTCACGTTCGCGAGCTGCATCCATTCGAGCGCGTCGGCGGGCTGGGGTGGATCCAGCGGCAGTTCCTCGCGCACCGGCTTCAGCTCGTCGATCGGCACGCCGGTCAGTTCGGCCACCGCGACCTTGGCATCGTCGAGCACGTTGCGGGCGGTGATGGTGGTGGCGCGCGCGGCGTCGTAGCGGGCGCGCGCTTCCTCGACGTCGGTGATCGCCGACAGCCCGACCTCGAAACGCTGCTCGGCCTGCTCGAGCTGGCGCTTGAGCGCGGCCTCGTCGGCCATCGCGAAGGCCAGGTTGTCCTTGGCCCGCAGCACGCCGAAATAGACGTTGGCACTGCGCTGCAACAGGCCGTCCGCGGCGGCCTCGTAGTCGTACTGGCTGGCCGCGGCGTTCTCGCGCGAGGCATCCAGGTTCTTCCAGTTGGTCCAGCTGAAGATGCTCTGGGTCAGCTGCACGCCCCAGCCCTTGTCGTCGATGTCGCTGGAGAAGCCGAAGGTCTCGAAGCCGGGCACCGGGTCGTCGACGAACTGCTGCGAGGACCCGTCGGAATCGGTGTTCTGCCAGCTGTAGTCGCCGGAAACCTGCGGCAGCAGGAAGCTGCGCGCCTGCGCCACGCCCTCGCCGATGGCCAGGCTGTTGGCATCGGCCTGCGCCAGCAGCGGATCGTTGGCGCGCGCGAGCTCGTAGACCTGGATCAGGTCGGCGACGGCGATGCGATTCTCGGCGTCGTAGCTGGCGGTCGGCACGACGGACGTGCGCTGCGGATCGACGCGCTGGAACAGGCTCGGCACGTTGGTCTCGGCGGCCCCGGCCGAGCCGCAGACCAGGGCCAGGAACAGCGCATTGCGGCGGAAGCGGGAGTGCATCGGGAATTCTCCTTGTGGTGCCCGGGCGCGGGCGCGCGTCAGAGCACGAAGCGCGGCAGGGGCGCCGCGCCGACCAGGTAGGGCACGTCGGTTTCGAACAGGCTGTCGGTCAGGTACTGCGAATCCGGGCCCAGCGTGGTGAGCGTCGCTTCCATGGCGGGCGACAGGCCGCGGATCAGGAACAGGCGGCCGCCCGGCGCCAGCCAGCGGCGGAAGCGCTCGGGCTCGACCGCGACGGCGCCGGTGACGCAGACGCAGTCATAGGTGCGTCCCGGATCGAAACTGCCCAGCGCATCGGCCGCCTCGACCGTGACATTGCCGAGGCCGGCGCTGGCCAGCCGCGCCCTGGCGCGCTCGGCCAGTCCGCCGTGGATCTCCACGCTGCGCACCTCGCGACCCAGCCGCGCCAGGCAGGCGGTGATGAAGCCGCTGCCGGTGCCGACCTCGAGGATCGCGTCCTCGGGCTTGACCGCGAGCGCCTGCAGCATGCGGCCCTCGACCACCGGCTTCATCATCACCTCGCCGTGCTCCAGCGGCAGGGCGACGTCGGCGAAGGCCAGCTTGCGCCAGCGCGCGGGCACGTATTCCTCGCGCCGCACCTCGCGCAACACGTCGAGCACGCGCGGGTCCAGCACCTCCCAGGGGCGGACCTGCTGCTCGACCATGTTGAAGCGGGCGCGTTCGAAATCCAGGGGCATGTCGGGTGCTGCTTGCGTGGGGGGGCGGAATACTACCAGCGCGGCCGCCCGGACCCGTGAAACCTTGCCGGGGCGGGGCGTTTTGCCTCAGTGCCGGAAGTCATCGCAATGGCGACGGGCCTAGGCGTGCCGCTCGATTTCGTCACCGGGCCATGCCTCGTGGGCCGGTCCCGAGGCCGGCTCGGGGCGCCGCACCCGGAACCACAGGGCATAGAGGGCCGGCAGGAACAGCACGGTCAGCGCCGTCGCCACGATCAGCCCGCCCATGATCGCCACCGCCATCGGCCCGAAGAAGGCGCTGCGGGTCAGCGGGATCATGGCCAGGATGGCGGCCAGGGCGGTGAGCACGATGGGGCGGAAGCGGCGCACGGTGGCGTCCACCACCGCCTGCCAGGGCGTGTGCCCGGCGCGGATGTCCTGCTCGATCTGGTCGACCAGGATCACCGAGTTGCGCATGATCATGCCCGACAGCGCGA
>CAZTNB010000223.1:0-4472 GCA_964614825.1 uncultured Gammaproteobacteria bacterium
TCAGGCGGCGGCTTCGGAGGCCGGATGGGCGTGGTCGAGCCGGTCGAGCTCGCGCGTCACCGCGTCGGGCGAATCGGTGAAGCGCGCAAGCAGGAGGTAGAAGGTCGGCACCACGAACAGCGACAGCAGGGTCGACAGCAGCACGCCGAACACCACGACCACGCCGATCGCGATGCGGCTGCTGGCGCCGGCGCCGGTGGCGAACACCAGCGGCAGCGCGCCGACCACGGTCGCGATCGAGGTCATCACGATCGGCCGCAGGCGGATCGAGGCCGACTCCAGCACCGCGTCGCGCACGCCGCGGCCCATGTCGCGCAGCTGGTTGGCGAACTCCACGATCAGGATGCCGTTCTTGGCCGCGAGGCCGACCAGCATCACGATGCCGACCTGGCTGAACAGGTTGAGGGTGCCGCCGGTGAGCAGTATCCCCAGCAGCGCGCCCAGCACCGCCAGCGGCACGGTGAGCATGATCACCAGCGGATGCACGAAGCTCTCGAACTGCGCCGCCAGCACCAGGAACACCACCAGCAGCGCCATGCCGAAGGTGAAGTACACGCCGCCGCCGGAACGGCGGAACTCGCGCGAATCGCCCTTGTAGTCCACGTTCGCCACCGCCGGCAGTTCCTCGCGCGCGACCCGGTCGAGGAAGGCCAGCGCCTCGCCCTGGGTGTAGCCCGGCACCATGCCCGCGCTGATCGTGATCGCGCGCAGGCGGTTGAAGCGGTTGAGGTTGCCGGGCACCGCCTGCTCCTCGACCGTGACCAGGTTCGACAGCGGGATCAGCTCGCCCGAGCGGCTCGAGCGCACGTACAGGTTGGTGAGGTCGGCCGGCTGGCGGCGGTCGGCCTGGCGGCCCTGCACCACCACGTCGTACTCCTCGCCGTCGAGGTCGAAGGTGGTGACGCGGCGCCCGCCCATCATCGTCTCCAGGGTGGTGCCGATCTCCTCCACCGGGACGCCGAGGTCGGCCGCGCGCGCGCGGTCGATCTCGATGCGCAGCTGCGGGCGCGTCTCCTTGTAGTCGGTGTCGACCGTGACCAGCTTCGGGTTCTCGGCGATGCGCGCCAGCATGCGGTCGCGCCACTGCGCGAGCTGCTGGTAGTTGGGGCCGCCGATCACGAACTGCACCGGCTGGCCGAAGCCGCGCGACATGCCCTGGCGCATCTGCGGGAAGGCGCGCATGGCCGGCACCTGCTCGAGGCTCTGGCGCGCCTCCTCCATCACCGTGGCGGTGTCGACGTCGCGCTCCTCCCACGGCTTCATGATCACGATCGCCTGGCCGGTGTTCATCTCCTCGCTGGAGACGCCGCCCATGCCGCGCGGGGTGCGCACGTTGACCCGGGCCACGCCGCGCCTGTCGACCAGGTCGAGCAGCCGCTTCTCCACCTCGCGCATCTGCACCAGCGTGTAGTCGAAGCCGGCGCCCTCGGGCCCGTTGGCGATCACGAAGAAGGCGCCGCGGTCCTCCGGCGGCGCCAGCTCCTTGTGCACCGTGAAGGCCAGCACGCCCGACAGCGCCAGCGCGCCCAGCATCACCGCGCCGAAGGTCCAGGGCCGGTCCACGGTGCCCTGCAGCAGGCGGCGGTAGCGCTCCGAAACGCGCTGGAACAGGGCGTCGACCCGCACCGACAGGCCGGTCTCGGCGGTGTGCGGGGTGAGCAGCTTGGAGCACATCATCGGCGACAGGGTCAGCGCGACGAAGGCCGAGATCGCGACCGCGGTGGCGAGCGCGACGGCCAGCTCGCGGAACAGTCGACCGAGGTTGCCCTCGAGGAACGCGATGGGCAGGAACACCGACACCAGCACGGCGGTGGTCGCGATCACCGCGAACGCGACCTGGCGCGAGCCGCGGTACGCCGCCACCAGGCGCGGCTCGCCGAGGTCGACGCGGCGCTGGCAGTTCTCCAGAACCACGATGGCGTCGTCGACCACCAGGCCGACCGACAGCACCAGGGCGAGCAGCGTGAGCAGGTTGAGCGAGAAGCCGAAGGCGTACAGCGCGATGAAGGTGCCGATCACGCACACCGGCACCGTCACCGCCGGGATCAGCGCCGCGCGCCAGCTGCCGAGGAACAGGTAGATCACCGCGACCACCAGCACCACGGCCTCGATCATGGTCTTGTAGACCTCGTTGACCGAGGACTCGATGAACACCGAGGTGTCGAACGAGACCAGCAGTTCCATCGCCGCCGGCAGCGAGTCCTGCAGGCGCCCGATCTCGGCCTTGACCGCGTTGGCCACCGACAGCGTGTTGGCGGTGGAGGTCTTGATGATGCCCAGGCCGAGCTGCGGCAGCCCGTTGCCGCGGAAGTCGGTGCGGCGCTCGACCGAATCGAGCTTGATCTGCGCCACCTCGCCCAGCTTGACCAGGTGCCCGTCGGCGCCCTTGGCCACGGTGAGCTGGGCGAAGTCCTCGGCGCCGGCGTAGCTGCGCATCAGGCGCACGCTGAAGTCGCGGTCGGTCGATTCGACCCGGCCGGCCGGCAGCTCGACGTTCTCGCGCCGCAACGCCGCCACCACGTCGTTGACGGTGAGGCCGCGCGCGTTGAGCTGGGCGCGGTCGAGCCAGATGCGCATGGCGTAGCGCTGGCCGCCGCCGACCATCACGCGGGCCACGCCGTCGAGGCTGGACAGGCGGTCGACCACGTAGCGCTCGGCGTAGTCGTTGAGCGCCAGCAGGTCGCGGTCGGTGGCCGACAGGCTCAGCCACATGATCACCTCGGCGTCGGCGTCGACCTTGGCCACCTGCGGCGGGTCGGCCTCGGTCGGCAGGTTGCCGACCACCCGGCTGACCGCGTCGCGGATGTCGTTGGCTGCGCCGTCGATGTCGCGCCCGAGGCCGAACTCGACGCTGATCGAGGAACGCCCGTTCTGGCTCGAGGAGTTGATGGTGTCGATGCCCTCGATGCCGGCGATCGCGTCCTCGATCGGCTGGGTGATGCGCGACTCGATGATCGCCGCCGAGGCGCCGCGGTAGGCGGTCTCCACCGACACGATCGGCGGATCGATGTTGGGCAGTTCGCGCAGCGGCAGGCGGCTGAAGGCGATCACGCCCAGCACCACCAGCAGCAGGGACAGCACGGTGGCGAACACCGGGCGCTTGACGGAGATGTCGGAGAGCAGCATGGGATCGTTCCGTGGCGGGGCGGCGGCGCGGGCGGGCGTGGCCTGGCGTCAGCCGGCGGCGGGCGCGGGCTGCGGCGCCTTGGCCAGTACCTTGATGCCGTCGCGCATCTTGACCAGGCCGTCGGTCACCACCGACTGGCCCTCCTCGAGGCCCTCCAGCACCTCGACCTCGCCGGCGCGACGTCCGCCGAGCCTGATCCGGACCTGGCGCGCGCTGCCGTCGGCCTCGACCCGGTACACGAACTGCTGCGCGCCGATCGAGCCGATCGCGATCTCCGGCAGCACCAGGGTTTCGCGCGGCGCGCTCGCCACCTCGACGGAGAGCAGCATGCCGGGGCGCAACAGGGCCTCGGGATTGGGCAACGCGGCGCGCACGATGATCGCCCGCGTGACCGGGTCGACCCGCGAGTCGATGGTGGTGATGGTGCCGTCGAAGCGCTTGTCCGGCCATGCCGCCGAGCGCGCGGACACCGCCAGGCCCGGCGCCAGCGAGCTCAGGTAGACCTCGGGCACGGTGAAGTCGAGCTTGATCACCGAGATGTCGTCGAGGGTGGTGATCTCGGTGCCCGGCGTGACCAGGGTGCCGGCGCTGACCTTGCGGAAGCCGAGCACGCCGTCGAACGGCGCGGTGATGACGCGGTCGCCCAGGCGCGCGCGGATCGACTGCATGCGCGCCGCGGCCGCGTCGCGCGTCGCCTTGAGCGTGTCCAGCTGCGAACGCGGGATGGTGCCGGCTTCGGCCAGGCCCTTCTGCCGCGCGTACTGCTGCTCGGCCTCGCGCAACGTGACCCGGGCCTCCTCGAGGTTGGCCACCTCGGCCCGGCCCGAGAGTTCCACCAGCACCATGCCGGCCTCGACGTGCTGGCCGTCGGTGAAGTTCACCCGGTCCACGGTCTCGGTCACCTTGGCGGTCAGCGCCAGCGATTCGTTGGCCTTGGCCGTGCCCAGCGCCTCGATCACGTCGGTCCAGGCCTTGCGCTGCACCGGCGCGACCGCCACCTCGACCGGCTTGCCGGGTCCGCCGCGGCCCGGCGCGGCGGCGCCGCCGCCCCCGCAGGCGGCCAGCGCGGCGGCCAGGATCGGGGCCAGGGCCAGGCGGAGCAGCGGACGGTTCGGGCTCGACATCACGTCATCCTGGTGCGGCGCCTTCAGGTCAGCGCCTTGTGGGTGCCATCGCACAGGGGAGCCTGTGCGCTACGTTTGCAGCCGCAGAACCACAGCCACTCGCTGCGCTGCGCAAGGAACGCCAGCGGCTCCAACCCGGTGCCGCGGTGGCTGCCGTCGCAGAAGGGCTGCGACGCCGAGCGTCCGCAGGCGCACCAGCTGTAGCGCCGGCCGGCCTCGAC
>CAZTNB010000224.1:0-4462 GCA_964614825.1 uncultured Gammaproteobacteria bacterium
GCGTGCCCGTCGCGCACCGCACCCTGCTCCTCGTCGTGATGGCGACGCTCGCCGCGCCCGCCGCCGCCGCATCGCTGACGCTCGAGCAGCAGCGGCGCCAGTTCCCCGCCGCGTACGCGGCCGCCAAGTCCGGCCCCGAGCTGCGCTGGCGCGAACTGGCGGCGGGCCTCGAGACCTATCCCCTGTATCCGTACCTGGAGGCGGCGGCGCTCGACCGCGAGCTGCCGCGCGCCGATGCCGCCGTGGTGGGCGAGTTTCTCACGCGCCACGAAGGCGTGCCGGTGGCCGAGTCGCTGCGCCGCCGCTGGCTGGTGCAGCTCGCCTCGCGCAAGCAGTGGCCCGCGTTCCTCGATGCGTGGCGGGCGCAGGACGACGCCGCCCTGCGTTGCCTGCACGCGCAGGCCCGCATCGCCACCGGCCGCAGCGCCGGCCTGGCGCCCGACGCGCTGGCGCTGTGGCTGCAGGCAGGCTCGTTGCCGCGCGAGTGCGATCCCGTGATCGCATGGCTGCGCGCGCAGCGCCTGCTCACCGACGCGCGCGTGTGGGAGCGCATCGAGCTGGCGGCGCGCGCGCGCCAGGCGGGCCTGGTGCGCCACCTCGCCGCCTACCTCGCCGGCGCCGAGCGCAGCCACGCCCAACGCTGGGCCGACGCGCTGGCCAATCCCGCCGACGTGCTGTTCAAGGCCGCGGCCTGGCCCGACCAGCCGCGCATGCGCCAGGGCGTGGCGATCGCCTTCGTGGCGCTGGCGCGGCGCGACGTGGACCGCGCCGCCGCGCTGTGGCCGCCGCTGTCGGGCCACTACGCCTTCGATGCCGCGCAGCGCGGCGAGATGCTGGCCGCGGTGGCGCTGTGGAAGGCCGCCGCCTATGCGCCGGACGCCGCGCGCTGGCTGGCGCAGGTGCCGGCCGAGGCCGGCGACGATGCCTTGCGCGAGTGGCGCGTGCGCGAAGCGGTGGCGCGCGCCGACTGGAAGGCGGCGATCGCCGCCAGCGCGGCGCTCGGCCCCGTGCAGCAGACCGAGCCCCGCTGGCGCTGGATCCGCGCCCGCGCGCTGGAACTCGACGGCCAGGCCGGCGCGGCGCAGGCGGTGTTCGACGCGCTGGCCCTCGAGCCCGGCTTCCACGGCTTCCTCGCCGCCGACCGCCAGGGCAAGCCCTACACGATCTGCCCGCTCGAGGTGAGCACCGACGCCGCGACGCGCGCGCGCGTCGCCGCGTTGCCGGCGCTGCAGCGCGCCTTCGAGCTGTGGGCGCTGGACATGCCGGCGCCGGCGCGGCGCGAGTGGGACGCGCTGGCGCGGGCGGCGAGCGCGCAGGACCGCCGCGTCGCGGTGGCGCTGGCGCAGGAGCGCGGCTGGCTCGATCGCGGCCCGCTGACGCTGCTGGCGCCCGACGACCTGCGCTACTACTCGCTGCGCTTTCCCATCGGCCACCTCGACACGGTGCGCGCGCGGGCGAAGCAGAACGGCCTCGATCCGGGCCTGGTGCTGGGCCTGATCCGTTCCGAATCGGCGTGGGTGGAGGACGCGCGCTCGCACGCCGATGCGCGCGGCCTGATGCAGGTGCTGCCGTCCACCGGCAAGCCGATCGCGCGCCAGCTCAAGCTGCGCTACGCCGGTCCCGCCGACCTGTACCAGCCGCACGTCAGCATCGCGCTCGGCACCCGCCACCTCGCCGACGTGATCGCGCGCTACGACGGCAGCGTGTGGCTGGCGCTGGCGGCCTACAATGCCGGGCCGGCGCCCGTGGAGCGCTGGCTGGCGGCGCGCGGCAGCCTGCCGCACGACCTCTGGGTCGAGACCATTCCCTGGCGCGAGACCCGCGAGTACGTGGGCCGCGTGCTGGCCTTCGCCACGATCTACGGCTGGCGCATCGACGGCCGCACGCCCTCGATCGCCGCGCGGATCGGCCTCGGCGAGCCGGCCACGCGCCAGGTGGCCTGTGCGTTGGACACCACGGTGGCGCCGGTCGCGGCCAGCACGAGGAGCCGACCATGAATCGCAGCGGACGGGTGGTGGTGCTGGGCGGCACGGGCTTCGTCGGCCGGCACCTGGTGCCGCGGCTGGCGGCAGCCGGCTACACGGTGACGGTGCTGTCGCGCCATCGCGATCGCCACCGCGAGCTGTGGCCGCTGCCCGGCGTCGAAGTGCGCAACGCCAACGTGTACGACGCCGGCGCGCTGGAGCAGCAGCTGCGCGGCGCGGTGGCCGCGATCAACCTCGTCGGCATCCTCAACGAGCGCGGCCGCAACGGCGCGGGCTTCCAGCGCGCGCACGTGGAGCTGACCCGGACCCTGCTGGCCGCGATGGGCCGCGCCGGCGTCTCGCGCCTGCTGCAGATGAGCGCGCTGCGCGCCGGCCAGGGACGCAGCCACTACCTGCGCACGCGCGGCGAGGCCGAGGCGCTGGTGAAGGCCTCCAGCGTGGCCTGGACGATCTTCCGGCCGTCGGTGATCTTCGGCGACGGCGATGGCCTCTACTGCCGCTTCGCCGGCCTGTTGCGCCTGATGCCGGTGCTGCCGCTGGCGCGCTCGCGCACCCGCTTCGCGCCGGTGTACGTGGGCGACGTGGTGGCCGCGTTCGTGCAGGCGCTGGCGGACGACACGACCGTCGGCCGCAGCTACGAGCTGGGCGGCCCGGACACGCTGACGCTGCGCGGGATCGTGGTGCAAACCCGCGACTGGCTGCGCCTGCGCCGCCTGGTGATCGGCCTGCCCGAGCCGCTGGGCCGCCTGCAGGCGCTGGCCATGGACTTCGTGCCGGGCAAGCCCTTCTCCAGCGACAACTGGAAGTCGCTGGCACTCGACTCGATACCCGAGACCGACGGCTTCGCCGACTTGGGCATCAAACCCACGCCAGCCGCCCACGTGATGCCCCGCGTGCTGGGCCACACCGCCGGCAAGCAGGACGACCTCGACGCCTTCCGCGCCGCGCGCTGACCCCGTGCCTCCCGTGCCGCGTGCCAGCCGCGGCCAGCCGGCCGCAACGACTCCATTCGCAGTACGAGCCCGCTCCGCAGGCGACCGGTGACGCGGCGAGGCCCGTACCGTGCGGGCTCCTACTGGCCCACCACTTGCGGCTTCATGGGGCCGAGCACGGCCAGCAGCGCGTCCTGCTTGTCCTTGGGCACGTCGAGCCTGGTCATCGCCGCGACCAGGTCTTCGACGAAATAGCCGAACTCCTCCTCGGACACGTCCTGGCCCGAGTGCGCCTCCTCCATCGACAGCCCGGTGTAGGTGCAGGGCCCGCCGGTGGCCTCGCAGATCTGCTCGACGAGGCGCGCGCGCAGGTATGGCATGTCGGTGTCGGCGAACAGGAGGTTGATGCGCAGGTCGTTGGCGATCTCGGCCAGCGCGGCATCCACCACCGCCTCGATCGCCGGCAGGCCGCCCAGGCTGGTGTAGAGCGCGTTGTCGGCGCGCCCCGGGCCGGGCGTGATCCTGAGTGCATCCGCGGCGCTCTGCGCCGCCGCGTCGGCGCTGACCGGGGCGGCCCCGGTGTCGACCGCCTCCGGCGCGCGCGGTTGGCCCGCGCAGCCGGCCAGGGCCAGTCCCATGCACAATCCCGCGAGACGCATCATCGTCGGCTCCCCATGGCAAGGCCCGCTTGGCGCAGTCTACGCGCGCTGGGCTACAGTGCCGACGTTACGCAGGAAGGGAGGAATCGGATGCAGGTCTACCTCGTCGGCGGCGCCGTCCGCGACCGGCTGCTTGGCCGGCCCGGCGCCGACCGCGACCACGTGGTGGTCGGGTCGACGCCCGAGGAACTGCTGCGCCTGGGCTACACGCCGGTGGGCAAGGACTTCCCGGTGTTCCTGCATCCGCAGACCCGCGAGGAGTACGCGCTGGCCCGCACCGAGCGCAAGAGCGGCCGCGGCTACACCGGCTTCACCTTCCACGCCGCGCCCGACGTGACCCTCGAAGACGACCTGCGCCGGCGCGACCTCACCATCAACGCGATCGCGCAAGCGCCCGACGGCAGCCTGGTCGACCCTTTCGGCGGCGTGCGCGACATCGAAGCGCGCGTGCTGCGCCACGTCTCGCCGGCCTTCGTCGAGGACCCGGTGCGCCTGCTGCGCGTGGCGCGCTTCGCCGCGCGCTTCGCGCCGCTGGGCTTCACGCTGGCCGGGGAGACGCTGGTGCTGATGCGCGAGATGGTGGCGCAGGGCGAGGCCGCGCACCTCGTCGCCGAGCGCGTGTGGCAGGAGACGCACACCGCATTGCAGGAGCCCGCGCCGTCCGCCTTCCTGCGCACGCTGCGCGACTGCGGCGCGCTGGCCGTGATCTTCCCCGAGCTCGACCGCCTGTACGGCACGCCGCAGCGCGCCGAGTTCCACCCCGAGGTCGACGCCGGCGTCCACCAGGAGATGGTCAGCGACCTGGCCGCGCGCATCGCGCCCGGCGACGCACTGGTGGGCTGGTGCGCGCTGGTGCACGACCTCGGCAAGGGCATCACGCCGCGCG
>CAZTNB010000225.1:0-4433 GCA_964614825.1 uncultured Gammaproteobacteria bacterium
TCGTTGTTGGTGCCGTAGGTGATGTCGGCGGCGTAGGCGGCGCGCTTGACCTCGGGCCGCATGCCCGGCACCACCACGCCCACGCTCATTCCCAGGGCGGAATAGACCGGGCCCATCCAGGCGGCGTCGCGGCGCGCCAGGTAGTCGTTGACGGTGACCACGTGCGCGCCCTTGCCGGCGAGCGCGTTGAGGTACACCGGCAGCGTGGCGACCAGGGTCTTGCCCTCGCCGGTGCGCATCTCGGCGATCTTGCCCTGGTGCAGGACCATGCCGCCGATCAGCTGCACGTCGTAGTGGCGCAGGCCCAGGGTGCGCCGCGAGGCCTCGCGCACGGCAGCGAAGGCCTCCGGCAGCAGGGCGTCCAGCGTGGCGCCCTCCTGCAGGCGCGCGCGGAACTCGCCGGTCTTGGCCTTGAGCTCGTCATCGGACAGGGCCTGGAACGCGGGCTCCAGGTCGTTGATCCGGGCCACCGACTTGCGCAGCTGCGCCACCAGGCGCTCGTTGCGGCTGCCGAAAATACGCGTGAGTAGACGGTTGAACATGCGGAAACCGGGTCGGAGGGCACAGGCAGGGCGCGGATTCTACCCGCGCGGCGACGCAAAAAGGCCGCCGGCAACCGCGACGGCCGGCAACGGCGTTGGGGATGTGGGTGCCGGGGCCCGGGATTCAAGAGCCCGGGCGCGGTTTCAGCGCATTGCCCGGATGTAGGTGGAGGGATTGACCAGGCGGCCGTCCTTCCACACTTCGAAGTGCACGTGGTTGCCGGTGGAGCGGCCGGTGGAGCCCATGCGCGCGATCAGCTGGCCGGAGCGGACCGGGTCGCCGACCTGGACCACGTTGGACAGGTTGTGCGCATAGCGCGTGCGATAGCCGTTGCCATGGTCGATCTCGACCACGTTGCCGTAGCCGGGCTTGCGGCCCGACCACGCGACCACGCCGCTGGCGACCGCCAGGATGTCCTGGCCGCGCTCGCCGTCGAAGTCGACGCCGGGGTGGAAATCGGGCTTGCCGGTGAAGGGGTCGGTACGGCCGCCGAAACCCGAGGCGATGTAGCCGTTGCGCACCGGCATCCCCGCCGGCAGCAGGCTCTGGTCGAGCTCGCGGTCCATCAGCACCGACTCCAGCAGGCCGAGTTCGGCGGCCTGTTCGGTCAGTTCGGCCTCGAGCTGGTCGAGCGACTTGGCCACGTCGGCGCTGGTGGTCTTGCGGAACGCGGGCTTCGGCGCCGGGCCGCCCATGGCCGGCGCGACGCGGAAGTCGAACTCGCCGTCGCTGAGCTTGCCGATCTTGGCCAGCCGCTCGCCCAGCGCGTTGAGGCGCATGGCTTCGGCCTGCAGGCGGCCGACGCGCAGCGCCAGGGTGTCCATGTCGCGGTCGACCGCGGCGCGCGCGGCCTCCACCTCGGTGCGTTGCGCCTCCAGCTCGGCCCGCGCCTTGGCCAGCTCGGCGCGGGCGCCGAAGGAGCCGCCGAAGGCGCTGCCGGCCCAGGCGCCGAGTCCCAGCAGGCCCAGCATCGCGAGGCCCGCCGCGCCACCGAGCAGCGACAGGCTGCGCCAGTCGCCCAGACGCAGGACCTTCGGCGTCGAGGACGACTTGGCGACGATGATAATGTTCATTGCTGATTGCGCCCGGTTCTGGTTATCGCCCATGCAACGCAGGCCGCCGAGGCATCCGGTACCCGGATCGTCGCCCTTGCGGGTGACGAAGGAACCGGCCATCGCTGGCCTGGTCGACCGCGCCCGTGAACTGGACGCGCTCGACGCCGCGCTGCGCGAAGCACTCCCCCCGCCGCTGGCCAGCCAGGTCAGGCTGGCCAACGTGCGCGAGTCGCGCCTGGTCTTCCTGGCGAGTACGTCCACGGTCGCGGCCCGGCTGCGCCTCGCGCAGGACGAACTGCTCGCGTACGCCAGCCGTTTGACCGGCCGGCGACTCACCGCACTCGCCGTGAAAGTGGCACCGGTGCCCGCCGTTCCCCCGGACGGATCGCCGCGCAAACCGCTTTCGCATGCTGCCTCGGCCCACCTGGCCGGTGCAGCGACGGCGGTCACGGATCCGGAACTGCAGGACCTGCTACGCCGCCTGGCCTCCCTGGCCTGAAACCCTGTTTTTCCGTGGCGGAACCTCCGCCCTGGCCACCGGTCGCCCGGCGGCCCCATCAATCGTGTGTCGAGCCTGCTTCAGACCGCCTGGGCGGGATGCGCGTACGAGATCGGGGCCTGCGCCGGGTCGGTGAAGGTCACCTCCTCCCAGGCGCCACGGTCGGCGATCAGTGAGCGCAGCAGCGTGTTGTTGAGCTGGTGGCCGGACTTGTGGCCGTAGAAGGCGCCGATGAGGCTGTGTCCCAGCAGGTAGAGGTCGCCGATGGCGTCGAGGATCTTGTGCTTGACGAACTCGTCCTCGTAACGCAGGCCGTCCTCGTTGAGCACGCGGTAGTCGTCGAGGACGATCGCGTTGTCCATGCTGCCGCCCAGGACGAGGTTGCGCTCGCGCAGCATCTCGATGTCGCGCATGAAGCCGAAGGTGCGCGCGCGGCTGACTTCCTTCACGAACGAGGTGGTCGAGAAGTCGATCTCGGCCGTGGAGGTCTTGCGGGTGAAGATCGGGTGGTCGAAGTCGATCGAGAAGCCGACCTTGAAGCCATCGAAGGGATCGAACCGGGCCCACTTGTCGCCATCGCGCACGGTCACGGATTTCTTGATCCGGATGAAGCGCTTGGCCGCGGCCTGTTCCTCGATCCCGGCCGACTGCAGCAGGAACACGAAGGGGCCGGCGGAGCCGTCCATGATCGGCACTTCGGCCGCGGACAGTTCGACGTAGGCATTGTCGATGCCCAGGCCGGCCATGGCCGACAACAGGTGCTCGACGGTGGCGACGCGGACGTCGCCCTGCACCAGCGTGGTGGAAAGGCTGGTGTCGCCAACGGTCTGGCAGCACGCCTTGATTTCAACGGCCTGGGGAAGGTCGACGCGACGGAACACGATGCCGGTATCGACTGCCGCCGGCCGCAACGTCATGTAGACCTTGTCCCCGGTATGGATGCCTACGCCAGTGGCGCGGATCACGTTCTTGAGCGTGCGCTGCCTGATCATTCTTCTCGGTTCCTCGGGGCAGAGGAAGACACAATTTTGAAAGATAACACAGGCTTGCAGGCCCGCCTATCAGGGAGCGGCTGAAACGAGACATGGATGTCTCTTCCACGCAACATGCGCGGTCCTCCCTGAGCAAACGGGCGGAAGCATAGCCTGCCGGGGCATTCGCGCAAGTGCTGCGCGTCGCCGTGCCGCCGGCAAGGCGGCTGCGTGGCCTGAAACCGTTGCGGGATCCGTGGCTTGCGCCACGAATGGGTGGCGGGCCGGCCCTCGCCGCCAGGGGCGCGCGGGCGGAAGGATGCGGAACGTCGGGCCCCGCCCACCGGGGATGGGAGTCCGGTGGACGGGGCGCGACAGCGAGCCGGTAAGGAATCGTGTCCGGGCGAGGGGCTCAGTCCGCCTGGCGGCGCAGGAACGCCGGGATGTCGAGGTAGTCGTCGATCGGCGAGGTCGCGGGCACCGCGGCCACCGACTCGGCGCCGCCGGTGGCCACGCTGCCGCGGCCGTGCAGGACGCGCCCGGTCGCCGGGTTCGGGTACTCCACCGCCCCGGTGGTGGCGTTGCGCACCACCTGCACCCGCGGCCGTTCCGCCAGCCCGTGCTCGCGATGGCCATGCGCCTCGCGCTCGCGGGCCGCGGCCGTGCTGGTCGCGACCGTGCGCGCCACCGGCTGCCGGTTGAGGCCGGTCGCCACCACGGTCACGCGCACGTCGTCGCCGATCTCGGGATCGAGCACGGTGCCGATCACCACGGTGGCGTCCTCGGACGCGAACTCCTCCACCGTGCGGCCGATCTCCTCGAACTCGCGCATGGTGAACGAGGGCCCGGCGGTGATGTTGACCAGGATGCCGCAGGCGCCGGACAGGTTGACGTCGTCGAGCAAGGGGTTGGACACCGCCGCCTCGGCCGCCGCCATCGCGCGGTCGTCGCCGCGGCCGGTGCCGGTGCCCATCATCGCCATGCCCATCTCCGACATGACCGTGCGCACGTCGGCGAAGTCGACGTTGATGAGGCCGGGGCGGGTGATCAGGTCGGCGATGCCCTGCACGGCGCCCAGCAGCACGTCGTTGGCGGCGCGGAAGGCGCTCAGGAAGTTGATCTCGCGCCCGAGCACCGACAGCAGCTTCTCGTTCGGGATCGTGATCAGCGAGTCGACGTGCTGCGACAGCTCCTCGATGCCCTTGAGCGCCACCTGCATGCGGCGCCGGCCCTCGAACGGGAACGGCTTGGTGATCACCGCCACGGTGAGGATGCCCATCTCCTTGGCCAGCTGCGCCACCACCGGCGCCGCGCCGGTGCCGGTGCCGCCGCCCATGCCGGCGGTGATGAACACCATGTCGGCGC
>CAZTNB010000226.1:0-4393 GCA_964614825.1 uncultured Gammaproteobacteria bacterium
CCGCTGGGCGGCATCAACACGCTGTGGCCGCTGTTCGGCATCGCCAACCAGATGCTGGCCGGCATGGCGCTGACCTACTGCACGGTCGCGCTGGTGCGTTCCGGGCGCGCCCGCTACGCCTGGATCACCGCGCTGCCGGCGTCGTGGGTGCTGGCGTGCACGGTGACTGCCGGCGCGATGAAGGTGTTCAGCGCCGACCCGCGGATCGGCTTCCTCGCCCACGCGCGCCGCTTCGGCGAGGCCGCCGGGCGCGGGGAGGTGCTGGCGCCGGCGCGTGACCTGGCCCAGATGCAGCAGGTCGTGGTCAACGACTACGTCAATGCCGGGCTGGCGCTGCTGTTCATGTCGGTGATGCTCGTCACCGTGGCCTTCGGCGTCCGCGCGGTCCTGCGCGCGCGCGGCGAGCCGGGCGCGGGATCGAGCGAATCGCCCTATGTCGCGCTGGCGGGAGGAACCTGAGATGGGCGCGATCCGGCGCTTCCTGATGTTGCTGCGCACCAAGCTCCGCTCGGGTGCGCGCCTGGCGGTCGGGGTGCCGGACTACGCGGCATACCTCGAACACCTGCGCCGCCACCATCCGGGTCGCGAGCCACCCAGCTACGCGGCGTTCTTCCGCGAGCGCCAGGACGCGCGCTACGGCAAGGGCCGCGTGCGCTGCTGCTGAAGCGCGGCAGCTGGCTATACTCGCGCAGTCCACGCTGCCACCAACACGGGCAATTCATCCATTCTCCGCACGAGCCCACCCCGCGGGCGACCACTGCCACGGTCGCCCGCGGAGTGGGCCCCCACGGGGATAGGCAGGGTTCCCGCCCGGCATGGATGCCGTCGTGTCCTCCATCGATCGGAGCCTTGCCCGCATGTCCACCGCCACGCTCCAGCCCGCTGGACACGACCAGATGCTGGGCCACCCCAAGGGCCTGTACGTCTGTTTCCTGACCGAGATGTGGGAGCGCTTCGCCTTCTACGGCATGAAGGCGCTGCTGTTCCTGTACCTGACCCAGCACCACCTGTTCGACGACAAGAGCGGTTACCTGCTGCTGGGCACCTACGCCGGCCTCGCCTACGCGCTGCCGCTGGTCGGCGGCATGCTGGCCGACCGCTACCTCGGCATGCGCAAGGCCGTGGTCTACGGCGGCCTGTTGCTGGTACTGGGCCAGCTCGGGATGGCCTGGATCGGCACGCCGGCCACCGGCACGGTGACGGACGCGACCCGCGATGGCTTCGCGATCCAGGTGATGTACCTCGCGCTGGCGCTGATCGCGGTCGGCGTGGGCTTCCTCAAGCCCAACATCTCGACCATCGTCGGACGCCTGTATCCCGAACAGGATCCGCGCCGCGACTCCGGCTTCACCCTGTTCTACGCCGGCATCAACCTCGGCGCGATGCTGGCGTCGCTGGTGGTGGGCTTCATCGGCATCCGCTACGGCTGGGGCTGGGGCTTCGGGCTGTCGGGCGTGCTGATGCTGTTCGGCCTCGTCCAGTTCCTGTGGGGCCAGCATCGCCTGCTGGGCCACGCCGAGCCACGCGATCCCGCGCTGCTGCGCGAGACCGTGTTCGCCGGGATCACGCGCGAGTGGGCGATCTACCTCGGCGGCGTGGCGACCACGCTGGTGGTCTGGTGGGTGCTGCAGACCAACGTCGACTTCTCCTTCCTCGGCGATTTCTTCGGCGGCCATGAGGTCACGCTGACCGAAGTGGTCGCGGTGGCGCTGGGCCTGGCGCTGTTCATCTGGTTCGGCCGCTTCCTGTTCTCCGACATCACGCCGGCGCAGCGCGGCCAGATGTCGGTGCTGATGGTGCTGATCGTGGTCAGCGCGCTGTTCTGGGGCCTGTACGAGCAGACCTACGGCACCTGGGTGGCCTTCACCGATCGCGCCATGACCACCGAACTGTTCCCGGGCATCGCGACCGCGAACACCGAGTCCCTGCCGTGGTCGGCCCTGTCGCTGGTCGTGATCCCGGCGTCGCTCCTGCTCGCCATGCGCATCGGCGACCGCGATCCGGGTTCGGGCGCGCCGCGCTGGCTGATCGGCGGTGGCGCGGTGCTGGTGCTGGTGTTCCTGCTGCACGACCTGCTGATGGTGCCGCAGACGGCCAGCTCGCTGACCTTCCTCGGCGCGCTGTTCGTCGTGCTGCTGACGCCGGTGTTCGCCTGGCTGTGGCCGCTGCTCGATCGCGCCGGCCTCAACCCGAGCACGCCCGCGAAGTTCGGCTGGGGCCTGATCTTCGCCGGCCTGTCCTTCGGCGTGCTGCTGTACGCGGCGGCCAACACCGGCGAGGGCGTGCGGGTCTCGGTGTGGTGGCTGGTGCTGGCGTATTTCGTGCTGGAGCTGGGCGAGATGGTGCTGTCGCCGATCGGGCTGTCGGTGGTGACCACGCTGTCGGTGCCGCGCGTGGTGGGCCTGATGATGGGCGCGTGGTTCCTGTTCTCGGCCTTCGGCGAGATCATCGCCGGGCGTTTCGGCACGCTGGCCGCGATGGATCCCGCCACGCCGATGCCGCAGGCGATCGCCATCTACGGCCACACCTTCTCCACCCTGATGTGGGTCGGCCTCGCCAGCGGCGTGGTGATGCTGCTGCTCACGCCGCTGCTCAAGAAGGGCATGCACGGCGTCCTGTAGCAGACGGCGTCCAGGGCGCGGGAGCGGCGGCGCGGCCCGAGTCGGCCGGGTCCGCGGCGGCGCGCTACCGCGGCGGCTCCGGCGTCGCCTGCAAGGTCGCGACGCGCATCCAGCGCGACGCCGGCGCATCCGCCGGCGCATCGGGCAGTTCGAGCTCGCGCACGCGCAGCCTGTAGCGGGTCCCGGCCTCGTGCTCGAAGCCGATGATGCCGCCCGCCAGCAGGCGCCACGGCTGGTCCGCGGCCTCGCGCCATTGCAGGCACTGCATCGGGCCGACGCCGCTGCAGGCGCGTGTCTGCGCCGCGATCTCGATCGTGCGCGTGCGCCCGCTGTCGATGCCCAGCAACTCATAGCCGAGTTCTACGCCGGGGCCGCGCAACTGCAGGCGGCCGCGGCCGCGTTCGTGGCGGTCGACCCGCGCCAGCGCCTGCGCCAGTTCCTGCTCGGCGGCCAGCGCGGGACAGGCGCGCTTGGTCGAGCGCAATGGCCCGAATCGCAGCGCGTCGCCCTCGAGGGTGTAGGCCGCGCGGAAGCCATTGCACGGCAGCTCGCCCGAGGCGATCCCGCCCGCGGCGAACTCGATCGTGGGCTGCACGCCGTCCGGTGGCCGCGGGATGGCGTGCCCGGGCCAGTCGACCAGGCGCCAGACGCTGGCTTCGAGCGCGGTCATGGCGGCTGGCGGCGCCGGCGCGGTGTCCGGCGTGGCAGGTGGCGTGGCCGTCGAGTGCGCGCACGCGCCCAGCGACCAGGCGAGGACCCATGCGGAACGCGCGCTACGCATCGCAGCACCGGGATGATCGGGCAGGCGCGGCACGATGCCGCACGCCGGCCTCCCTCCGCAAGCGCCGGCAGCGGCATGGCAGGGGCGCCGACCGCGCCCCTGCCCCGCCAACGCGCTCAGCGCCTGGCGCGCGCCTGGCGTGCGCCCACCACCAGCATCAGCAGCGCCATCAAGGCCAGGGCCCAGCGCGCATCGACCGGGATCTGCCGCGTGCCGGTGCCGAGGCCACTGGTGACGGTGTCGGTGTTGTCGTCCGGGTTCGGGTCCGGCGTGATGCTGGTCACCGTGGCGCGGTTCACCAGCGGGATCGCCCCGTAGTACGGCGAGGGGATCGCGAAGGTGACGCTCACCGTGACCGACGCGCCGGCGACCAGCGTGCCCAGGTTGCAGGGGAAGCCGGTGGCGCACGGCGCGGTCGACGACACCCAGGTCAGGCCCGGCGGCGTCGGGTCGGCCAGCACCACGGACACTGCATCCGACGGTCCCTGGTTGCGCACCACCATCTGCCAGGTCGCGTTCGTGCCCTGCACCACCGAGGCAGGCCCGGTCTTGACCACGGCCAGGTCGGCGGTGCCGACGCCCACCGGCGTGGTGTCGGTGGCGGTGTTGTTGCCCGGCACCGTATCCGGCGTGGTCGAGCCCACGGTCGCCGTGTTGCTCACCGTGCCGGGCGCCGGGAAGCCGGAGCCGACGTTGAAGGTGGCCACGATGGTGCGCGACTGGCCGGCCGGCAAGGCGCCGAGCACGCACGGGAACGGCGTGGCGCAGTCGCCGCTGTTGGACACGAAGGTGGTGCCGGCCGGGGTCGGGTCGGTCACCGTCACCGCGGCCGCATCCGAGGGGCCGTTGTTGGTGATGACCAGGGTGTAGGCCACGTTGGCGCCCGGCGCGACCGAGACGCCGCCGTCGCTCTTGCTGATCGCGAGGTCGGCGCTGGCGTTGCCCACCGGCGTGGTGTCGCTGCCGGTGTTGTTGCCCGGCACCGGATCGG
>CAZTNB010000227.1:0-4365 GCA_964614825.1 uncultured Gammaproteobacteria bacterium
GAGGTGCCCAACGTGCGCGCCGGCGCGCACGAGGACATCAACTTCATCACCCTGCTGGTGGGCGCGAGCGCGGAGGGGCTGCAGGTGCTGACCCGCGCCGGCCAGTGGCTGCCGATCACCACCCAGGGCGATGCCATCGTGGTCAACATCGGCGACATGCTGCAGCGCCTGACCAACCACGTGTATCCCTCGACCACGCACCGCGTGGTCAATCCGCCGGGCGACAAGGCGCGGCAGCCGCGCTATTCGGTGCCGTTCTTCCTGCACCCGAATCCCGAGTTCCTGATCGACGTGCTGCCGTCGTGCGTCAGCGCGGGCAATCCCAAGCGCTACCCGCAACCGATCACGGCCGACGGCTACCTCAAGGAACGCCTGCGCGAGATCCGCCTCGCCTGAGCCTCACTGCGTGCGCCGGAAGCTGCGCGCGCGGCGCGCGGTCAGCGCCAGCGCCAGCGAATCGGGCATCAGCCTGGCCAGGGTGCGGATCAGCCGGTACACGCGGCCGTTGACCACCACCACCTTGCCGCGCTCGACCGCGTCGAGGCTCTCCCGCGCCACCGCGTCGGCTTCCAGCCACATCCACCCGGGCATGCCGGCCATGGCCTGGCGCACGCCGACCACGTCATGGAACTCCGAACGGGTGAAGCCCGGGCAGCAGGCGCTGACGTGGATGCCGCGGCCGCGGTTCTCCAGCGCCAGCGATTCGGACAGCTTGATCAGGTAGGCCTTGGCCGCCGCGTACAGGGTGTGCCCGGGTGTGCCGGGCACCAGGCCGGCCAGCGAGGCGACGTTGACGATGCGGCCGTAGCCGCGTTCGCGCATGCCGGGCAGGAAATGCCAGCACAGCGCCGCCGGCGCGCTGACCATGACCTGGAGGAAATCCCGGTGCGTCTCCCAGGGCTGGGCGACGAGGGTGCCGGGCACGCCGTAGCCGGCGTTGTTGACCAGCATCGAGACCGGCAGCGACTGCTGGCGGGCATAGTCGGCCAGGCGCGGCACCGCGGCCGGATCGGCGAGGTCGGCGCCGAGCACGCGGGCCTGGATCGCGTGCCGGGCGGTCAGTTCCCGGGCCAGCGCCTGCAGGCGCTCCTCGCGCCGCGCGGTCAGCAGCAGCGACCAGCCGCGGGTCGCCAGTTCGCGCGCGAAGGCCGCGCCGATGCCGGCGGAAGCGCCGGTGACCAGGGCCCAGCGCGGGGACTCGGGATTGGCCATGGCGTGCTCGCGGCGGCGGTTGGGGATCGCCTTCGATTCTAGCCGTCCCGCGGCGTCCGGCTGGTCGCGCATGCGCGCGGGCGCAACGCGGGCCCGGCGCGATGCGCGCACGTTCGCTAGGCAGTGCCGGGACACGCGGCTATCCTGCGCGCCCCCGGGCCGCCGTCGTGGAGCCGCCATGTCGCGCATGCTGGTTGCAGGCAACTGGAAGATGCACGGCACGCGGGCCTCGGCGCGCGAGCTGGTGGCGGCGATCGCGGCGGCGCCGGTCGCCGGCGTGGAGCTGGCGGTGATGCCGCCCTACGTGCTGCTGCCGGCGCTGGCGGCCGAGTTCGGGGGCGGCACGCTCGCCTTCGGCGCCCAGGACGTGAGCGCGCATGCGCAGGGCGCCTACACCGGCGAGGTCTCGGCGGCCATGCTGGCGGAGTGCGGGTGCCGCTATGTCCTCGTCGGCCATTCGGAGCGACGCCAGCACCACGCCGAGGGCAATGCCCTGGTGGCGGCCAAGTTCGCCGCCGCGCAGGCCGCAGGCCTGGTGCCGGTGCTGTGCGTGGGCGAAACCCTGGCCCAGCGCGACGCCGGCGACACCGAGGCGGTGGTCGGCGCGCAGCTCGATGCGGTGCTGGCCCCTTGCGGCGCGGCGGCCTTCGAACGGGCGGTGCTGGCCTACGAGCCGGTCTGGGCGATCGGCACCGGCCGCACCGCCAGCGCGGAGCAGGCCCAGGCCGTGCACGCCTGCCTGCGTGGCAAAATGGCCGAGCGCGATGCTAGAATCGCAGGCTCGCTGCGCATCCTGTATGGGGGCAGCGTGAAGCCGGGCAACGCGCTGGAGCTGTTTTCGCAGCCCGACGTCGACGGCGGGCTGATCGGCGGCGCCTCCCTGGTCGCGGCCGACTTCCTCGCCATCGCCGCCGCCGCGCGCCAGGCCGGCGCCGGCCCATTGAAGTCGAAACCATGACCCTTACCATCCTCAACGTCATCTACGTCCTGCTCGCCATCGCGATGATCGGGTTCATCCTGGTCCAGCGCGGCGCGGGCGCGCAGGCCGGCTCCGGCTTCGGTGCCGGCGCTTCCGCCACCGTGTTCGGCGCCCGCGGCGCCGGCAATTTCCTCACCCGGTCCACCGCGGTGCTGGCGTGCCTGTTCTTCGTGCTGAGCCTGGGCATGGCCTGGTGGATCACGCACGGGGCCAAGCGCGACACCAGCGGCGACCTCGGCGTGATGGCGGCCGCCACGGCGCCGGCCGAGGCCGCGCCGGCCGCAGCGCCGGCCACCGGCGACGTGCCGGCCGCGCCGGTGATCGAGCCGGTCGCGGCGCCCGCGGCCGCCGCCAACGACGTGCCGGTCGCGCCGGCTGCCGATGCCGCAGCCGCGCCCGCGGCCGCGCCCGCGGCGCCGGCCACCGAGGTGGAGTCGCAGGACCCGCCGCAGCAGTAATCGAAGCGGTAGAATCCGCTTCGAGCAGCATCCCCCGGCCCAGGTGGTGGAATTGGCAGACACGCTATCTTGAGGGGGTAGTGACGCAAGTCGTGCGGGTTCGAGTCCCGCCCTGGGCACCAACATGCGGTAACTGGCGCGCGAGCATCGCGCCAGGCGGTAGCAGGCAAGTCGAGCAAGCACCCGGTCGCGCAACGGCGCCCCTGCGCCCGTGCCGGGTCATCCGGTCGCGGTTCCAAGGCAGCCCATGGTCCTTTCCGAATACCTGCCGATCCTGCTGTTCCTCGGCGTGTCCACCGTGATGGGCGTGGTCCTGCTGGGGCTGGGCACGCTGCTCGGCCCGCGGCGGCCGGATGCCGAGAAGGGCTCGCCGTACGAGTGCGGCTTCGAGGCCTTCGAGGACGCGCGCATGAAGTTCGACGTGCGCTACTACCTCGTCGCCATCCTGTTCATCATCTTCGATCTCGAGATCGCGTTCCTGTTCCCGTGGGCGGTGGTGTTCACCGACCTCGGCTGGCAGGCGTTCGCGGCCATGGGGCTGTTCCTGGGCGTGCTCGTGATCGGCTTCGTCTACGAGTGGAAGAAAGGGGCGCTGGAATGGGAGTAGGCGCGCTGTTCCACGGCCCCGAGCCCGAGGGCATCGTCGACGACATCCTGCGGCCGGCCGGCGCGAATCCGCTGCTGGAGCGCGGCTACCTCACCACCTCGGTCGACACGCTGCTCAACTGGGCGCGCACCGGGTCGATGTGGCCGATGACCTTCGGCCTGGCCTGTTGCGCCGTGGAGATGATGCACGCCGGCGCCTCGCGCCTGGACCTCGACCGCTTCGGCACCTTCTTCCGGCCCAGCCCGCGCCAGTCCGACGTGATGATCGTGGCCGGCACCCTGGTCAACAAGATGGCCCCGGCCCTGCGCAAGGTCTACGACCAGATGCCGGAGCCCAAGTGGGTCATCTCGATGGGCTCGTGCGCCAACGGCGGCGGCTACTACCACTATTCCTACGCGGTGGTGCGCGGCTGCGATCGCGTGGTGCCGGTGGACATCTACGTGCCCGGCTGCCCGCCGACCGCGGAGGCGCTGGTGTACGGCATCCTGCAGTTGCAGAAGAAGATCCGCCGCACCCACACCATCGCGCGCTGAGCCCGGACCATGACCGAGACCCACCCCGCGCTGGCGGAACGACTGGCGAGCCGCTTCGGCGACAAGCTGGCGCGCGTCGGCACCGCCCTCGGCGAGGTCACGATCGAGGTCGCGCCCGAGCACCTGGTCGAGGTCGCCCGCGCGCTGCGCGACGAGCGCGAGCTGCGCTTCGAGCAGCTGATCGACCTGTGCGGCATCGACTACCTGGGCTACGGCCAGGACGAGTGGGAGACCACCAGCGTCTCGAACACGGGCTTCTCCCGCGGCGTCGAGGGCGAGGGCCCGGGCCGCTTCGCCTGGACCGGCGCGGTGACGCCGGCCATGCCGCGCCGCTACGCGGTGGTCGTGCACCTGCTGTCGATGGCCAACAACCAGCGCCTGCGCGTGCGCGTCTACGCGCCCGACGACGCGCTGCCGATGGTGCCGTCGCTGGTCGACACCTGGTCGGCGGCCAACTGGTTCGAGCGCGAGGCCTTCGACCTCTACGGCATCCTGTTCGACGGCCACCCCGACCTGCGCCGCCTGCTCACCGACTACGGCTTCGTCGGCCACCCGTTCCGCAAGGACTTCCCGCTG
>CAZTNB010000228.1:0-4344 GCA_964614825.1 uncultured Gammaproteobacteria bacterium
AAATGAAAAAGCGCCGGGCCTTTCGACCCGGCGCTTTCTCGCCCTGTGGCCCTACGGTCCGCGAGGACCGGAGTGGCCGCTTACTTGCTGGCGTAGCGACGACGGAACTTGTCGACGCGGCCGCCGGTGTCGATGGTCTTCTGCTTGCCCGTGTAGAACGGGTGCGAGTGGCTGGAAATATCGATCTTCACGACCGGATATTCCTTGCCGTCCTCCCAGGTGACCTTTTCCTTGCTGGTCATGGTCGACTGGGTCAGGAACTTGAAGTCCGAGGACAGGTCGTGGAACACGACCGGCTGGTACTTCGGGTGGATGTCGGCCTTCATGATGCGGGTCCGGGGCGAAAAAGGGCGGCAGTATAGCCACGAAACCGCCAGCCGATCAAGGCCCTGGCCGATCGCCGGCCGGGCCGCGCCGGTTCAGGGGCCGGCCAGGGCCGCCTGCAGCAGGGCCTCGAAACGGTCCTGCGGGAAGGCGTGGGCGATCCGCGCATTGACCGCGCCGCCGCCGCGCAGGTCCCAGTCGACGACGGTGGCACCGCGGGTCAGGCTGCCGTCGAGTTCCACCGCCAGCGGCCGCTCGTGCCAGCGCTCCACCCGTTGCGGTTCCAGCGCCACGGCCATGGCCAGGGCATCGGCGCCCACCCAGCGCTCGCGGCCGACGCGGCGCATGAACTCGCGGGTCTTGCGCGAGATCGCGGCGTAGAACCGCGCCACGGCGCCCGGTCCCGCCAGCCAGGCATCGACCCGCGCGTGGTCCACGCCGTGGCGCAGGGTCGCTTCCCAGTCCACCAGCTCGAAGCGCGGGAAGCCGCTGCAGACGATGTGCGCGGCCTCCGGGTCGAAGCCGATGTTGAACTCGGCCGGCAGGCGCGCGGTGTTGCCGCGGCCGGTGACGGCGCCGCCCATGATCACGAGGCGGCGGATGCGCGACGGCAGCTGCGGATCCAGGCGCAGCGCCAATGCCAGGTTGGTCAGCGGGCCCAGCATCACGAAGTCGATCGCGCCGGCATGCTGGCGACTCAGGCGCAGCATCGCCTCCACCGCCGGTTCCGCCTGCGCCGTTCGCGCCGCCGGCGCGTAGCCGGTATCGCCGAAGCCGTCGGCGCCGTGCACGAAGGCCGCGTCGTCGGCGGCCCGCAGCAGCGGCACCGGGCAGCCCGCGTGCACCGGCGTGGCCGCGCCCAGCACCTCGAGCAGCTTGAGCGCGTTGGCGGTGGTATGCGCGAGCCCGACGTTGCCGGCGGTGGTGGTCAGCGCCAGCACTTCGACGCCGGGCTGCGCGTGCGCCATCAGGATGGCCAGCGCGTCGTCCACGCCGGGGTCGGTGTCGATCAGCAGGCGTTGCACGGCCGGGTGTTGCACGGGATCGGGCTCCTCGGTGCGGGGCCGCGCATCGTAGCAACCGCGCCGCCCGGCGCGGTCGTTCAGGCCTCGGCGTAGCGCGCGGCGACGCCGACCCAGCGCCGCACCAGGCGCTGCGCCGCGGCCGGGTCGGCGGCCAGCAGCGCATCGGCGGCGGCGGCCACTTCGGGCAGCACGGCCGCGTCGCGGGCGAGGTCGGCCACGCGGAACGCGGCCTCTCCCGTCTGGCGCGTGCCCAGCACCTCGCCCGGGCCGCGCAGTTCCAGGTCGCGCTCGGCGATGCGGAAGCCGTCGGTGGTCTCGCGCATCACCGCCAGCCGCTCCTTGGCGGCGGCCGACAGCGGCGGCTGGTACAGCAGCACGCAACTCGAGGCCTGCGCGCCGCGCCCGACCCGGCCGCGCAGCTGGTGCAGCTGCGACAGGCCCAGGCGCTCGGCGTTCTCGATCACCATCAGGCTGGCGGCGGGCACGTCCACGCCGACCTCGATCACCGTGGTCGCGACCAGCAGGCGGGTGGCGCCGGACTGGAACGCCGCCATCGCCGCCTGCTTCTCCGCCGGCTTCATGCGCCCATGCACCAGGCCCACCGCGATGCCGGGCAGCGCCGCCTGCAGCGCCTGGTACGCCGCCTCGGCGGCCTGTGCCTCGAGCTGTTCGGATTCCTCGATCAGGGTGCAGACCCAGTACGCCTGGCGGCCCTCGGCGCAGGCGTGGCGGATGCGCTCGATCACTTCCTCGCGGCGCCCGGCGCCGATCGCCACCGTCTGCACCGGCGTGCGCCCGGGCGGCATCTCGTCGATCACCGAGGCGTCGAGGTCGGCATAGGCGGTCATCGCCAGCGTGCGCGGGATCGGCGTCGCGGTCATCACCAGCTGGTGCGGCAGCGGCGCGCCGGCCTGGCCCTTGTCGCGCAGCGCCAGGCGCTGGTGCACGCCGAAGCGGTGCTGCTCGTCCACCACCGACAGTCCCAGGCGCCGGAACTGCACGCCCTCCTGCATCAGCGCATGGGTGCCGATCACGAGCTCGGCGTCGCCCGCCAGCGATTCCAGCGCGCGCAGCCGCGCCTTGCCCTTGACCCGGCCCGCCAGCCAGGTGATGCGGATGCCCAGCGGCTCCAGCCAGCGCGTGAAGCTGGCCAGGTGCTGCTCGGCCAGCACCTCGGTCGGCGCCATCACCGCCGCCTGCCAGCCGGCATCGATGGCCGCGAGCGCGGCCAGCGCCGCGACCACGGTCTTGCCCGAGCCCACGTCGCCCTGCACCAGGCGCAGCATCGGCGCGCCGGCCGCGAGGTCGCGGTCGATCTCGCGCAGCACGCGCTGCTGCGCGCGGGTCAGGCGGAACGGCAGCGCCGCCAGCAGGGCGGCGCGGCGCGCGCCCGGCGTGGCGATGCGCGGCGCCGGGCGCTGCTTCACCGCGCGGCGCAGGCGCTTGAGGCTGAGGTTGTGCGCGAGCAACTCCTCGAAGGCGAGCCGGCGCTGCGCCGGATGGCTGCCCGCGAGCAGCGCCGCGACGTCGGCGTCCGGCGGCGGCCGGTGCACGAAGCGCAGCGCCTCGCGCAGCGAGCCGGGCGCATGGCGCGCGCGCAGGCCCGCCGGCAGGCATTCGAGCGCGGCATCGTCGGGCAGCAGCGCCAGCGCCTGCTGCACCAGGCGCGCGAGCCGCTGCTGGCCCACGCCCTCGGTCAGCGGATAGACCGGCGTCAGCGCCTGCTCGACCACGGCCTCGTCGCCGAGCCGCTGGTAGGTCGGGTGCACGATCTCCAGGCCCTGCGGCCCGGCGCGCACGTCGCCGTACACGCGCAGGCGCGTGCCCGGCGCGAGTTGGTCGGCCTGGGCGGCGCGGAAGTGGAAGAAGCGCAGCAGCAGGGTGCCGCCGCTGGCGTCGGTGAGCGCCACGCGCAACTGCGGCCGGAAGCGGAAGCTGCGCTCGCAGGCCGCGACCGCGCCCTCGACCTGGGCCGGCGCGCCGGGCGCGAGCTCGCGGATCGGGGTGACGCGGGTGCGGTCCTCGTAACGCAGCGGCAGGTGGAACCAGAGGTCGGCCACGCGCTCGATGCCCAGCCGCGCCAGCGCCTGCTCCAGCGCCGGGCCCACGCCGCGCAGGGCCGACAGCTTGCGCTCTCCGATGTCGGGCGCGGGATCGCGGTCGGCGGGCATGGCGCAAGCATGCCCAGCGCGGGCGGGGCGCGCCAGCGCCACGCGACGCTCAGTCCAGGACCAGGATCGCGTCCATCTCCACTTCCGCGCCGCGCGGCAGCGCGGCGACGCCGATCGCCGCGCGCGCCGGATAGGGCTGGCGGAAGTAGTCGGCCATCACCGCGTTGACCGCGCCGAAGTTGCCGAGGTTGGTCAGGAACACGTTGAGCTTGGCGACCTGCGCGAGCTCGCCGCCGGCGGCGCGCGCCAGCGCCTGCAGGTTGTCGAACACGCGGCGGATGTGGACCTCGATCGGGCCGTCCACCAGTTGCCCGGTCGCGGGATCGAGCGGGATCTGGCCCGAGAGGTACACGGTGTTGCCGCAGCGCACCGCCTGCGAATAGGTGCCGATGGCGGCGGGGGCGTCACTGGTCTGGATGATCGTTCTACCCATGCCGAAATCCTCCTGTAGGAGCGCATCTCATGCGCGACCGCGGAACCACACGATACGGAGGCACCGCGATGCGGCGGTCGCGCATGAGATGCGCTCCTACAACGGCAGCACGCTACTTCGCAGCGACCAGGGCCAGCGTGGTGTCGAGCATGCGGTTGGAGAAGCCCCACTCGTTGTCGTACCAGGCGCAGACCTTGACGAAGGTGCCGCCGGTGATCTTGGTCAGGGTGGCGTCGTAGATCGAGCTGCGCGGGTCGTGGTTGAAGTCGACCGAGACCAGCGGCTTGGTGTTCACGCCGAGGATGCCCTTGAGGCGCCCGTTGGCGGCCTCGGTCACCGCGGCGTCGATCTCGGCCTGGGTGGTGGCGCGCGCCGCCACGAAGCAGAAGTC
>CAZTNB010000229.1:0-830 GCA_964614825.1 uncultured Gammaproteobacteria bacterium
CGACGGGACCTGCCCTTGCAGGAGCGGCTGCAGCCGCGACTGGCATGAGCTTGCGGCCCGCGCCGGTCGCGGCTGAAGCCGCTCCCGCAAGGGCTCGCCCGTGACGGTCGAGCCGCGGCGGGCCGGCGCTGCGCGCGCTCCGCTACAATGCCGGTCCGCATTTCCACGACCCGAATCGCCCATGTCCGAAGTCCTCAAGGAGCGCGTGCGCGCCGTGCTGGCGCGCGTGCACGATCCGCACACCGGCACCGACCTGGTGTCGTCCGGCGCGTTGCGCGGCATCGGCGTGGACGGGGATCGGGTCGCGGTGGACCTGGTGCTGGGCTATCCGGCGTTGAGCTGGCAACCGACCCTGGTCGCCGAGGTCCAGCGCGCCCTCGCGGACGAGGCTGGCGTGTCCGCGGCCACCGTGAGCGTGGCCACGCGGGTCGCCGCGCACAAGGTGCAGAAGGACCTGGCGCCGCTGGCCAACGCGCGCAACATCATCGCCGTGGCGTCGGGCAAGGGCGGCGTGGGCAAGAGCACCACCGCGGTCAACCTGGCGCTGGCGCTGCATGCCGAGGGCGCCAACGTGGGCGTGCTCGACGCCGACATCTACGGCCCCAGCATCCCGCGCATGCTCGGCATCTCCGGCCGGCCCGATTCGCCCGATGGCCACACCATCACGCCCAAGCGCGCGCACGGCATCCAGGCCATGTCGATCGGTTTCCTGATCGAGGAGGACACGCCGATGATCTGGCGCGGTCCGATGGTCACCCAGGCGCTGCAGCAGCTGCTGGGCGAGACCGCGTGGGAGGACCTCGACTACCTCGTCATCGACCTGCCGCCGG
>CAZTNB010000229.1:840-4263 GCA_964614825.1 uncultured Gammaproteobacteria bacterium
GCCGGGCACCGGCGACATCCAGCTCACGCTGTGCCAGCGCGTGCCGGTCTCGGGCGCCGTGATCGTGACCACCCCGCAGGACATCGCCCTGCTGGATGCGCGCAAGGCCCTGCGCATGTTCGAGAAAGTCGAGGTGCCGGTGCTGGGCGTGGTCGAGAACATGGCGATCCACGTGTGCAGCCAATGCGGCCACGCCGAGCACATCTTCGGCTCCGGCGGCGGCGCCAGCATGGCGGCGCAATACGGCGTGCCCCTGCTGGGCGCGCTGCCGCTGGACATCCGCATCCGCGAGCAGGGCGACGGCGGCAATCCCACCGTGGCGGCCGACCCCGATTCGGCCGTGGCGCGCGCCTACCGCGAGATCGCGCGCAACGCCGCCGGCAGGTTGTCGCTGCGGGCGAAGAACAAGAGCCTGGCCTTCCCCAAGATCGTCATCCAGGACACCTGAGCCGCATGAGCATCAAGTCCGACAAGTGGATCCGCCGCATGGCGGGGCAGCACGGCATGATCGAGCCGTTCGAGGCCGGGCAGGTGCGCCAGCACGCGGGCGGCGGCGGCATCATCAGCTACGGCACCTCGAGCTACGGCTACGACGTGCGTTGCGCCGACGAGTTCAAGATCTTCACCAACATCAATTCCACCATCGTCGATCCGAAGAACTTCGACGCGCGCAACTTCGTCGACTTCAAGGGCCCGGTCTGCATCATCCCGCCGAACTCCTTCGCCCTGGCGCGCACCGTCGAGTACTTCCGCATCCCGCGCAACGTGCTCACCATCTGCCTGGGCAAGAGCACCTATGCCCGCTGCGGCATCATCGTCAACGTCACCCCGCTGGAGCCCGAGTGGGAAGGGCACGTGACCCTGGAGTTCTCCAACACCACGCCGCTGCCGGCGCGCATCTACGCCCACGAGGGCGTGGCGCAGATGCTGTTCCTCGAATCCGACGAGCCGTGCGAGACCTCGTACAAGGACCGCGGCGGCAAGTACCAGGGACAGACCGGCGTCACCCTGCCGAGGACCTGAGCCCGCGTCTCGCGCCGGTCCGGTTCGAGGGATCGCCCGCGATGGGGCCTGCGCGCCGGCATCGGCGCGGTATAGTCGCGGTGGCAGCCCCAAACACTGGAGATCGCCATGCGCCTGCTCCGTATCGCCGCCGCTTCCTGCGTGCTCGCCGTCGCCGCCTGCGGCACGACCGGCTCGCTCAAGTCCGAGTCCCCCGAGGCCCTGCGCAAGATCGCCGATTACGACCAGGTCGTGGTGCTCGACCTCGCCGCCAACGACCTGCGCCCGGCCAAGGACGATGCCGACAAGGCCGCGCGCGCGGAGAACATCGCCGAGGGCCGCATCATGTTCTCCGACGCCGTCGCCGAGCAGCTCAAGGAGTCCGGCGCCTTCGCCACCGTTTCGCGCACGCCGATCCCGGGCCGCAGCCTGGTGGTCACCGGCACCATCGACGTCTGGGAGCCCGGCAACGTCGCCACGCGCGTCGTGGTGGGCTTCATCGGCAAGAGCGAGTTCGCCGCCACCATCGAGTTCCGCGACAGCGAGACCAACGAACTGCTGGGCACGGTCAAGGGCGACCGCAACAGCTGGCCGCTGCCGATCGGCGCCTCGTCCAACGTGGTGCAGACCGTGGAATTCTTCGCGCGCGAGCAGGCGCGCAACGTCTCCTCGGAACTGATCAAGGCCAAGGGCGGCAAGGTGCCGGCCCGGTAGGCGGCCGTCGCGCCGGGCCGGGCGGGATCAGACCAGGCGCAACGCGGCGCGCAGGTCCTTGACCCGCGCGACCGCGTCCGCCGCCGCGTAGGGCGGCGCCGGCGGCCCGCCCCAGACCGGGCGCGGCCAGGCGGCATCGCCCTCGAAGCGCGCCACCACGTGCACGTGGAACTGGCGCACCACGTTGCCCAGCGCGGCCACGTTGAGCTTGTGCGGCCGGTGCAGTTCCATCAGCGCCAGCGCGCACAGGCGCAACTCGGCGTCGAGGCAGGCGCAGTCCTCGCGGTCGAGCTGCAGGAACTCCACCAGCCCGGCGCGCCGCGGCACCAGGATCAGCCACGGATAGCGCGCGTCGTTCATCAGCAGCACGCGCGACAGCGCCAGGTCGCCGACCAGCAGCGTATCGGCCGCAAGACGCGAGTCGAGCTGGAAGAGCGGCGCGTTCATCCGACGTGTCGCCGCAGGAACGCCAGCGTCAGCGCCAGCGCCTGCGCCGCGCAGCCGGCGTCGTAGTCGGCGCGCGCCTCGCAGTTGAAGCCGTGGCCGGCCGGCCAGACGTGGATCTCGGCCTCCGGCAGCGCCGCGCGCGTGCGGGCGAGGTGCTCCGGCGGGATGATCGGGTCGCGCTCGCCGAAGTGCATCAGCAGCGGCGCGCCCGGGCGCTCGTGCAGGAACGGCATGCTGCGCCCGCCGTAGTACGAGATCGCCGGCAGCTTGAGCCGGGTGCTGGCCAGGAAGGCCACGGTGCCGCCCCAGCAGTAGCCGAGCGCGGCCACCTTGCCGGCGTCGCCGGCCCTGGCTGCCGCGGCGGCGACGTCGCGCACCGGGGCGTCGAAGCCCAGCTTCGCCACCAGCTCGCGGCCGCGCGCCACGCCGGCTTCGTCGTAGCCCAGTTCCACGCCGCGCTCGACCCGGTCGAGCACGCAGGGGGCGACCACCCGATAGCCCTCGGCCGCGTAGCGGTCGGCCACGCCGCGGATGTGGGCATTGACCCCGAAGATCTCCTGCACCAGTACCAGCCCGCCGCGCGGCGTCGCGGCGGGCTCGGCCAGCCAAGCGGCGAGGCGCTCGCCGTCGCCGGATTCGAGCTCGATCCACTGCCCCATGGCGCCACCCGCTGCGGTCCCGATCGCCGGATGATAGCGAGCCGGCCTCGCGGCGCCGCGTCGGCTAGAATCCGCGCCCCGCCCGCCGGTCCGCCCGCATGCCACGCAAGCCCGCCAAGACGCCCCCGCCGCCCCGGGTCGGCTTCGTCAGCCTCGGATGTCCCAAGGCGCTGGTCGACTCGGAGCGGATCCTGACCCAGCTGCGGGTCGAGGGCTACGAGGTGGTCGGCAGCTACGGCGCCGCCGACGTGGTGGTGGTCAACACCTGCGGCTTCATCGATGCCGCGGTCGAGGAGTCGCTGGACGCGATCGGCGAGGCCATGGCCGAGAACGGCAAGGTGGTGGTGACCGGCTGCCTCGGCGCCCGCGCCGGCCTGATCCGCGAGCGGTTTCCCGACGTGCTGTCGATCTCCGGCCCGCAGGACTACGGCGCGGTGATGAACGCGGTGCACGCGCAGCTGCCGCCGCGCCACGATCCCTTCCAGGACCTGGTGCCGCCGCAGGGCATCAAGCTCACGCCGCGGCACTACGCGTATCTCAAGATCGCCGAGGGCTGCAACCACCGCTGCACCTTCTGCATCATCCCCTCGATGCGCGGCGA
>CAZTNB010000230.1:0-4252 GCA_964614825.1 uncultured Gammaproteobacteria bacterium
GCGACCATGCCCCACAGGTAGCGGTCGTCCATGCTCTTGCCCCAGGCCGGCATGCCGCTGGCCTTGATCCCGTGCTTGAGCACCCAGAACGCCTCGCGCGGGTCCGTCGAGCCTAGCGCCTCCCAGCGCGGCGGTTGCGGATACAGACCGATGCTGAGTTCTGTTTCCGCCGCGCCGGGACTGAGGTGGCAGCTGACGCACATCGCGTGGTAGTTGCCCGCTCCGCTGCGAATCAGCGCGGCGTCGGTGAGGTCGGGCGGCTCGACACCGGCGGCGCGCGTTGAGATCGAGCGCGAGCGCGCGACTTCGAGCACGCGGTGCGTCGCCGCCCAGTGCGGATCGTCCGCGGCGACGTTGTAGACGCCGGCCCAGATCGCGGCGGTAGCCGCGCCGACCGCGAGCAGAACCAGTGCCACCAGGGTCTTCACGAATCGCATGGCACTCTCCTCAGCCGTGCTTCGAGTGGTCCTGCTCCGCGGGCTTGGCCCGCAGCGCAGGTTCCGGACCTGGCGTCCCGCGCCGATGCGGCTTGCCGAAGCCGGGGTCGTCGCTGACCCGGCTCGCCACCGTGCCCGGTGGATTCGCGTACCAGCCGGGATCGCGATAGTCGCCCGGCGCAAGCCCGTCGCGGACTTTCACCACGGTGAACATGCCGCCCATCTCGAGGTTCCCGAACGGACCCTTGCCCATCATCATCGGCAGCGTGTTCGCGGGGCCGCGCATGTGGCCCATCTGCGTGTGGTCCTGGTGTTCGGCCATGCCGTCCCGCCCCATGGTCATGTAGCCGGGCAACATGCGGCGCATTTGTGCGTCGATGCCGCTGGTGTCGACGCCCATCATGTTGGGCACGCCATGGCCCATCGCATTCATCGTGTGATGCGACTTGTGGCAGTGGAAGGCCCAGTCGCCCGCGATCGCGACGAATTCGAGGTCGCGGGTCTGGCCGACGCCGACGATCTCGGTGACTTCCGATCGCCACAGGGCGCGCGGCCAGCGCCCGCCATCGCCGCCGGTCACGAGGAACTTCGGCCCGTGCATATGGATCGGGTGCTCGTGCATCGACAGGTTGCCGACCCGGATCCGCACGCGTTCGCCGGACCCTGCGACCAGGGAGTCGGTTGCCGGGAACACCTTGGAATTGAAGCTCCACAGGTCGAAGTCGGTCATGACCGACGGATCGGGCCGGTAGGTGCCCGGGTGCAGGGCCCAATTGTGCAGCAGGATCGCGTAATCGCGGTCGATCGGCACCGGCTCCCCATCGCGTGGATGGATGATGAACAGCCCCATCATCCCCACGGCCATCTGCACCATTTCGTCGGCGTGCGGGTGGTACATGTGGGTGCCATGCTGTCGCAGCGTGAATTCGTACAGGAAGGTTTCGCCTGGCAGGATGTGCGGTTGCGACAGTCCACCGACACCATCCATGCCCGAGGGCAGCAGGATCCCGTGCCAGTGGATGGTGGTGTGCTCCGGGAGCCGGTTGGTGACGTAGATCCGGACCCGATCGCCTTCCACCGCTTCCAGCGTTGGTCCGGGCGTGGTGCCGTTGTAGCCCCAGCACTTGGCCCGGCAGCCTGGAGCGAACTCGTGATCGATCGCCTCGGCGACCAAGTGGAATTCCTTGGCCCCGTCCACCCAGCGATGGGGCAGGGTCCAGCCGTTGGGCGTGCGGACCGGTCGATAGCGCGAGTCGGCGCCCGACGTAGCCGCCGCGCTTCTGCCAGCCGCCGCCGCAAGGCCGGCAACGGCACCGGTTCCCGCGATCAGTTCGCGTCGGGTGAGGTTCATGCAAGATCTCCGTGTTGGTGTTCGTGCTCCGGCGGGTCGGGAGTCGCCGTGGGTAGTGCGTCTGCTGGAGGTTCGCCGTCCATTCGCTGCGGACCATGGCCGGCGTGCGGATCGATGTCCGATCCACCCTTCGATGGCGGTTCGATCGCGGTGGGAACCATCGAATCGACTCCGATCGCCGGTTCCAGCGCAGCCGCGTCGTCGGGAAGGCTCCCGCCGGCCGCCCGCCGCAGGCTCGCCCGGTCGATCCAGTAGTCGCCGACCGCCTCCAGGTAGGCCTCGTACGCGTCGTACTGTTCGCGCTTGACCCGCAGCAACTCGAACACGCCCAGGAACATGAAGTTCACCTGTTCCTGGGTGCGGGCGACCACGGCTTCGCGCTGCGGCAACAGGGCGTTGCGATAGCGCTCGGTGATGGCGCGCGCGGTATCGAGACGATCGAGTCCGAGCGCGATCTCGTTGCGCACGTCGAGTTCCGCGGCATCGAGCCGTGCGCGGGCGTCCTCGAGCTGGGCATGCGAGCGCGCGACGGCGCCCTGGCCCTGGTTGAACAGCGGCAATGCCAGGGTCGCGGTCGGGCCGCGCAGAGTACCGCCATCGGTCTCGCTCTCGCGGTGGTAGCCCAATTCGAAGCTGCCCAGCCAGCGCCAGCGCCGCGTGAATTCGGCGCTGTCCGTGAGCACCGCCAGTTCCTGGCGCAGGCCCGCAAGATCCAGGCGCTGCGCGAGCGCGGCCTCCAGCAGTCCATCGAGCGCCGGCTCGGCGTCGAGTGGCGCCGGCAGCCGGTCCTCAATCCGCCAATCGCCGCGCGTCGGCAGTCCAAGCAGCGAGGCCAGTTCCGCGCGCGCCTCAAGCATCCGCGCGCCGGCGCGCGCGGTATCCAGCCGCGCCTGAGTGGCAGCCGCCTGCTCCAGCGCCAGCTCCAGCGCGTTGAGATTGCCGGCGTCGTACATGCGCTGGGCGAACTCCGCCGAAAGGCCGGCCGACGCTGCCGCGCGCTCGCGCATCTGCGCCACCTGGCATGAAGCCGCATACCGGTACCACGCTGCCTCGGCCTCGGCGGCTAGCGCCAGGACCTCGTGCGCGAGATGGAGCTTGACCCTGCCCAGGTCGGCGCTGGCGAGCCGCTTGCGCGGGACCAGGGTGAGCAGCGCAGCAAGGTCGATACCCACGCTGCGCGTGATCTGGGACGCGCCCCCGCCGCTGGGGCGCAAGTCGGTGAATCCGAAAGTCGGATTGGGCATGCGCGCGGCATCGTAGACGTCGGCCTGCGAAATCCCCAGGCGAGCATAGGCCTGCCGCGTGCGCGGACTGTTCGCGATCGCCAGCCGCATCGCGGTGTGGGCGTCCATCGGCTTGGACGTCAGCATCGCGACCCTTTCCTGGCGGACTTGCGGGTCCGGAACCCCGATCTCGGCGGCGAGGCCGGTGTTGGTGCGCGAGCCGACCAGAGTGCCTACGTCGGCCGCGCCACGGTCGGGGGGCAGGCTGGTGCAAGCGGCAAACAGCGTATAGGCGGCAACCAGCAGCGCCAATCGCGGCGGAAATCGGTTCATGTGTAGTCCTGGGTCCGTGCGCGCGCCCGTGCTCGGGTGCGAGGATCCGACGCGCTGGCCAGCGCGTGTCCGTCGCCGCAGTCCGCGGCGTTAACGGGGCAGTCAGGCCGCGGGCGGACGCAGCAGGTGCTGTGGAACGAACTGCGCCGGTGGCGTCGCCAGCGGGATAGCCGCCCACTGCGTCAGGGGCGAGCGCGAGAGCGAGACCAGTTGCGCAATCAAGGCTGGCGGCACCACGCACCCGCACCCGCAGTGGGTGCCGTCGCAGCAGTCGTGACCGTTGGCATGCCTGCCCTGGTCGGACATGTCCACCCCGGCGACATGGCCGGCATGACCGTCATGCCCGGAGGCGTGATCGACATGCTCGCCATCGCCGACGATTGGCGCGATCTCCTCGCTTTCGGGGTGGCTGGTCGTGCCGGCCGGCATTGCGCCGATGACCTGAGCCCACGCGATGCCATTGCCGTTGAACGACACGGCAATGCAGAAAACGAAACTGACCAGGCGGCGAAACACCATGCGGGCGAGCATATACCGTTCTCGGCGAATGCAATCCACGCGCCTTGGGCGGACGGTCCGGGCCATGGTCAATCCCCGGCCCGGGAATGCACCGGCAGCGCCCGCTGCCGCATCAGCACAAAGGCCACCGGGATCACCAGCATCGACAGCAGGGGGGCGGTAATCATGCCACCCACCATCGGCGCGGCGATGCGTTGCATGATCTCCGAGCCGGTGCCGCTGCCGAGCAGGACCGGCAGCAGGCCGGCCAGGATCACGCACACGGTCATGGCCTTGGGACGCACGCGCTGCACCGCGCCTTCGCGCACCGCCGCCAGCAGCGTGTCCAGGCTGGGCGGCTCGCCGGCCGCCAGCCGCCGCTCCCAGGCGTGCTTGAGGTACAGCAGCAT
>CAZTNB010000231.1:0-4190 GCA_964614825.1 uncultured Gammaproteobacteria bacterium
CGATCGGCGTCACCGGTTCCAGCGCCGCCAACGCCGCCGCCGCGCAGGCCGACCTCGTGGTCGGGATCGGCACGCGGCTGGCCGACTTCACCACCGGCTCGCGCACCCTGTTCCCGCAGGCGCGCCAGTTCCAGGTCAACGTTGAGGTCCATGACGCGCACAAGCACGGCGCGGAAGCCGTCGTCGGCGATGCGCGCACGGTGGTCGAAGCCCTGGCAACGTCGCTCGGCGACTGGCGCTCCGGCGCGATCGACACCCATCGCGAGGCCGTGGTCGCGTGGAACGCGGCCGTGGATGCCGCCGTCGCCGGCGAGGCCACGGGCGCGATGCCCAGCGACGCGCAGGTGATCGGCGCGGTGCAGCGCGCGCTGGGCGATGACGCGATCGTGGTCTGCGCCGCGGGCGGCTTGCCCGGCGAGTTGCACAAGCTCTGGCGCACGCCGCGCGTCGGCGGCTACCACGTCGAATACGGCTATTCCTGCATGGGCTACGAGATCGCCGGCGGACTCGGGGTCAAGATGGCCGAGCCCGCGCGCGAGGTCGTGGTGATGGTCGGCGACGGCAGTTACCTCATGCTCAACTCCGAGCTCGCCACCTCGGTGATGCTCGGCCGCAAGCTCATCGTGGTGTTGCTCGACAACCGCGGCTACGGCTGCATCAACCGCCTGCAGCGCGCCACCGGCAATGCCAGCTTCAACAACCTGCTGGCCGACACCGTGCATGACACGCTGCCCGCGATCGACTTCGCCGCGCATGCGCGCAGCCTTGGCGCGCAGGCCGTGCATGCCGCCACGCTGGGCGAGCTGGCCGCGGCGCTGGCGCAGGCCCGCGCCGCCGAGTGCAGCTTCGTGGTGGTGATCGACACCGATCCGCTCAAGGCCACCGAGGCCGGCGGCTGGTGGTGGGACGTGGCCGTGCCCGAGATCTCCGAACGACCCGAGGTGGCGGCCGCGCGCCGCGACTACGAAGCCGGCACGCGCCGCCGCAAGGACCTGACATGAGCATCCGTTTCGGCGTGAGCCCGATCGCCTGGGCCAACGACGACATGCCTGAACTGGGCGGCGACACGCCGCTCGACGACATCCTGCGCGACATCCACGAACTCGGCTTCGAGGGTGTCGAGCTCGGCGGCAAGTTCCCGCGCGACGCCGCCGGCCTGCGCGAAGTCCTGGCGCGTCATCATCTGGATCTCATCGGCGGCTGGTACAGCGGCTCGCTGCTGCGCCAGTCGGCGGCCGAGGAAATCGCGGCCTTGCAGCCGCACCTCGCCTTGCTGAAGGCGCTGGGCAGCGCGGTGTTCGTGTTCGCCGAGACCAGCAATGCGGTGCATGGCAACCGACGCGTGGCACTGGATGGAACGCCGCGACTCCTCGCCGGCGACTGGCCGCGCTTCGGTGCGCGCCTGACCGAGGTCGCGGAGTACATCCACGCCCAGGGCCTGCGTTTCGCCTACCACCATCATCTCGGCACCGTGGTCGAGCGCGGCGAGGACGTCGATGCCTTCCTGCGCCACACCGGCGCCGCGGTCGGCCTCACACTCGACACCGGCCATGCCGCGCTGGGCGGGGTCAATGCGCTGGACCTCATCCGCGCGCATCCGGCGCGCATCGCCCACGTGCATTGCAAGGACGTGCGCTGGGACACCTTCCAGCGCGTGCGCGATGCTGGCGCGAGCTTCCTCGACGGCGTGCTGGCCGGGATGTTCACCGTGCCCGGCGACGGTGGGCTCGACTATGCGCAGGTCATGCAGGCGCTTGCGGCGATCGGCTACCAGGGCTGGATCGTGATCGAGGCCGAGCAGGATCCGGCCCTGGCCGATCCGCGCACCTATGCCGAGCGCGGCTTCGCGACCGTGCGCGCCGCAGCAGCGCGCGCGGGCCTGCGATGAGCCAATTGCGCGTCCGCCCGCACGCCGCCGATGCCACCGGCACGGTGCTCGAGGTCACGCCCGCGAGCGCCGGCTGGCGCCACGTCGGCTTCAAGCTCGTGCGGCTGGCCGACGGCGAGCGCCACGCCGGCGGCGAGCCGGGCCGCGAGGCTTGCCTCGTGATCGTGGCCGGCACTGCCGACGTGCAAGCCGGCGAGGCCCGCTATGCGGCGGTTGGCGGGCGTGCCACACCGTTCGAGGATCGTGCCCCGGGCGCGGTGTACGTGCCTGCCGGCGTACCATATGTGGTGACCGCGCACGGCGCGGTCGAGCTTGCGATCGGCTCGGCGCCGGGCAGCGGGCAGGGCGAGCCGCGCCTGATCGAACCCGCGCGCATGTCGCGCGAAATCCGCGGCACGGGCACCAACACGCGCTACGTGCGCAACATCCTGCCCGAGTCCGAGCCGGCCGAGAGCCTGCTGGTGGTCGAGGTGATCACGCCCGGCGGGCACTGGTCGAGCTACCCGCCGCACAAGCACGACACCGCCGCGCCGGCGCAGGAGACCGCGCTCGAGGAAACCTACTACCACCGCTTGAGCCCGGCCCAGGGTTTCGCCTTCCAGCGCGTCTACACCGACGACCGCGCGCTGGACGAAACCGTGTGCGTCGAGGACGGCGACGTGGTGATGGTGCCGCGCGGCTACCACCCGGTCGGCGCACCGCATGGCTACGAGCTCTACTACCTCAACGTGATGGCGGGTCCGTCGCGGCGCTGGATCTTCCGCAACGACCCGGCCCACGCCTGGATCGCCGGCGCCGCCACCAGGACCCCGGACTGAACCATGCGTCGCATCGGGCACTACATCGACGGCCGCGGGGTCGCTGGCACTTCGGGCCGCCATGCGGACGTCTACGACCCCAACCACGGCCACGTGCAGGCACAGGTTGCATTGGCCTCGGACGAAGAGCTCGAGCAGGCGATCGCTTCGGCAGTCGCCGCGCAACGCGAGTGGGCCAGGGTCAACCCGCAGCGCCGCGCGCGGGTGATGCACGAGTTCAAGCGATTGCTGGAAACGAACATGGACTCGCTCGCCGCGCTGCTCTCGGGCGAGCACGGCAAGGTCCTGGCCGACAGCCGCGGCGACATCCAGCGCGGCCTCGAAGTGATCGAGTTCGCCTGCGGCATCCCGCACCTGATGAAGGGCGAATACACCCAGGGCGCGGGCGCGGGCATCGACGTCTACTCGATGCGCCAGCCGCTGGGCGTGGTCGCCGGCATCACGCCGTTCAATTTCCCGGCCATGATCCCGATGTGGATGTTCGGCCCGGCCATCGCCTGCGGCAACGCCTTCGTCCTCAAGCCCTCCGAGCGCGATCCTTCGGTGCCGCTGCGCCTGGCCGAGCTGATGCGCGAGGCCGGCCTGCCGCCGGGCGTGCTCAACGTGCTGCAGGGCGATGCGGACACCGTGCAGGCGATCGTGCGCCATCCGGCGATCAGGGCCGTGAGCTTCGTCGGCTCCTCCGACATCGCGCAATCGGTGTACGCGCTCGGCGCCGCGCACGGCAAGCGCGTGCAGGCCATGGGCGGGGCCAAGAACCACGGCATCGTGCTGCCCGACGCCGACCTCGACCAGGTCGTGGCCGACGTGGTCGGCGCGGCCTACGGCTCGGCCGGCGAGCGCTGCATGGCACTGCCGGTGGTGGTGCCGGTGGGCGAGGGCACTGCCACGGCCCTGCGCGCGAAGCTGCTCCCGGCGATCGCCGCGCTGCGCGTGGGTGCGTCCACCGATCCCGGCGCGCACTACGGCCCGGTCATCACCGCCGCGCACAAGGCGCGCATCGAAGCGCACATCCAGATGGGCGTGGACGAGGGCGCCGAACTGGTCATCGACGGCCGCGGCCTGCGCGTGCCCGGGCGCGAAAGCGGATTCTTCCTCGGACCGACCTTGTTCGACCACGTCACGCCACGGATGCGGACCTGGCACGAGGAGATCTTCGGGCCGGTGCTGCAGATCGTGCGCGCGGACAGCTTCGAGGAGGCGCTGGCGTTGCCGAGCAGCCACCAGTACGGCAACGGCGTGTGCATCTACACCCGCAATGGCGACGCCGCGCGCGAATTCGCGGCCGAGGTCGAGGTCGGCATGGTCGGGATCAACGTGCCGATCCCGGTGCCGGTCGCGTACCACAGCTTCGGCGGCTGGAAGCGCTCGGGCTTTGCCGACCACAACCAGTACGGCATGGACGGCGTGCGCTTCTACACCCGGCCCAAGACCGTGACCCAGCGCTGGCCGCGCGGCGCGGTCGACGCCGAGCACGCCTTCAC
>CAZTNB010000232.1:0-3009 GCA_964614825.1 uncultured Gammaproteobacteria bacterium
GGCACCGTGCGCGGCCAGTCGCTGCTCGAGGCCACGCTGGCGGCGATCCGGCGCCTGCACGGCGCCTCCGCCATCGCGGTGGTGAGCCGCAGCCATCCCGGGATCGCCATCGGCGCGCGCCGCGGCAGTCCGCTGGTGGTCGGCATCGGCATCGGCGAGCACTTCCTCGGCTCCGACGTGCAGGCACTGCTCAAGGTCACCAACCGCTTCGTGTACCTCGAGGAAGGCGACGTGGTCGAGATCGCGCGCGATCGCTATCGCGTGTTCGGCCTCGACGGCGAGCCGGTGGAACGCGCCGAGCGCGAGACCGAACTCACCGCCGACGCGGTCGAGCGCGGCGAGTACCGCCACTACATGCAGAAGGAGATCTTCGAGCAGCCCGAGGCGATCGCGCGCACGCTCGAGGGCCGCATCGCCGGCAACCACATCCTGCCCAACATCCTCGGCGTCGATGCCGACGCGCTGCTGGCCAAGGTGCGCTTCGTGCACATCATTGCCTGCGGCACCAGTTACCACGCCGGCCTGGTGGCGCGGTACTGGCTCGAGGGCATCGCCGGCATCCCGGCCATGGTCGAGGTGGCGAGCGAGTACCGCTACCGCAGTGGCGTGGTGCCGCCGGGCACCCTGTTCCTCGCCGTGTCGCAGTCGGGCGAGACCGCCGACACGCTGGCCGCGCTGCGCGAGGGCCGCCAGCGCGGCTACCTCGGCGCGGCCGCGATCTGCAACGTGCCCGAGTCCTCGCTGGTGCGCGAGTCCGACCTGGTGCTGATGACGCGCGCCGGCCCCGAGATCGGCGTGGCCTCGACCAAGGCGTTCACCACCCAGCTCGCCGGCCTCGCGCTGCTGGTGCTGGAGCTGGCGCGCATCAACGGCATCGCGCCGGAGAAGTACGCGCGCCTGGTGGCCGAGCTGGCCTCGTTGCCGCGGGTGGCGGCCGAGGCGCTCAAGTGCGAGCCCGGGATCGTCGCCCTGGCCGAGCGTTTCGTCGCCAAGCACCACGCGCTGTTCCTCGGTCGCGGCGTGCAGTACCCCGTGGCGCTGGAAGGCGCGCTAAAGCTCAAGGAGATCTCCTACATCCATGCCGAGGCCTACCCGGCCGGCGAGCTCAAGCACGGGCCGCTGGCGCTGGTCGACGAGGACATGCCGGTGATCGCGGTGGCGCCCAACAACCAGCTGCTGGAAAAGCTCAAGTCCAACCTGGAGGAAGTGCGCGCGCGCGGCGGCGAGCTGTTCGTGATCGCCGACCGCGAGATTCCCAACCTGCCCGCCCAGGACGGGCGCGGCGCGCTGGTGCGGATCGAGTCCGGCGGCAACCTCATCGCGCCGGCGGTATTCACCATCCCGCTGCAGCTGCTGGCCTACCACGTCGCCGTGCTACGCGGCACCGACGTGGACCAGCCGCGCAACCTGGCCAAGTCGGTGACGGTGGAATAGCCGGCTTCAGAAGTCGTAGCGCAGGCCGAGGTAGTAGAAGACCAGGTCGTTGGTCTCGTCCAGCAGCTCCGTGTCCACGGTCGAGCGTTCCAGGGTGAACTCCGACTCGAAGCTCAGGCGGTCGCGGAACTGGTAGATGAGGCGGACGGTGGGCGTGAGCCGCTGCAGCGTGGTGTCGGTGGCGCTGACCTGGCGGTAGAAGCGCAGCGAGGGTTCCAGCGTCCACTTGCCGCCGATGATGAAGCGCGCATTGGCGGCGAGCAGGGTGGCGTCGTAGGCATCGCTGGTCAGTTCGCTGGCCGTCAGCGTCAGCACGCCGGTCTCGGTGAACACGCCGGTGCCGATCGCCTGCAGGGTGTAGGCCAGCACGTCGCCCGTGCCTTCCGTGGCCGGCAGGGTGGCGGTGGCGCCGGTCCCGCTCAGGCTCGACTGGCGCACCTCAGCGCCCAGCTGCCAGCGCTTGCTCACCGGGTAGGTGCCGCCCAGGAGCAGCACGCGCGACACCGGCGTGAGGTCCAGCGCCTGCTGTTCCAGCACCGCGCGGCTCATCGTGTCGAGCAGGTCGCGCAGCGACTGCGTGGTCTCGCCCAGCAGCGCGTTGCTCAGCTGCAGCGTCGGCGTGCGTCGGTAGTCGTAGAGGAAGTTCAGGGTGCCGCCATTGCCGAACTGCCAGCTGCCCTGGGTGGAGCCCACGTTGAGCACGCTGTACTCGATGTCGTAGTCGAGCAGCGAGAACACGGTGAGCTTGGGCGTGAAATAGCGCAGCTCGCCGCCGACCGCGCGCCGGTCGGTGAAGCCCTCCGTGCGCTGCTGGATCGCGAACAGGCCCACGCCGAGGCCATCGAGCAGGTTGTCGGCGTCCAGCGTCGCGCCGTAGAACTGCTTCGGCTGGCCCAGCACCGGGTCCGAGGGCGTGCCGGCGAGCAGGCCCGCGCGCCAGGACGGCGCGAAGCCCCAGCTGAAGGCGCCGCCATCGAAGCGCCCCAGCACGCCGCCGGTGGTGGAGGTCTGCCGGCCCAGCCGCGCCGCCAGCTGCTGCGGCTGGTAGCGCAGGTCGGTGAACAGGGCGGTCAGGCGGTTCTCGCTCGGCTGGTCCGACAGCAGGCTCAATGAGCCGATGTCGCGGAACACCACGCGGTTGTCCCAGTTGCCGGACTGGTAGCGCGCATTGGCATCGACGCTGGCGACCAGCGAGGACTGGTCCACCGAGCTGAGGGTCTGCGTGTCGATCGTGGTGGCGTTGGTGGCCGGCGTCACGATCACGGAGTCGGTGCGCACGCGCGAGTTGCCGCCGTAGTAGAACGTCGACACGCTGCCCCAGGTCGTGAGCGCCGGGGCGCGGGCCGCCGTCGCGCCGGGCTCGACGATCTTCGGCACCGACAGGCCGGCGACCCGCTCCTGGACCCGCGCCGCGCCTTCGCCGTCCGGATAGAGCTTGAGGTAGAGCTGGTACTCGGCGCGTGCGCGGTCGACCTCGCCGAGGCCCTCGCGCGCGTAGCCGATCAGTTCCTGCGCCGCCTGCGAGTCGGCGTTGGGTGGCCGGTTGAGCAGCTGGTTGAGCAGGCCCACGGCCTC
>CAZTNB010000232.1:3109-4186 GCA_964614825.1 uncultured Gammaproteobacteria bacterium
GCCGAAGGTGATGTCGATGCGCCGCGACGCGGCGTTTCCCAGCGGCGCGAGCAGCCGCACTTCGATCGCCGGCGACTCGTCGGTGCGCGGATAGCGGCGCGTCGTCTCCAGCACGCCCCGCTGCGCCGCGGCGCCGCCACCCGTGATCGCGAAGAACAGCTGGATCGCGTTGCCCGAGGGCGTGACCACGTGGCGCTGGTAGCGCACGGTGGCGGCGAAACGCATGGTCACCTCGACCTGGCCGCCGGCGCCGCCGAGTTCGACCTCGTCGAGCACCTGCGCCTGTGCCGGCCCGGCGCAGCACAGGAGCAGGAACAGCAGCAGGCCGGGGCCTGCGGCGGCGCGAAGGCGCCGCGCCGTGCAGGGCGCGGGAACGCGGGGATCAGAAGTCGCCATCGGTCGCGCGGTGCTCCCCGTTGCGGGTCTCTTGGATCGTGGTGAAGGTCGAGTCGCGGTAGATGTGGCAGCTGCCGCTGCAGTCCTGCAGCTCGCCGACCGTGTAGTTGATCCGCGGCGAATCGACCTTCTTGTGCGGATCCGGGCGGAACGTGCCCGCATGGCAGCCGGCGCAGTTGTTGCGGTACGCGGCGAACTGCCAGGCGATCACCTCGCTGTTGGTCCGGTGGCAGTCGCTGCACTGCACGCCGGAACGATGCGCGCGATAGCCGATGGCGGCATGCAGGTACGAAGTGGTCGGCAGCCACGCCGTGGTGCGGTGGCAGGCGTCGCAGGCGCGCGTGGTGACGAAGTGGTTGGCCGGCTTGCCGGTCGCGCTCGAACCGTTGTGGCAGGTGCTGCAACTTCCGGCGACCACGCCGGCATGGCTGAAGGTCGCAGGCAGCCACGCGGTGGTGCGATGGCACTGGTCGCAACTGGCCGTGGTAGGCAGGTGGTTGGCCGGCTTGCCGGTGGCCGTGGTGCCGTTGTGGCAGGTCGCGCACGCACCCGGCGTCACCGTGGCGTGGTCGAAGGTGGCGGGGATCCACGCCGTGGTGCGGTGGCACTGGTCGCAGCTGGCGTTGGTCGGCACGTGGTTGGCCGGCTTGCCGGTGGCCGTGCTGCCGTTGTGGCAGGTCG
>CAZTNB010000233.1:0-4142 GCA_964614825.1 uncultured Gammaproteobacteria bacterium
ATGGGTCGCGTGCGCAACAATCCGGGCCAGCGGCTTGAGCCCGCGCCTGGCGGCCTCCGCGGCCGACATCAGCACCACCGCGGCGGCGCCGTCGGAAATGCTCGAGGAGGTGGCGGCGGTGATGGTGCCGTCCTTCTTGAAGGCCGGCTTGAGGCTGGGGATCTTGCCCGCGTCGCACTTGCCCGGGGTCTCGTCGGTGTCGACCAGCACGTCGCCCTTGCGCCCGGACACCGTGACGGCGGCGATCTCGGCCTTGAAGGCGCCATCGGCCAGGGCCGCCTGCGCCCGGCGCACCGACTCGGCGGCGAAGGCGTCCTGCTCCTCGCGGGTGAACTGGTACTTGGCCGCGCACTGCTCGCCGAACACGCCCATGGCCTGGCCCTGGTAGGGATCGGTGAGCCCGTCCCAGGCCATGTGGTCGACCATGGTGATCGGGCCGTACTTGCTGCCCGTGCGGCTGCCCGGAAGCAGGTGCGGGGCGTTGGTCATCGACTCCATGCCGCCGGCCACCACCACCGCGGCGGAACCGGCCGTGATCAGCTCGTGGCCCAGCATGATCGCCTTCATGCCCGAGCCGCAGACCTTGTTGAGCGTGGTCGCGCCGGCAGAGGTCGCGATGCCGGCGCCGATGGCGGCCTGGCGCGCGGGCGCCTGGCCCAGGTTGGCGGGCAGCACGCAGCCCATCAGCACCTCGCTCACGTCGCCGCCGGCGACGCCGGCCTGCGCCAGCGCGGCCTTGATGGCGGTGGTGCCCAGGACGGTGGTGGGTACGCCGGTGAACTGGCCCAGCAGGGCGCCGATCGGGGTGCGCTTGGCGCCGACGATCACGATCGAGGAATCGGACATGGGGGTACTCCGGATAGGGGGCCGGGCAGGTGCGCGGCTTGAGCCGGTCGATTATTGCAGTGCGGCATTGCGCCGGCAAACCGCGGGTTCCGGCGCGCCGGTCGGGCCGATTGCGACGCCCGTCACGCGCCGCTCCAGTGCCCGTTGACCCGCCTGCCGCAGCGCCGCATGGTGCGGGCATTGCACCGGTACGAGCAGGGGGCAGGGGTGTACCGCAAGATCCGATTTGCCGCGTGGGCCCTGGCCCTCGCGTGCGGCCAGGCCGCGGCTGCCGAAGCGGCCGCTGGCGCGGTGGCGCGCGCCGAGGCCTTCGCCCAGTGGGCGCGCGTCCACGCCGCCGCGCCACAGGCCGCCAGCCCCGACGAACTCGCGCGTGGCGCCGCGCTGGCCGAGGACCGTCGCGTCGCGATGGCGGAGCTGATCCGCACCGATCCGGCCCGCGCCTACGCGCTGGCCCTGCCCGAGCCCTTGCGCCGCGAACTGCCGCACGCGATCGCCGCGCGCATCGAACGGCGCCACGACGCGCTGGGCCTGCTCACCGACCGGGTCGAGATGTACCACGGCACGCCCGGCGCCGATCACGCCGAACATGCGCACGCCGGCGACGGCGAGGGCATGTTCGGCTACTCGCTGCGCACCCCCGCGGTGGTGGTCGAGGGCGAAGCCTTCCTCGCCTACACCTGGGGTCGCCGCGTGGGCGTGCGTTCGCTCACGCCGGTGCCCATCCATGGCGTCTCGGTGGACGGCGTGATGGCGGTGTCCGAGGACGCGACCCGCCTGCTCGATCCCGCCGAGCGCGCCGCGTGGCGCGGCCTTGCCGAGCCCGATGCGGTATGCGGCGCTGGCGCGGAGCTGCCGCCGGAGCGGCAGCGCGTGGACGTGGGCGGCGCGATCGAGCGCGTGTGCTCGGATGCCGAGCGCGAGGCGCTGGAAATGGCCCAGGCGCGTTTCGAGAACGAGGGCCGCGACGGCCTCGCGATCCCGGCCGAAGCGCTGGCGCAGTCGGCCTACACCACCGGCACCAAGACCTTCCTGTTCATCCGCGTGCGCTTCTCCGACCAGCTGGAGACGGCCTTGCCCGACCTCGCCACGGTCGACGCGCAGATGACCCAGATGCGCGACCACGTGCGCGCCTACAGCTACAACTTCCTGCCGCAGGTGAACTGGACCAGCACGCCGGTGCTGGTGCTGCCGCAGGACACCGCGTACTACAACACCAACGGCGACATGGTCCTGTACAACGACGCGCGCGCCGCGGCGACGGCGGCCGGCTTCAATCCGTCGACGTACAACTTCTTCGCCGTGCGTTACGTCGGCGGCCCCGGCAGCTTCGCCGGCCAGGCCTGGGTCGGCGCGCCGGGCATGTGGCTCAAGAGCAGCTCGGGGCCGGTGGCCACGCACGAGTTCGGGCACAACCTCGGGCTGTGGCACGCGAATTTCTGGACCCCGGCCAGCGGCGTGTCCGATCCGGTCGGCCCCGGCGCCAACCAGGAATACGGCAATCCCTTCGACACCATGGGATCGACGGGCGCCAACAACCACTTCACCGCCAGCGCCAAGGACATCCTGACCTGGCTGCAACCCGAGTACATCCAGCCGGTCTGGGGCAGCGCGACCTACCGCATCTATTCGCAGGACATCCCCGCGCTGCCGACCCAGGCCCGGCTCGCGGCGCACTACGGGCGCGACCGCCTGTGGCAGCAGTCGACGACCCGTTCCTGCAACGGCACCTCCGACGTGACCGCGCCGGTGCCGTGCTCGGGCTTCTGGTGGTTCGAGCACCGCGTGCTGCGCACGCAGTTCGACCAGTCGCTGCACTCCAACCTGCAACGCTCGGGCGACGGCAACTGGTTCGTCGACCAGACGCCCGGCAGCCGCGAGGCCAAGAACGACGGCGGCGTCTGGCTCGGGCGCACGATGCACGACCTCCAGCTCGGCCTGCGCGTGACTCCCTTGCGCAAGATCGCCGGCAATCCGGCGGCTTTCGACGTCGCGGTCCAGCGCGGCGACGCGCCGGGCAACCGCGCGCCGGTGGCCAGCCTCGGCGCCAGCGCCACCAGCGTCGCGACCGGCGTCGCGGTGAACTTCACCGCCAGCGCCACCGATGCCGACGGCGACACCCTGGCCTGGTCCTGGGATTGGGGCGACGGCACCTACGGCAACGGCAACCAGGCCAGCAGCAGCAAGAGCTGGGCGACGGCCGGGCGCTACCGCGTCGTGGCCACGGCTAGCGACATGAAGGGCGGGGTGTCGTCGAGCGCGCTGCTGGTCACGGTCGGCGCGCCGACCACGGCGATGGTCTCGGGCCGGGTGCTGGCGAACGGCGTCGGCATCGGCGGCGTCACGGTGTCCAACGGCGCCACCGGCGCGAGCTATCGCGGCACCACCACCGACGACGCCGGCAACTATGCGGTCACCAACCTGGCGGCCGGCGCGGTCACGCTCAGCGCGCGCGTGCCGCAGCACCTGACCCCGAGCATCGCGCACACGGTGGCCGGCGACGCCGCCAACCTCGACTTCACGGCGACCCCGCTGCCGCTGGTCTCGATCGACGCGATCGACGCGGTCGGCAGCGCCGCCACCGGCGACCCGCTGTCGTTCCGCGTGCGCCGCACCGGGCCCACCACCAACCTGCTCAAGGTCTGGTTCCGCCGCGGCGGCACCGCCTTCAGCAGCGGCACCACCGGCGACTATGCGATCAGCACCGGCGCCGAGCCCTCGGTCACGATTCCCGCCGGCGCCGCCGAGGCCACGATCACGCTCACGCCCACGGTGCGCAATCCGCTGACCACGGCGCACCTCAACGTGCAGATCGCGCTGGCCGACGGCGTCGACTACCGCGCGGCGCACCCGGCGCTGGGCTTCGGCACCATCGAGGCGATCGCCGGGCCGGGCAACGACCACTTCGCCAACCGCGTGACCCTGTCGGGTCCCTCGGGCACGGTCAACGCCACGAATTACCGCGCCACCCGCGAGGCCGACGAGCCGCTGCACGTGCGCAGCGGCAACAACTCGGTGTGGTGGCGCTGGACCGCGCCGACCGTCGGCGTGCTGACCATCGACCTCGCCGGGAGCAGCTTCAACACCCTGCTGGGCACCTACGTGGGCAACGCGCTGGGCCAGCTCGTGCCGCGCGCGGCCAACGACGATTTCGGCGCCAGCCCGCAGTCGAAGGTGACGCTCGCGGTGGCGGCGGGCGAGACCGTGCAGATCGCGGTCGATTCGCCCGGTTCCTCGCAATCGGCCTCGGCGACGCTGCGCCTGAGCTGGAACTTCGTCGAGGGGCCGGACGACGT
>CAZTNB010000234.1:0-4137 GCA_964614825.1 uncultured Gammaproteobacteria bacterium
CCGGCACCTGGTAGGTCGCGCCGCCGACGCGGCGGGACTTGACCTCGACCGCCGGCGCCACGTTGTTGAGCGCCTTCTCGACCACGTCGACCGGCGCGGCGTGCTTCTCGCCGATGTGGCCGAGCGCGCCGTACACGATGCGCTCGGCAACCGACTTCTTGCCGCTCTTCATCACCATGTTGATGAAGCGCGCGACCATCGCACTGTTGTGCTTGGGGTCGGCGAGGCCGACGCGGATGGGGGTGGAACCTTTGCGAGACATGTCTTACGCCCTGGTCTGGCGATGGGTGGCGAAGGCTCAGGAAGCCTTCGGGCGCTTGGCGCCGTACTTCGAACGGCTCTGGCGGCGCTTGGTCACGCCAGCGGCGTCCAGCGAGCCGCGCACCGTGTGGTAGCGCACGCCCGGCAGGTCCTTGACGCGACCGCCGCGGATCAGGACCACCGAGTGTTCCTGCAGGTTGTGGCCTTCGCCACCGATGTAGCTGATCACCTCGAAGCCGTTCACAAGGCGCACCTTGGCGACCTTGCGCAGCGCCGAATTCGGCTTCTTCGGGGTGGTGGTGTACACGCGCGTGCAGACGCCGCGACGCTGCGGCGAATTCTGCAGTGCAGGCGAAGCGCTCTTGTAGGTCTTCGGACTGCGCGGCTTGCGGACCAGCTGATTGATCGTCGCCATTGGGTATCCTGAGAAACAAAAGACAGGCCGGCGTAAACGCCGGCCTGTCAGCTTTGAGACTTTAACAGGTCGCTCAAAAGTCTGTCAACGAAATGCCCCGTTCCCGGAGCTCGAACACGAGGTCCTCCCTGGACCTCATTTCGATTTATGTCGGGCTATGGCCCGTCAGGTGTCGTCGCTTGCGGATTCCTCGGCGAGGGGCTCTGCAAAAGTCACACCCGAACCGCCGAACGTGGACGCACCCGCATCCAACTCGGCGCCTGGGCGCCGCCGCTTGGCGTGGTAGGCCAAGCCCGTTCCGGCCGGAATCAAGCGCCCAACAATAACGTTTTCCTTGAGGCCCCGCAAGGTGTCGCGGGTGCCGCGGACGGCCGCCTCGGTCAGCACCCGGGTCGTTTCCTGGAACGACGCCGCGGAGATGAACGACTCGGTCGCCAGCGAGGCCTTGGTGATGCCCAGCAGGACCGGCTCGAAGGTGGCCGGGCGCTCGTTGCGGGCCAGGGCACGATTGTTTTCCTCGATGACCCGCGACCGGTCGGCCTGCTCGCCGCGCAGGAAGCGGGTGTCGCCGGCGTCGCTGATTTCGACCTTGCGCAGCATCTGGCGAATGATCACCTCGATGTGCTTGTCGTTGATCTTCACGCCCTGCAGCCGGTAGACGTCCTGGATCTCCTTGACCAGGTAGGCCGCCAGCGGCTCGACCCCGAGCAGGCGCAGGATGTCCTGCGGGTTCGGCTCGCCGTCGACCACTGTCTCGCCCTTCTCAACGTGCTCGCCCTCGAACACGATGACGTGGCGCCACTTCGGGATCAGCTCCTCGTGCTGGTCGCTTTCCTTGTCGGTGATCAGCAGGCGCTGCTTGCCCTTGGTGTCCTTGCCGAAGCTGACCACGCCGGTGCGCTCGGCCAGGATCGCCGGCTCCTTCGGCTTGCGCGCCTCGAACAGGTCGGCGACGCGCGGCAGGCCGCCGGTGATGTCGCGGGTCTTCGAGGTCTCCTGCGGGATACGGGCGACCACGTCGCCCACGCCCACCGCGGCGCCGTCCTGCAGCGACACGATTGCGCCCGCGGGCAGGAAGTAGGCGGCCGGGATGTCCGTGCCCGGCAGCTTGAGGTCCTTGCCCTTCTTGTCCTCGATGCGCACGGTCGGACGCAGGTCCTTGGCCGTGGTTCCGCGCCGCTTGGGATCGGTGACCACCGCCGACTGCAGGCCGGTGAGTTCGTCGACCTGCTCCTGCACGGTGACGCCGTCGATGAAGTCGTTGAAGCGGATGATGCCCGCGACCTCCGACACGATCGGGTGGGTGTGCGGATCCCAGTTCGCGACGACCTGGCCGGCCTTCACCGCCGCGCCGTCCTTGACCGAGATGGTGGCGCCGTAGGGCACCTTGTAGCGCTCGCGCTCGCGGCCATGGACGTCCATGACCGAGACTTCGCCCGAGCGCGACACGGCGACCAGGTGTCCGGCGCTGTGCTGCACGGTCTTGATGTTGTTGAACTTGAGGTTGCCGGTGGTCTTGACCTTGACGTTGTCGACCGCCGCCGCACGCGAGGCCGCGCCACCGATGTGGAACGTGCGCATGGTCAGCTGCGTGCCGGGCTCGCCGATCGACTGCGCCGCGATCACGCCGACCGCCTCGCCGATGTTCACGGCGTGGCCGCGCGCCAGGTCGCGGCCGTAGCAGCCGCTGCACACGCCGAAGCGCGACTCGCAGGTGATGGTCGAGCGGACCTTGATGGTCTGCACGCCGCGCGCCTCGATCTTCTCCACCCAGGCCTCGTCCAGCAGCGTGTTGCGCGGGATCAGCGGCGCGTCCTCGTCGCCCGGCGCGTACACGTCCTCGGCCACGATGCGCCCCAGCACGCGGTCGCGCAGCGACTCGACCACGTCGCCGCCTTCGACGATGGCGGTCATGGTGAGGCCGGCCTGCGTTCCGCAGTCGACCTCGGTGATGACCACGTCCTGCGCGACGTCGACCAGGCGACGGGTCAGGTAGCCGGAGTTGGCGGTCTTGAGCGCCGTGTCGGCCAGGCCCTTGCGGGCGCCGTGGGTCGAGTTGAAGTACTGCTGCACGTCGAGGCCTTCGCGGAAATTGGCCTTGATCGGCGTTTCGATGATCGACCCGTCCGGCTTCGCCATCAGGCCGCGCATGCCCGCCAGCTGGCGGATCTGGGCCGCGCTGCCGCGCGCGCCGGAGTCGGCCATGATGAACAGCGAGTTCATCGACTTCTGCTCGACCGACTCGCCCTTGGCGTTGGCGACCTTCTCGAAGCCGATGCCCTTCATCATCGCCGCGGCGATCTGCTCGTTGGTGCGCGACCAGATGTCGACCACCTTGTTGTAGCGCTCGCCCGCGGTGACCAGGCCGGAGGAGAACTGCTCCTGGATCTCGCCGACTTCCTTCTCCGCGTGCTCGAGGATCTCCTTCTTCTCGCCCGGGATGGTGAGGTCGTTGATGCCGATCGAGACGCCGGCGCGGGTCGCGTAGCGGAAGCCCGTGTACATGAGCTGGTCGGCGAACACCACGGTCTGCTTGAGGCCGAGGCGGCGGTAGCAGGCATTGATCAGCCCGGAGATCGCCTTCTTGGTCAGCACCTGGTTGATCAGGGCGAACGGCAGGCCCTCGGGCAGGATCTCGGCCAGCAGCGCGCGGCCGACGGTGGTGTCGATCAGGGTGACCTTCGACTTCTTCGACTTGTCGTCGGCGACCTCGAACTCGCGGATGCGCACCTTGACCTTCGCATGCAGCGACGCGACGCGGTTCTCGTAGGCGCGATGCACCTCGGACAGGTTCGCGAACACCAGTCCCTCGCCCTTCGCGTTCACCAGCTCGCGGGTCATGTAGTACAGGCCCAGCACGACGTCCTGGGTCGGCACGATGATCGGATCACCGTTGGCCGGGGACAGGATGTTGTTCGAGCTCATCATCAGCGCGCGCGCCTCCAGCTGGGCCTCCAGCGAAAGCGGCACGTGGACGGCCATCTGGTCGCCGTCGAAGTCGGCGTTGAACGCGGTGCAGACCAGCGGATGCAGCTGGATCGCCTTGCCCTCGATCAGCACCGGCTCGAAAGCCTGGATGCCGAGGCGATGCAGGGTCGGCGCGCGGTTGAGCAGCACCGGGTGCTCGCGGATCACCTCGTCGAGGATGTCCCACACCTCGGCGCTCTCGCGCTCGACCAGCTTCTTCGCCGCCTTGATCGTGGTGGCGAGGCCGCGGCGCTGCAGCTTGGAGAAGATGAAGGGCTTGAACAGCTCCAGCGCCATCTTCTTCGGCAGGCCGCACTCGTGCAGCTTGAGCGTGGGTCCGACCACGATGACCGAGCGGCCGGAGTAGTCGACGCGCTTGCCGAGCAGGTTCTGGCGGAAGCGGCCCTGCTTGCCCTTGATCATGTCGGCCAGCGACTTGAGCGGGCGCTTGTTGGTGCCGGTGATGGCGCGGCCGCGGCGGCCGTTGTCCATCA
>CAZTNB010000235.1:0-4122 GCA_964614825.1 uncultured Gammaproteobacteria bacterium
TGCTCGGCGAGCGCCTGCACGGTCGGCATGTTGATCGGCCCGCCGAAGGCGCTGGACATGCCGAATCCCATGTCGTCGACCAGCACGATCAGCACGTTGGGCGCGCCGGCCGGCGCGGTGACCTGGAAGCGCGGCGGGGGCTTGGCGTCGCGCGCGTCGAGCACGGTGCTGTGCGGGTAGTCCGGTTCCTTGATCGGCAGCGAGCTGCGATCCATCGGCGCGGGCGACTGCGCCGCAGCGCCTGCGCCGAGGGCCGCAAGGAGCAGGGACGTATGCGCGAATGCTGCGGAACGTTTCATGCGTGGCTCCTCAGTAACAGTGAATCGCGGGTGCACCCGAAGGGCATGTCGATCGTACGGGTCGGCGCGTCGCGCTCATGCAGGCGGATCCACGGCGCCGACCGCGCGCGAAATCACCGCCAGCAGTTCGCCGGCGTCCATGGGTTTGCACAGGTACGCGGTCGCGCCGTTGGCCAGCGCCTGGCCGCGCGCGCCGGAGGCGTCGTTGCCGGTGATCATCACGATCGGCACCTGGGCACCGATGCGCGCCAGTTCGGCCTGGACCTCGAAGCCGTTGCAGCCCGGCATGTGGAGGTCCAGCAGCACGCAATCGGGTGCGTGCCCGGCATAGTCGTCGAGGAAGTCGGCGCCCGACGCATAGGTCGCGACCGCGAAGCCGGCCGAACGCAGCAAGCGCTGGAGCGCGCGTCGAACGTCGGGTTCGTCGTCGACCACCGCGACCAGGGGCAATCTGGATGCCATCGTGACCTACACTAGGACGTGCCGCTGCGCAGGCCAATTGGCCGATGGGCCTACGCCGATGCCGGCGTCCGCAGACGGCTACCGGCCGCGGGGGCCGGATCGAGTCCGGCACGGTCGGCCAGCCGCGCCAGTTCGGCCACGGAGCGCGCGCCCAGCTTGCGCATGAGGCGCGAGCGATGCACCTTGATCGTCTTCTCGACCGTGCCCAGTTCATGGGCGATCTGCTTGTTCAGCCGGCCGCTGACGGCGTAGTGCAGCACTTCGCGCTCGCGCGGCGTCAGCGTCGCGAGGCGGCGCTCGAATTCCAGGCGCTCGATGCGCGCTTGCCGCGCCTGGCGCGAGCGCGCCAGCGCATCGCGTACGGCCGCGAGCAGCGCCTCGCCGTCGACCGGCTTGGTGAGGAAGTCCACGGCGCCGCGCTTGAGCGCGCGCACGCTGTGCGGCACGTCGCCCCTCCCGCTCAGGAACACCACCGCCATGCAGTAGCCGCGCTCGGCCATGACCTGCTGCAGTTCGAGTCCGTCCTGGCCGGGCATCGCGAGGTCCAGGACCACGCAGCCACTGGCGTCCGTCCCCACTTCGTCGAGGAAGGACCGCGCCGAGGTGAAGGTACGCGTCTGCATGCCGGCCGAGCCGAGCAGCCGCGCCAGCGAGCGCAGGACCTGCGCATCGTCGTCGACCAGATGGACGGTTTCGGGAGCGTGGCTCATCGCGCTACTTGCGCTGCTGGCAGCGTCACGTGGAAAGTGGTGCCGCGGTCGACGCTGGATGTCGCCCAGACCCGCCCGCCATGCGCCGCGACGATGGTACGGCATACCGCCAGTCCCAGCCCCATCCCGGCGGCCTTTGACGTCACGAAGGGCTCGAAAACCCGCTCGAGGTCCCCTGCGGCTATGCCGGCACCGCGGTCCACCACGCGCAGTGCGACATCGGCTTCGCCGGCCGTGGCGGTCTCCACGCCGATGCGGCGCTCGCCGCCCGCGCCCGCGAGCGCGTCGCAGGCATTCATCAGCAGGTTGAGCACGACCTGCTGCATCTGGATGCGGTCGCACAGCACCAGCGGCAACTGCGCCTGGAGCTGCAACTCGACCGCGACGTCGCGCGCGACGAGGTCGCTGTGCACCATGGCCAGTACCTCGCGCACCACCGTGTTGAGCTCGAGCGGCCGATGGTCGGCCGGCTCCTTGCGCAACATCGCGCGCAGGCGCCGGATGATCTCGCCGGCGCGGCGGTCGTTGTCGACGATGTCGTCGAGGATTCCGCGCAGCTCGGCCAGGTCGACCGGGTCCTGGTCCATGTAGCGCAAGGCGGCCTGCGCATTGCCCATGATCGCCATCAGGGGCTGGTTGAGCTCGTGCGCGAGCGAGCCCGACAGCTCGCCCAGCAACGACACGCGCGAAAGGTGGGCCAGCTCGTCGCGCTGCTGCGCCGCCTCGCGCTCCAGGCGGCGGCGCGCGGTGACATCGAGGGCGACGCCATGCAGCACCGGCGCCGCATCCAGCGCGCCGCGCCCGGCCCGGCCCGTCAGCGCGATCCAGCGCGGGCTCCCGTCGGGATTCGGGATGCGGCATTCGAGCGCGAGGTCGGCGCTGCCGGCCTGCGCGGCCGCGATTCCCGCCCGGACCCGCTCGCGATCCTCGACGTGCACGCAGTCGAGCAGGCCGGACAGGCGCAAGGGCACGGCGGCGTCGACCCCGAACAGCTCGCGCGCGCGTGCCGTGGCCCAGATCCGGTCGTGCGCGATGTCCCAGCTCCAGGGTCCGACGGCCGCCGCCGCCAACGCCAGCTGCATGCGCTGTTCGGCGTCACGCGCCTGCGCCTCGCTGGTGTGCAGGCGATCTGCGAGCTGCTCCGCGCGGAAGAGGTCGAGGCTGAGCTCGTAGCCCATGGCGAGGACGATGATGGTGAACCACAGGCTCGCCGTCAGGGGAAACGCCAACAGGCCATGGCTGATCGACATCGCGACGGCAGTCGCAATGGACACGAAGACGATGATGCTGCCGCAGACCATGGTCGCGCGCCGGCGCCTGAGCGGGTCGCCGCAGCGCCATGCATGGACCAGCACGTCGACCACGTAGGCCAGCAACAGGAGATTGGCCAGCGCCGCCAGCGCGACCCAGGGATTGGCCGGGCCGACCGGGACCGCGATCGGCCCGGCGCCGAGCCACTCGACGTGGCGCAGGGAATCGATCCTCTCGAAGTTGAGGTTGCCCTCGGCAAGGAAGTTCGCCGGCAGGGTCGCCAGTCGCAGCGCGACCGCGAGGCCGCCGAGCCAGCGCCGTCCGCCGCCGACGTAGGTGTGCACGAAGACGACCAGCGCCGACGCGAGCACCGCGACCCACAGCTGTCCCCAGCGCGCGGCTTCGGCATAGGCCGCGGGCTCGAGCGCACGGAATGAGGCCAGCTCGATGATCGACAGCACGGCCACCGAGGCCGCGGCGACGAAGAAGACCAGGCGCGCGCGGTTGGCGCGCGCGCGCAGCCACACCAGCAGGTGGAGGACACCGAGCGTCAGCGTTGCCGCGCCCATCATGGGCCAGGCAATGTCGATCCAGTTCACGTCGTGGCCGGCGGTGGGGCGCAGCGCGGAATTCTACGGCAAGGCCCCGCGCCACGAAGCCGGCCGGGCCGGGGCCGGAATCCCCATCCGCGTTGGGCGCTGCAAGGCGGCGCCGGAAGAGGCGCGCTTCCGCGGCCGCAGCGCGACGCGCCGCGCGGCCAGCACTCGCCTAGTCCGCCATCAGCGAATTGACCAACGCGGTGACTTCGGGATCGCCGGGCCGCAGCGCGGACAGCTTTGCCGCCCAGCGCAGCGCGGCATCGCGGTCACCGGACTCGGCCGAGTACTGCGCCAGCGCCATCAGGGTCGCGGCGTCGGCGGGATGGCGCGCCGCGTTGTCGGCCAGCACGCGCAAGGCGCGCGCCGGATCACCGGTGTCGTGCAGGGCGATCGCGTAGATGTAGGCGTACCGGGGCCGCGCGGGCTGCAACTGCGCGGCGCGCTCGAGCGCGAGCAGCGCCTCCTCGTAGCGGCGCTGGCGCACCAGCGCCATGCCCAGCGCATGGTGCACGTCGCCGCTGTCCGGCACGATGGCCAGCGCGGCGCGCAACTCGGCCTCGCTCTCGGGCTCGCGACCTTGCGCGCGCAAGGCATCGGCCAGGTTGACGCGCGCGGGCACGAACTGCGGTTGCCGCGCGATCGCGAGGCGGAACTCGCGCTCCGCCGCCACGGCATCGCCCTGGCGCAATGCCAGGGTGCCGAGATTGAGGTGTCCCTCGGCGCGATCGCCATTGAGGCGCTGCGCGTCGCGATACTCCGCCAGCGCGCGATCCAGCGCGCCGCGCGCCGACGGCTCGAGCC
>CAZTNB010000236.1:0-4113 GCA_964614825.1 uncultured Gammaproteobacteria bacterium
TATGGCGTGGGCGCGCAGTTCCCGCTGGTCCAGGCGCTGGTCTGGATGGGCGACCTGGAACGCGCCGAGCGCACTGCCGACGTGGTGCTGCGGAGCATGGACGAGCCCCTCTTCGTCGCGCACCTGAAGTTCGTCGCGCAGGTCGGGCGGCGCGACTTCGACGGCGCGCGCAAGGTCGCGGGCCTGCGCGTGTTCCCGGAGGCCGATCGCGCCGGATTCGCCATCATGGTGCTGGCGGCCGAAGGTCGTGGCGACGAGGCGCGGGCGGCTGCCGCGGAGTGGCGGGCGCAGGAACCGGTCGCGCCCTTCGTCGAGCTGCCGCTGGAGGCCTGGCTGGGCGAGCGCGAGCGCGCCAATGCGATCGCGGCGCGCATCGATGCCTTCCCGGTCGGAGCCGCGTCGGTGATGACGCTGATCCGCCTGTGCGTGTGCGGCGCGCCGTTCGACCTCGAGGCCACGCCGAACTTCAAGCGCCAGCTGGCCGAGTCCGGCCTGCAGTGGCCGCCGCCCACCGTGCTCGATCTCCCGCTCAAGACCTGGTAGTCGCATGGCCATCGACGCAGCCCCCTGGCGGGAGCGGCTACAGCCGCGACTCGCGACTCGTCCGGCCGGCGCGGCCGCAGCCGCTCGCGCTCCCGCAGGAAGGCCGCGGACGCCGCAAGGCCGGCCGTGGCGCCGTGCCGCGTTGCTGCTGCTGGCGCTGTCCGCGCCGGCGCTGGCCCAGTCCGAGCGCCGGCAAGTCGACCTCATCGTCGAGGGTGCGCAGGTCGTGACGATGGATCCCGAGCGGCCACTGCTCGTCGATGGCGCCGTCGCGGTGGATGCCGGCGCCATCCTCAAGGTCGGCTCGCGCGAGTCGATCCATCGCCGCTACGAGGGACGCGAGGTGATCGCGGGCAAGGACCGCGTGTTGATGCCCGGCCTGGTCAATGGCCATACCCATGCCGCGATGGTGCTGTTCCGCGGCCTCGCCGACGACCTCGACCTGATGACCTGGCTGACGAAGGTGATCTTCCCGATGGAGGGCCGTTTCGTCGACGCGGAGTTCGTCGCCACCGGCGCGCGCCTGGCCTGCTGGGAGTTCATCCGCGGCGGCACCACGACGATCGTCGACATGTACTTCCATCCCGCGGTTTCGGCCAACGAGTTCGAGGGCTGCGGCCTGCGCGCGATCCTGGGCGCGCCGATGATCGACTATCCGAGCCCGGGATTCGAAGGCTGGGACGATTCCTTCGCCGCCGGGCGCAAGTTCGCCGGCGAATGGTCCAACCGCAGTGGCCGCATCCGGCCGGCGCTGGCGCCGCACGCGCCGTACAGCGTCTCGCCGGAACACCTGCGCCAGGTCGCGGCGGCGGCGCGCGAGCTCGAGGTGCCGGTGATGATCCACCTCGCCGAGGACCAGTCCGAACTGGACACGGTGCGGAAGCGCTACCGCGCCACGCCGATCCGCCACCTGCAGGCGCTGGGCCTGCTGGACGTGCCGCTGATCGCCGCGCACGTGGTGCTGCCGGCGACAAGGGACATCGCGCTGCTGGCGGCGCCCGGCATCGGCGTGGTCCACAACCCGACCTCGAACCTCAAGACCGGCGCCGGCGTCGCGCCGGTGCCCGACCTGCTGGCGGCCGGCGTGCGCGTGGGCCTGGGCACCGACGGCGCCGCGTCGAACAACGACCTCGACCTGTGGGGCGAGATCAAGCTCGCGGCGCTGCTGCACAAGGGCGTGCGCCATGACGCCACCGCGATCCCCGCCGGCATCGCGCTGCGCATGGCGACCCAGGGCGGCGCCGAGGCGATCGGCCTGGGCGACGAGATCGGCAGCCTCGCCGCCGGCAAGCGCGCGGACCTGATCCAGGTGGCGCTGGACAGCCCGCGGCTGGCGCCGCTCTACGACCCGGTGTCGCACCTGGTGTATGCGGTCACGCCCCAGGACGTGGTCACCACCATCGTCGACGGCCGCGTGCTGATGCGCGAGGGCAGGGTGCTGTCGGTCGACGGCGCGGAGACGCGGGCCGCGGCCAATGCGATGGCCGCACGGATCCGCGCCGCGCTCGCCGCCGATGGGCAATGAACCCCGGCGCGAACTGCGTCCGGGGGCGGGAACCCGCGCGGCGCTTTCCTAGCGCCCGCGGAATCGCGCCCCGCAACCCTCGTCGACCCAGATGAAACCGCGGCTGCGGTTGTAGCCCCAGGTGCGATCGCGCACGCAGCGCGCCTGCGAGAGCTGCTGCACCAGTTGCGGGAAGCCCCAGTTGCTGCGCCAGTTGCACTGGTTGTAGCGGAAGTTGCGGCTCTCGCACACGACTTCCGGGCCGCCCCAATGGTTGCCGCCGCTGCCCCAGCCGCCGTTGTTCCAGTTGCCGGAGGGCGCGAAGCGCGCGGCACAGCCGTTGTTGACCCAGATCTGGCTGCGGTTCTGGCCCCAGTTGACGCCCTCGGTGCAGCGCGTCTGCGAGAGCTGGCGCTCGACGCGCACGGTCTGGTTCGAGGGTTTGTTGCAGGTGCGGCGGCGATTGTTGTCGCTGGTGCAGACGACCGGCCAGCCGCCGTGCCAGCCGCTGTTCGAGCCGCCCCAGCCGCCGGACTGGACCGGCACGAGCATGCCGTCCTGGCTGCGGAACACGCTACCGCCCGATCCATCGGCGGCGAGCGGCGCGACCTCGGCATCGATCCCCGGCGCGGCACTGGCGCGGACGGAACCGGCCGGGCCGACCGCTTCCGCCGGCGCTGCCGCGAGCGCGTTCGACAGCAGCAGGGCAACGCCCGGCAGGATGCCGGCAACCACCAACCACCCGGGCTTGCGTGCGTGCATGGCGAGCATTCCGCGACGAGGGATGGCGGCGATATTACGCCGCCTCGATGCCGAATCCCATCGGCCGGCGGCGCCGGCCCGATTGCCGCGCGCGGGCCTTCCTGCCGCCGTTCAGGCGATTTCGAACAAGCCCGCGGCGCCCTGTCCGCCGCCGATGCACATGGTCACGACCACGCGCTTCGCGCCGCGACGCCTGCCCTCGATCAGCGCGTGGCCAACGAGGCGCGCGCCCGACACGCCGTAGGGATGGCCCACGGCGATGGCGCCGCCGTTGACGTTGAGGCGTTCCATCGGGATGCCGAGGCGGTCGGCGCAGTAGAGCACCTGCACGGCGAAGGCCTCGTTGAGTTCCCACAGGTCGATGTCCTCGACCTCGAGGCCGGCCCGGGCGAGGAGCTTCGGCACCGCGAACACCGGGCCGATGCCCATCTCGTCGGGCTCGCAACCGGCCACCGCGAAGCCACGGAACACGCCGAGCGGCCGCAGCCCGCGCTGCTGCGCCAGCTTCGCGCTCATCACCACCGCGGCGGAACTGCCGTCGGAGAACTGGCTGGCGTTGCCGGCGGTGATCACGCCGCCGGGCACGGCGGAGCGAATGCCGCGCACGGCCTCGAGGGTGGTGTCGGCCCGGATGCCTTCGTCCGCGGCGATCGTCACCGACTGGCTGGACAACTGGCCGGTGGCCTTGTCGCCCACGCCCATCGTCACCGTCATCGGCACGATCTCGTCGTCGAAGCGCCCGGCCGCCTGCGCGGCGGCGGCGAGCTGCTGGCTGCGCACGCCGTACTGGTCCTGGCGTTCCTTGTCGATGGCGTAGCGCCGGGCCACGTTCTCGGCGGTCTGGAGCATGTTCCAGTAGATCTCGGGCTTGTGCCGCGCGAGCCAGGGGTCGGCCAGCATGGTCTGGTTCATCACGCCCTGCACGCAGGAGATGCTCTCCACGCCGCCGGCGACGTAGACCTCGCCTTCGCCGGAGATGATGCGTTGCGCCGCCATCGCGATGGTCTGCAGGCCGCTCGAACAGAAGCGGTTGACGGTGACGCCCGGCACCGTGACCGGGCAGCCCGCGCGGAGCGCGATCTGGCGCGCGATGTTGACCCCGGTGGCGCCCTCGGGATTGGCGCAGCCCATCAGCACGTCCTCGACCTCGCCGGGCTCGATGCCCGCGCGCGCGATCGCATGCTGCACGCTGTGGCCGCCCAGGGTCGCGCCATGGGTCATGTTGAAGGCGCCCTTCCAGCTCTTGGCGAGCGCGGTGCGGGCGGTGGAGACGACGACGGCGTCGGTCATGGCGGTTCCTCGGA
>CAZTNB010000237.1:0-4101 GCA_964614825.1 uncultured Gammaproteobacteria bacterium
GTGGCCTCAGCCGCGCGCCTGGTAGAAGGGCACCTCGGAGACGGCGTGCCAGCCGCGCACGCTGTCGCGGAAGGCGCGCTGCGAGTCCCACACGCGGCGCGCGAAGGGATCGCGCGCGGCGATCGCGTCGAGCACTTCGCCGGCGGCCTTGCGCAGGGCGCCCAGCACGCGCTCGGGCAGGCGCTGGAACTTGAGCTTGGGGTCGGCGCGCAGTGACTCGAGCGCGCGCGCGTTCTCCACCGTGTACTGCGCCAGCAGGTCCTGGTTCTCGGCCAGGCAGCAGGCCTCGACCACTGCGCGCAGGTCCTCGGGCAGCGCGTCCCAGGCCTTGCGGTTGAGCATGCACTCGATCACCGGCCCCGGCTCCTGCCAGCCGGGGTAGTAGCAGTAGCGCGCCACCTTGTGCAGGCCGAAAGCCATGTCGTTCCACGGCGCGATCCACTCGGCGGCATCGAGCGTGCCGGCCTCCAGCGCGGCGTAGATCTCGGCGCCGGGCACGCTCACCGGGATGGCGCCGATGCGCGCCATCACCTCGCCGCCGAGGCCCGGGATGCGGATGCGCAGGCCCTTCACGTCGGCCAGCGAAGCGATCTCACGGTTGGACCAGCCGGCCATCTGCGCGCCGGTGTTGCCGGCCGGGAACGGCACCAGGTCGAAGCGGGCATACAGCTCGCGCCACAGCGCCAGGCCGCCGCCGTGCAGCAGCCACGCGTTCATCTCCTGCGCGTTGAGGCCGAAGGGCACGGTGCAGAAGAACGGCGCCGCCTCCGACTTCGACTTCCAGTAGTAGCTGGCGCTGTGCCCCAGCTCGGCGGCGCCGCCGGACACCGCATCGAACACCTCGAACGGCTGCACCAGCTCGCCGCCGCCGTGCACCTTGACCTGGATGCGGCCGCCGCTGGCGCGGTGGATGCGTTCCGCCAGGCGCTCGGCGCCGGCGCCCAGGCCGGTGAATCCCGGCGGCCACGCCGTCACCATGCGCCATTCGAGGCGGGCGGGGGCGCCGCCCTTGCCGGCGTCGGTGGGCGCCTGCTTGCCGCCGCAGGCCGCCAGGGCGGCACCGGCGGCGGCCACGCCACCGGCACGCAGGATCTCGCGGCGCTTCATCGCCATGCATACCCCCGGCCGTCCGGCCACAGTGCAGCAGTTCGTCGCGCGGCGCCCCACGGCGCTCCCGGCGTTAACGCAGCGTGAGCCAACGCACGCTCCGAATCCGTTCAGGATGCGATGTTAGACTGCCGGCGCATCGCATGGGGCGCATTCGCGCCGGCAATCCGCGGGGGCGGCAGGCCATGTCTACGCAGATCGGTCACTACGACGTCGTCGCCGAGCTGGGCCGCGGCGGCATGGGCGTGGTCTACAAGGGCTACGAGGCGGCGCTCAGCCGCTACGTCGCGATCAAGATGCTGTCCCCGGCGCTCGCGCACGACGAGAGCGTCAAGGAGCGCTTCCTGCGCGAGGCCCGCTCAATGGCCTCGCTCAACGACCCGCACATCATCCAGATCTACTACATCGGCGAGTGGGAGGGGCAGCCCTATTTCGCCATGGAGTTCGTCGAGGGCGAGTCGCTCTCGACCTGGCTCAAGCGCGAGAACCAGATGACGCCGGAGCAGGCCGCGCGGGCGATCTACCAGACCGCCTCGGGCCTCGCCACCGCGCACGACCGCGGCGTGATCCATCGCGACATCAAGCCCGCCAACCTGATGCTCGACCAGCGCGGCCGGATCAAGATCGCCGATTTCGGCATCGCGCTCTCGTCCACCGATTTCTCCAAGAAGCTGACCTCCACCGGCGAGTTCGTCGGCACGCCGGGCTACCTCTCGCCCGAGGTGTGCACCGGCCAGCCGGTCGACCAGCGCTCGGACATCTTCTCGCTGGGCATCGTGCTGTTCGAGCTGCTCACCGGGCGCATGCCGTTCAACGACCAGAGCCCGCTGGGCCTGCTGCTGGAGGTGGTGCGGGCCGAGATCCCGGACGTGCGCGACCTCAACAGCGCCGTCGATGCCGAGCTCACCCGCATCCTGCAGCGCATGACCGCCAAGGACCCGGCGCAGCGCTACCAGAATTGCCACGAACTGATCGCCGACCTGGTCAAGCATCCGCTGGTCGCCGGCGCGCAGACCATCAGCGCCAAGCCGGTGATGACGATGGCCGCCGGCACCATGGTCGGCATGAAGACGCCGCCGCAGCTGCGCGCGCCCAGCGCCCTGCACACGGTGGCCTCGCCGACCCCGGCGCCGATGTCCGCGCCGGCCCATGCGCCGACCCCGGCCCCCGCGGCCGCCAGCGGCGCGACCGAAGTGCGCTCGCCGCCGCCGGTGCGCCCGTCGGTGCTGGCCGACAAGACCCCCGAGCGCCGCGGCGGCAACACCGGCGTGATCGTCGCGCTGGCCGCGGTGCTGGTGCTGGGCCTGCTCGGTTTCGGCGCATGGGCCATGCGCGAGCAGTGGATGCCGGGCAAGGCCACGCCGGCGACGCTGGCCAGCAATGCCGGTCCCGCCGCGCCGCCGGCGGTTTCGCCGCCCGCGCCGCCGACCCCGCCCGCCGCGCCTACGAATGTCGATGGCGCGCCCGCGACCACCAGCCTGCCGCCGGAGGCCGTCGAGGCGATCAAGCAGGCCACCGAGGCCGCGGCGCAGGTGGCGCAGATCGCGCAGCAGCTGGAACAGCAGCAGGCGCAGCAGCAGGGCGCCACGACCTCGCCGTCCGCGACCGGCATCGCCGGCGGGCCCGCCGCCACCGGCGATCCCGCGGTCGAGTCCGATCCCTCGCTGGGCCCGCTGCGGCGCATGGCCGCGGAGCGCAAGGCCGAGCTGGCGAGCCGCGAAGCACCGCCGCCGGTGGCGCCACCGCGCCGCGAGGTCGGGCCGCCGCGCGTGGCCGTGATCGCCTTCGGCGACGCCGCGCTGACCGGCGCCGCCAAGCAGCTGGTCGAGGACGCGCTCATCGATTCCGGCTACCTGCTGGTCGACGACGCCATGGTGCCGGGCCTGGCCTCGGTCGATCCCGCCGACCTGCCGGAAGTATTCAACGTGCTGTCGCGCAACGCTGGCGTGCGCGCGGTGACCGTGATCCGCGCCGAGCCCATCGGCAGCACCCAGCTCAACTACTACGGCCAGAGCGACACGCTCTACAGCGCCAACCTCACGGTGCGCGCCTACGACGTGCACAACCGCACGCCGCTGGGCGCCGGCGTGCGCCAGAAGGTCGACTTCACCGCGCTCAACGCCGACTTCAAGGCCAGGGAAGCGATCGAGCCCAACCTCGGCCGCCTGGTCGGCTCGATGGCCGCGTTCAAGCCGCGCAGCCAGGGCGGCTGAGCCGCAAGGCAACGCCGCGGCTCTGTGGGAGCGGCCCGGAAGCTCCGAGGCCGCTCCCACGCGAAGCGGCATGCGACCCGGATGGCGCCCGACGACGGGCGCGCGCCTCAGAAGATCGTCAGGCTGCTGACGTTCTCGACCTGGAAGCCGTTGACCAGGCTGCAGGTACCGGTGCCGGAAATGCTGACCAGGCCCTGGGTGGAATACGCCACCAGCGCGGTCATCAGCTGCGCGCGGCCTTTGTCGGTGCCGGCGTCGAAGGTGTAGTACTCGGTGGTGGACGTGCGGCAGCCCGCGGCCGGCGTCGTGGTCGTGGTGAGCGTGACCCATGCGGTCGAGTTGACGCCCAGGCGGGTGATCTTGACGCTGCTCACGCTGGTGGCGCCGGCCGGCGCGCACAGCGCGAGCGCGAGGACGAGGCCCGCGGCGATCTGCTTCATGGCGGACTCCAGGCGCGGCGCGCGCCGCGTGCGGATGTGGTCGTTCGAAGGGGTCATGGCGGCGCTCACGGTGCGCAGGTCGGCGGATTGGCCGGGTTGCAGGCCACGAGGCGGGTGACGCGCTCGAAGCGGGTGGTGAACGGCGAGACGCCATAGGTCTCGCACACGCCGGAGCCGAGGATGCCGACCCGGGTCTGGGTATTGAACGCGGCCAGCACCTGCGCGTACAGCGCGCGGCCGTCGATGGTGTCGGCGTCGATGACGTAGGTCTCGCTGGCCACGAAGGTGCCGGCGCAATCGAGCACGGCCGGCCGCGGCGTGATCTCGATGAAGACCTTGGT
>CAZTNB010000238.1:0-4079 GCA_964614825.1 uncultured Gammaproteobacteria bacterium
GATGCGCGCACGGTCACGGTCAGGTTCCACCATGGTCCGGAGTACCCGGCCGTGCTGGAACTTCCGCTCGCGGCGGCGAGCCTGCATTGAACCCGGATCCGGGCAGGAGGCGGTGATGGACCGACGGCGCGGGTGGGGCCCCTGCTGCGCGCTGCTGCTGGCGTTCGCGGCCGGCGGCGCCGGCGCGCAGGCGGGCGCCGGCGACTGGCGCGGCGCGAGGCCGGCGGTGGCGCTGGAACTGGAGCCGGGCGTCGAGCCGCAGACCTGGTCCGTGCTGGTCAGCATCTCCGACCTGCGCGATGGCCGCGTGCTGGCGCAACCGCGCCTGGAGGTGCAGGCCGGCACGCCGGGCGTGATCGAGGCCGGCGCCGAGGGTGCGGTCAGGCTGCGGCTCGAAGTGGGCGTCGACAGCACCGGTACCCGCGCGACCTGGCAGTTCGTGCTGCGCGACGGCGACGTCGTGCTGACCGAGCAGCGCGCCACGCTGACGCTGGCCAAGCCAACCGAAGCGGCGTACTGAGGCGCTGCCACCGCCGTGGACGCGCCGCCGCCCTTCCAGCTGCATCGCGGCAGCGCGCCGTTGTTGCTGAGCCTGCCGCACGACGGCACCGCGATCCCGGCGGAGCTGGCGCCGCGCCTGCGGCCGGAGGCGTTGCGCGTGCCGGACACCGACTGGCACGTGGCGAGGCTGTACGCCTTCGCGCGCGAACTCGGCGTTTCGGTGCTGGTGCCGCACTGGTCGCGCTACGTGGTCGACCTCAATCGCGCCGCCGACGGCAGCGCCCTGTACCCGGGCCGGCGCGAGACCGCGCTGGTGCCGCTGCGCAGCTTCGCCGACGCGCCCCTGTACCTCGATGGCGCCGAACCGGACACCGCGGAGCTGGCCGCGCGCGTGCAGCGCTACTGGCAGCCGTACCACGACGCGCTGGCCGCGGAACTGGCGCGCCTGCACGAGCGGCATGGCCGCGTGGTGCTGTGGGACGGGCACTCGATCCGCTCGCGCGTGCCGATGTTCTTCGACGGCCGCCTGCCCGACCTCAACCTGGGCACCGCGGGCGGGCACAGTTGCACGCCGGCGCTGCAGCAGCGCCTGGCCGCGATCCTGGCCGCGCAGCAGCGCTACAGCCACGTGGTGAACGGGCGTTTCCAGGGCGGCTACATCACCCGCCGCTACGCCGATCCGGCGCGCGGCATCGAGACCGTGCAACTCGAGATCGCGCAGTGCGCGTACATGGACGAGGACTCGTTCGCCTGGGACGAGGCGCTGGCGCGGCCGCTGCAGCCCTTGCTGCGGCAGCTGATCGAGGCCTGCATCGCCGGTCAGCCCGGTCGCGCACGCGGCTGAAACCGCGCCCGCAGGGGCATCGGTGCCGCGCGCGAGGCGCGGAGCGCTTCAGGCCGCCAGCGCCGTCCGCATCCGTTCGATCACGGCCGCGGTCGCGGTGCGCGTGTCCACCGCGGGCCCACCGGCGGCGATGTCCGGCGTGCGCACGCCGGCGGCAATGGCCGCGTCCACCGCGGACTCGATCTCGCGCGCGGCCGCATCGAGGCCGAAGGAATGGCGCAGCATCAGCGCCACCGAGAGGATCGTGCCGCAGGGATTGGCGATGCCGCGCCCGGCGATGTCCGGGGCCGAGCCGTGGATCGGCTCGTACAGGCCGGGCCCGCCATCGCCCAGCGAAGCCGAGGGCAGCAGGCCCAGCGAGCCCGCCAGCACGCCGGCCTCGTCGGTGAGGATGTCGCCGAACAGGTTCTCGGTCAGCACCACGTCGAAGTCGCGCGGGCGCGTGACCAGGTACATGGCCATCGCGTCGACCAGCAGGTGTTCCAGCGCCAGCGCCGGGAACTCGTCGCGCACCACCCGCGTCACGACCTCGCGCCACAGGCGCGAGGTCTCCAGCACGTTGGCCTTGTCGACCGAGACCAGGCGGCCGTGGCGCGCGGCGCAGAGGCGCGCGGCGACGCGGGTCACGCGCTCGACCTCGGCCACGGTGTACGCGCACTCGTCGGTGGCGCGCACCGGCGTGCGCGTGCGCGCGCCGAAGTAGATGCCGCCGGTGAGCTCGCGCACCACCAGCAGGTCGGTGCCGGCGACGCGCTCGGCCTTCACCGGCGAGAGGTGCGCCAGCGCCGGCATCGGCTTCACCGGACGCAGGTTGGCGTACAGGCCCAGGCCCTGGCGCAGGCGCAGCAGGCCCTGCTCGGGGCGCAGCGCGCCCGGCAGCTCGTTCCACTTCGGCCCGCCGACCGCACCCAGCAGCACCGCGCTGGCGCGGCGGCAGGCCGCGAGCGTCGTGGCGGGCAGCGGGTCGCCGACGGCGTCGAGCGCGGCGCCGCCGATCGGATGCGACTCGAAACCCAGCTCCAGGCCGTGGCGCGCCGCGGCCGCTTCCAGCACTTGGCGCCCGGCCTCGACCACTTCCGGGCCGATGCCGTCGCCGGGCAGCAGGACGATCAGGCGCCGCATGCGCGGACCTCCTCGTAGCGGGCGATGGCGGCCTCGCGCTGCTGCAGGTAGCCGAGCTCGTCGACGCCGTCGAGCAGGCACTGGCGCACGAAGGGATCGAGCGCGAAGGGCACCTCCTCGCCATCGGCGCGGCGGATCCGCTGCGCCGCCACGTCGATGACCAGGGACTCCCCGGCCGCCTCCAGCAGGCGCGCGTGCGCCGCCGGATCGACCACCAGCGCCAGCAGGCCGTTCTTGAGCGCGTTGCTGCGGAAGATGTCGGCGATCGCGCTGCTCACCACCGCACGCACGCCGAAGTCGAGCAGGGCCCAGGGCGCGTGCTCGCGCGAGGAGCCGCAGCCGAAGTTGTGGCCCGCGACCAGGATGCCCTCGGCGGCGGCGTCGCGGCGATTGAGCGGCGCCTCCGGATCGAGGCTGCCGTCGGCGCGATGGCGCCAGTCGTGGAAGGCGTGGCGGCCGAGGCCCTCGCGCGAGGTGGTGGTGAGGAAGCGCGCCGGGATGATCTGGTCGGTGTCGATGTTGGCCTGCGGCAGGGCGAAGCTGCGCGCGGCGACCTGGCGGATGGGCTTCATGCCGCGGCCTCCCGTGGCAGGTAGGCGCGCGGGTCGGCGATGCGGCCGGCCACGGCGCAGGCGGCGGCGGTGGCGGGGCTCGCCAGCACCGTGCGCGCGCCCTGGCCCTGGCGGCCCTCGAAATTGCGGTTGCTGGTGCTCACCACCAGTTGCCCCGGCTGCGCGATGTCGCCGTTCATCCCGAGGCACATCGAGCAGCCGGGCTCGCGCCACTCGGCGCCGGCGCCGCGGAACACGGCGTCGAGGCCCTCGGCTTCCGCCTCGCGGCGCACGCGCTCGGAGCCGGGCACCACCAGCATGCGCACGCGCGGGTCGATGCGGCGGCCGCGCAGGATGGCGGCGGCGGCGCGCAGATCCTCGATGCGGCCGTTGGTGCAGCTGCCGACGAACACCAGGTCCACCGGCGTCCCGGCCATGGGCCGGCCCTCGGCCACGCCCATGTAGGCCTGCGCGCGGCGCGCGGCGACGTCGCGCGCGGCGGGCACCGCGGCATCGATGGCGATCGCGGTGCCGGGATCGGTGCCCCAGGTGACGGTGGGCTGCACCGCGCGCGCATCGATGCGCACTTCGCGGTCGAAGCGCGCGTCGGCGTCGGTGGCGAGCTGGCGCCACTCGCGGCAGGCGGCATCGAAGGCGGCGCCGGCGGGCGCCCGTGGCCGGCCGCGCAGGTAGGCGAAGGTGGTCTCGTCCGGGGCCACGAATCCGGCCCGGGCGCCGGCCTCGATCGCCATGTTGCACAGGGTCATGCGGCCTTCCATCGACAGCGCGCGCACGGTGCTGCCGCGGAACTCGATCACGTGGCCGGTGCCGCCATCGACGCCGAGCGCGCCGATCACGTGCAGGGTGAGGTCCTTGGCCGCGACGCCGGGCGCGAGCGGCCCGTCGATGGTCACCGCCAGCGTCTTCGGCTTGCGCTGCAGCAGGCACTGCGTCGCCAGCACGTGGCCGACCTCGGTGCTGCCGATGCCGAAGGCCAGCGCGCCGAAGGCGCCGTGGGTGGCGGTGTGGCTGTCGCCGCAGACGATGGTCATGCCGGGCTG
>CAZTNB010000239.1:0-4070 GCA_964614825.1 uncultured Gammaproteobacteria bacterium
GCCGAGCTTTTGCTTCATGCCACCCGAGAGCTTACCCGCGGGGCGGCCCAGGAACTTGCGCAGGCCGGTGCTCTGCGTCAGGTCATCGATGCGCCGGCGGCGTTCAGCGGCGTCGTGCCCGAACAGGCGCGCAAAGAACTGCAGGTTCTCCTCGACCGACAAGGTCGGGTCGAGGTTCTTGCCCAGGCCCTGCGGCATGTAGGCAATGCGCGGGCACACGGCGTTGCGGTGCCTGCGGCGGGCCATGTCGCCGCCCAGCGCGAGCACCTGCCCGTGCTGCACGGCACGCGCCCCCGCCACGAGCGACAGCAGGCTGGACTTGCCGACGCCGTCGGGGCCGATGAGGCCCACCATGCCGCCCGCGGGGATGTCCAGCGTGATGCCGCGCAGCGCTTCGGTCTTGCCGTAGTGCTGGCGCACATCATGCAGGGAGATGACCGGGGTTGAATCAGTTGCAGAGACCATGAAGCCTAGCCCTGTGTCGCGCCGTTAAGGCGCAAGCTTGGTTTGCAAATGGGCCGGCCACGCGCTGTGCGGGTCAAGCTTGATCCACGCCTCGCCAGGCAGGCCCGTCTTGACCTGCTCCAGATGCTTTTGCAGCAGCTCAGGCGCTATGCGCGCCTTCACGCGGAACATGAGCTTCTGGCGCTCGCTCGCGGTTTCCACTGTCTTGGGCGTGAACTGGGCCGTGCTCGACACGAAGGACACTTCGGCAGGAATCACGAACTGGGGCGCGGCATCGAGCACGATGCGCACCTCGGTGCCCAGCGCCACGCGGCCGGCCGCGGTTTCGGGCAAGAAGAAGCTCATGTAGACGTCGGACAGGTCCACCAGGTTTAGCACCTTGCCGCCAGCGCCGAGTACTTCGCCGGGCTGGGCCAGGCGGAACTGCACGCGGCCATCGCGCGGCGCTTTCAGCTGGCTATCGTCGATTTCGGCCTGGATGCGCTCCAGCGTGGCATCGATGGCCTGCACCTGGGACTGTGCGCTCGTGACCTGCGTGCGTGCGGCGGCGACGGCGGCATCGGCCGAGTCGGCCTGCGCCTGAACGGAGGCAATCGCGGCTTCAGCGCTGCGTGCGCGAGCCCGGTCGTCGTCCAGCGTCTGCGCCGAGGCAGCGCCTTCCTTCGTCAAGGTCTCCGAACGTGCCAGCCTGCGCTTGGCGGCGTCAAGATCGGCCTCCGCCTGGCGTATCCGGGCGAGCTGGGCCGTCTTGTCGCTCAGGCGCATGGTCACCTGGGCCTGCGCACTGGCGACGGCGGCCAGGGTCTGCTGGCGCTGAGCCTGGGCTTCGCGCAGTTGCGCGTTCAGCGTTTGCACCTGCATGGTGGCCAGCATCTGCCCGGCTTTCACGAAGGCGCCTTCGCCGACCAGGATGCTATCGACGCGACCCGCCAGCTTGGTCGCCACATCGACCTCGGTGGCCTCGATGCGGCCGTTGCCGCTCAGGAAGGCGTCGTTGTCCTGACCGTCCTTGTATTTCTGCCAGGCGTACCAGCCACATGCGGCCAGCGCGACTGCAATGCCGACGGTAATGAGTTTCTTCTTCAATGCGTTGTCCATGGTATTCAGTGAGTGATGGGGGCTGCGGCAGAGGCAGGAACAGTGGGAGATGCCAGCAGTGGCGCGTCAGGCAGCGCTTGTGCGCCGCCGCCCAGCGCGCGGTACAGGGCGACCTGGCTGGCCAGCAGCGCGCGGCGGGTTTGCACCAGTTGCTGCGCGGCGGAGATCAGCGAGCGCTCGGCATCGAGTACGTCCAGAAAGCTGGTGGCGCCGTTGTCGTAGGCCAGGCGCGACAGGCGGGCGCGTTCCTGCTGCACGGTCAACGCCTCGCCCTGGACCTGCACCTGCTTGGCGAGCCAGCGGCGTGCCGACAGCGCGTCGGCCACTTCGCGGAAGGCGGTCTGCACCGCCTGCTCGTACTGCGCCACGGCCAGATTGCGGCGCACTTCGGCCAGGTCGAGGTTGGCCTGATTTCGGCCGCCGTCAAAGATCGGTAGGGAAAGGCTGGGCGCGAAACTCCACGCGCGGTTGGCCCCTTTGAACAGGCCATCGAGCTCGTTAGAGGCCGTACCGCCGAAGGCCGTCAGCCGGATGCTAGGGAAAAAGGCCGCACGAGCAGCGCCGATCTGAGCGTTGGCAGAGCGCAACTGGTGTTCGGCCGCGACGATGTCGGGACGCTGCAACAGCAACTCCGATGGCAGTCCCACCTGTAGCGGTGGCAACTGCCATGCCGCTTCGGCCTGGGCCGGAGCCGGAGCCGGCATCGGCGGCAGTTCGGCTGGGCTGCCCAGCAGCAAGTCCAGAGCATGAGCCTGCTGGTCGCGCTGCTGCTGAATCTGGACGACCAGCGAATCCGCCTGCGTGACCAGGGTCTGCACCTGCGTCAGCTCCAGCCGCGAGGCAGAGCCGACATCGAAGCGGCGCGTGAAGATGCGCAGGGACTCACGTTGGCTGGCCGCGCTCCCTTGCGCCAGGCGCAGGCGTTCATCCAGCTCACGCAGGCCAAGGTAAGTATCGGTCACCTGCGCGATCAGGCTCAGCGTGGTGGCGCGGCGGGCCGCGTCCGTGGCCAGGAAGCTTTGCTTGGCAGCCTCGCTCAGGCTGGCGATGCGGCCCCAGAAGTCGATCTCCCAGTTGCTGATGCCCAAACCGGCCTGGAGTTGGCTGCCTGTGACGGCACTGCCGGTGAGACTCAGGTCGGCAGGGGTGCGCGCGCGATCAGCCTCGGCGGAAAGACCAAGCGTGGGGTAGCGCGCGCTGCGCTGCACGCCGTACGCAGCCTGCGCCTCCTGCACGCGCAGCACGGCGACTCGCTGGTCATGGTTGTGCGCCAGCGCCTGCTCGATCAGCCGCTGCAGCGCCGGGTCGGTGAAGTAGCCGCGCCAGTCGAGCGCGGCGGCATCAGCACCAGTGGCCGCCAGCCCGGCACCGTACTGTGCGGGCAGCGGCGCGGCCGGGCGCTCGTAAGAAGGTGCCATCGAGGCACAACCGGCCAGCAGCAGAGCGCCGGCCAAAGGGAGGAGTCGGGATATCAGCATGCGTTCAACCGAGGATGTGGTAGCCGGCGTCCACGTAGAGCGTGCTGCCGGTGATGGCCTTGGCTCCATCGCCGGCCAGAAAAGTGCACAGTGCACCGATTTCGTCAATGTCCACCAGACGGCGCAGCGGTGCGCGCTGCACGGCCTCTTGCAACAGCGTATCGAAATCGGGGATGCCCGAGGCCGCGCGCGTGGCCAGCGGGCCGGGCGAGATGGCATTGACACGGATGCCCTTGGGGCCCAGTTCGGCTGCCAAGTAGCGCGTGCTGGCCTCCAGCGCGGCCTTCACCGGCCCCATGAGGCCGTAGCCCGGGATCACTTCCTCCGCGCCCACATAGCTCATGGTCATCAGGCTGCCTCCACGCGGCATCAGCGGCTCTGCCAGATGTGCCATGCGTGCGAATGAATGGCAGGAAATGTCCATGGCGTGCGCGAAGCCCTCGCGCGAGCTGTCGGCCACGCGGCCGTGCAGATCGCTCTTGGGGGCGAACGCGATGGAGTGCAACACGAAATCCAGCTGGCCCCAGCGCTGTGCGATGGCGTCGAACACGGCCTCCATCTGGCCGGGTTGCTCCACGTCCAGTGGCAGCGTGATAGCGGCCTGCAGTTTCTGCGCCAAGGGCTCGACATGCGGGCGGGCCTTGTCGTTGAACCAGGTGAGGGCAAGTTCGACGCCGGCATCGCGCAGGGCGCGTGCGCAGCCCCAGGCGATGCTCTGGTCGTTGGCGATGCCGACCACCAGGCCCTTCTTGCCTTGCAATGAGTTAGTCATTTACTTTTCCAGAACATAGCTGCCGGGTGCATCAGCGATCGCGGGATAGGCACTGCTGCCCAGGCGCGGCGGCTTGACTGGCTCGCCCGAGTGCGCGGCCAGCCATTGCTGCCAAGCCGGCCACCACGAGCCCTGCACGGTGGGTGCGGCGGCCAGCCAGTCGTCGGGCGCCAGATAGGTGCCACCGGCCTCGCGCGTCAGCCCCTGGTAATGGCGCTTGGACGTGGGCACCGGCGGGTTCACGATGCCGGCGTTGT
>CAZTNB010000240.1:0-4069 GCA_964614825.1 uncultured Gammaproteobacteria bacterium
CATCACCGCGGATTCGAGCGCGGCGGTCACGGGGTCGCGGCCCTGCTCGCGCAACTGGTTGGCGAACTCCACGATCAGGATGCCGTGCTTGGCGATCAGGCCTACCAGCGTGATCACGCCGATCTGGCTGTAGATGTTCCAGGTGCCGCCGGTGAGCCATAGCGCCAGCAGCGCGCCGAAGGCCGCCAGCGGCACCGCGAGCAGGATCACGAAGGGATCGACGAAGCTCTCGAACTGCGCCGCCAGCACCAGGTAGATGAAGGCCAGCGCCAGGGCCAGCATCAGGCCGAAGCTGGAGCTCGACTCGCGGAACTCGCGCGACTGGCCCGACAGGTCGTACTGCGCGTTGTCCTTCGCCACCTCGTCCAGTGCCTTTTCCATCCACGCCAGCGCCTCGCCCATGGTGTAGCCGGGCGCCAGCCCCGCGCTGATGGTGGCGGCGCGCAGCTTGTTGAAGTGGTTGAGCTCCTTGGCCGCCACCGACTCGCGCACCGTGACCAGGTTCGCCAGCGGCACCATGGCGCCGTTGCGCCCGCGCACGTGGATCGCGGTGAGGTCGTCGGCGCGCGCGCGCTCCTCGCGCCGCACCTGCACGATCACGTCGTACTGCTCGGCGCCGCGCTTGAAGCGGGTGACGTTGCGCCCGCCCAGCAGCGTCTCCAGCGTGCGGCCCACCGCCTCGACCTCGACCCCGACCGATGCGACCTTGTCGCGGTCCATCTCGACCTTGAGCTCGGGCTTGTTGAGCTTGAGGTCGCTGTCGGCGTTGGTGAGCTGCGGGTTCTGCGCCATCTTCGCCAGCAGCTTGTCGACGATCGCCGACAGGTCCTCCCAGGTGCCGGTGGACTGCACCACGAAGCTGACCGGCTGGCCGAAGTCCTCGTTGCCCAGCGGCGGCGGCACCACCGGGAAGGCCAGCACGCCGGGCACTTCCATGAACGGCATGAACAGGCTGCCCTGGATGTCCTGCGCGCTGCGCTCGCGCTCGGTCCAGGGCTTGAGGCCCATGAAGGCGATCGAGTTGGTGACCGAGGGCCAGCCGGTGAACTGGAAGTAGTGGTCGAGCTCGGGCACCTTGCTGTAGATCTCCTCGAGCCGGCGCGCGTAGCCGTCGGTGTAGTCGATGGTCGAGCCTTCCGGCGCGATCGAGAAGGCCATCACGAAGCCCTGGTCCTCCTGCGGCGCCAGTTCCGAGGGCATGCGCCAGAACAGCACGCCGGCGCCGGCCACCACCAGCGCGGCCAGGCCCAGCACCAGGGACCGATGCGCCAGCGTGCGCTCGAGCAGGCGCCGGTAGCCGGCGACCAGGCCGGCCAGCGCCCGCTCGCCCAGCTCGTACATGCGCCCGTGCCGCGTGGTGTGGCGCAGCAGGCGCGAGCACATCATCGGCGACAGCGTCAGCGCGACGAAGCCCGACACCAGCACCGCGCCGGCCAGCGTGAGCGCGAACTCGATGAACAGCTTGCCGGTGCGGCCGGTGGAGAACGCCATCGGCGCGTACACCGCGGCCAGCGTCAGCGTCATCGCCACGATCGCGAAGCCGATCTCGCGGCTGCCCTTGAGCGCGGCCTCCATCGGCGGCAGGCCAGCCTCGATGTGGCGGTGGATGTTCTCCAGCATCACGATCGCGTCGTCCACCACCAGGCCGATCGCCAGCACCATCGCCAGCAGGGTGAGCGTGTTGATCGAGAAGCCGAACAGCGCCATCAGCGCGAAGGCGCCGATCAAGGACACCGGGATCGTGACCAGCGGGATCAGGGTCGCGCGCAGCGTGCGCAGGAACACGAAGATCACCAGCACCACCAGGATGATGGCCTCGATGATGGTCTCGTACACCGCCTGCACCGACGACTCGATGAAGCGGGTCGAGTCGAAACCCACGTCCACCTTCATGCCCTCGGGCAGGCTGGCGGTGATCCTGGGCAGCAGCTCGCGGATCCCGCGCGAGACCTCCAGCGGATTGGCGGTCGCGGTCTTGACCACGCCCAGCGGCACCGCGCGCTTGCCGTCGAAGCGGCCGCGCACGCGTTCCTCGGTGGGACCGATCTCCACCGTCGCCACGTCGCCCAGGCGCACCGGGTAGCCGTCCGATTCCTTGACCACGATGGCGCGGAATTGCTCCGGCGTGCGCAGGTCGGTCTCGGACAGCACGGTGAACTCGCGCTGCTGGCCCTCGATGCGGCCCGCCGGCACCTCGACGTTCTGCCGCCGCAGGGCATCCTCGATGTCCACCGGCACCAGGCCGTAGCCGGCCAGGCGCGCCGGGTCCAGCCACACCCGCATGGCGTAGCGGCTGGCGTAGACCTGCGCCTGCGCCACGCCGACGATGGTCTGGATGCGGTCCTTGACCAGGCGCTCGGCGACGTCGGCCACCTCGAGCTCGTCGTGGCGGTCGCTGGAGAAGGCCAGGTACATGATCGGCTGCGCGTCGGCCTCCTGCTTCTGCACGATCGGCTCGTTCACTTCCTCGGGCAGGAAGCCGCGCGCCTGCGCCACGCGGTCGCGCACGTCCGAGGCCGCGCCGTCGGGATCGCGGTCGAGGTGGAAGCGCACCGTGACCTGCGAGTTCTCGGCCCGGCTGATCGACTGGATGTAGTCGATGCCCTCGATGCCGGCCAGCGCCTCCTCGATCGGCGTGGTGATCTGCGATTCGATCACCTGGGCGTTGGCGCCCGGGTACGAGGTGTTGACCGTCACCACCGGCAGGTCGACCTTGGGCACCAGGCGCACCGACAGGCGGTCCCAGGCGATCAGGCCCACCAGCACGATGACCAGGTTGAGCACCGTGGCGAACACGGGGCGGCGGATCGACAGTTGCGGCAGGGTCATCGGTGGATCCTCGGAGCGGTGCGCGTCGGCGGCGATGTCGGCCTGGCGTCGACGGCGACGTTGCGGTCGCCCACGGCGCGGGCTCCTACCGGGGCATCATTGCTTCGCGGGCGCGGCGGCGATGCGGACCGGGGCGCCGGGACCGATCTTGAGCTGGCCGGCGGTGATCACGTCCTGCTCCGCGGCGAGGCCGGAGCGGATCTCGACCATGCCGTCGCGACGCACGCCGGTGGTCACTTCCACCAGCTTCGCCTTGCCGGCATCGATCACGTACACGAACTGCTTGTCGCCCTGCGGCCACAGCGCCTGCTCCGGCACCAGCAGCGCGCCCTCGCGCGCGGCCAGCTCCAGCGACACGCGCGCGAACAGGCCCGGCCGCAGGCGACCGTCGTCGTTCTCCACCGTGGCGCGCAGCACCACGCTGCGGCCGTCGGCATCGAGCTGCGGGTCGACGGCGTAGACCGTGCCCTCGAAGCGCTCGCCCGGGAACGCATCCACCGCCACCGTGAGCTTCTGGCCGTCGGCGACGCGCGCCAGCAGGGTCTGCGGCACGCGGAAGTCGAGCTTGATCGGATCGATCTGCACCAGGTTCACCAGCGCCTGGCCGACCTCGACGTACTCGCCCGGGCTCACCTGGCGCAGGCCCACCACGCCGTCGAAGGGCGCGCGGATCACCATCTTGCCCAGTCGCGTCTGCGCCGAGGACAGGCGCGCCTCGTTGACCGCCAGCGCCGCCTGCTTGGCGTCGAGGTCGGCCTCCGCGACCAGCTTGCGCGACACCATGTCGGCGACGCGGTCGGCCTCGCGCTGGCTCTGCGCCGCGTTCGCCTCCCACTCGCGCACCTCGGCGCGCACCAGGCTGGAATCGAGGGTGAACAGCGCAGTGCCGGACTTGACCGCCTGGCCCTCGGTGAAATGCACCTGTTCGATGCGGCCGGCGAGCTCGGGCTGTACCACGATGCTCTCCGCCGCGCGCAACGAACCCACGGCCGCGACCGTGTCGCTGACCCGCTCAACGCGCGGCTTCACCGCTTCCACCACGGTCGGTGGCATGCCGCCGGGCCCGCCCTGGGCGCGCAGCGCGAACGGGGCGAGGGCGGTGGCCAGCAGGCCAGCGCACAGCAGCGCCGGGGCTGCGGCGAGCGGCAGCTTGCGGAAACGGGTGCGCGTCATGCTGGACAACCTAGCATCTGGCCCGGCCGGAGCAGCGTGCCGAAAGTCGGATTATCGCCGATCGCGG
>CAZTNB010000241.1:0-4042 GCA_964614825.1 uncultured Gammaproteobacteria bacterium
GCCAGCACGCTGCTGGTGGTGCGCGTCGACGGTGCGGCATCGCGTTGCGACCGGCTCCAACCCGAGGCCATGAACGTCCCCGGCGACGTCGCCATCGCCGACGATGGCCGCAGCGCTTGGGTGTACGTGTTCGGCCTCGAGCGCAGCGCCCGCATCGAGCGTTGGGACCTCGGGACCTGCGCGCTCCTGCGGCGCATCGACGTGCAGGCCGGCCGCACCGATCCGCGGCTGATCGCCGTCGGCGACGACGTCGTGGTGCACCGGCAATCGGGCGACGGCCTGAGCCGCTTCGGCGCGGACGGCAGCCGCCACGATGCGCCGGGGTCCAGCGTCCCGGGCGCGTCGGGCGCGTTCGCGCTCAGCCGCGATGGCCGGCGCGCGGCGGTCGCGACCCACAATGCGGTGCAACTGATCGACATCGCGCGCGGCGAGCGCCTGAGCGCGCCGCTGGCGGCTCCGATCGCCGGCAACGACGCCCTGCTGACGCTGGCCTTCTCGCCCGACGCCAGCCAGCTCGTGGCGCGGACCGTGCGCGGCCGCTGGCTCGCCTGGCGCCTGCCGGTGAGCCGCCTCGACACCACCAGCCTGGCCACGCTCGCCGCCCTGCTCGACCCGACGACCACGGCCGCGCCACCGGAAGCCGATGCGATCGCGGCCCTGCGCAACGACCTGCAGGCACACATGCCCGAGCAGGAGCCGGCGGCGGCGGTCCCGGCGCAGACGACCGTGCTGCCACCTGCGCCCGGCAGCGAGACCGATCCGCGCTTCGTCCCGCTGGACCTGGGTCCGGCGATCAATGCGCCGCTCAATGGCAACTGGCCGGGTCGCAACACCATGGGCGGCGACCAGCCCACCATGGCCTTCGGCCCGCTGCGCCTGCTCGGCGTCGACTGGCGCGTGGACGGCGGCGTGCAACTGAGCTGGGGCGGCCCTGCGGGCACCCTGCACCCGACCCAGCGCGCCAGCACCGTGGTGCCGGTGGCGGACGTGGTGGCGCGACGCCTGCACCTCCTGCTGTTGATGCACGTCTTCATCCAGCCCAACCTCGCGCCCTTCCCCGCCGCCCACGTGGTGCTGATCGGCGCGGACGGCCGCGAGACGGTGCTGACGCCGATGATGGTGCGCGACGTGGTGCCGCACTGGACGCCGGACCGCGCCGCGCCCGGCGCCCGGATCGGCTGGCTCGGGCTGAGCGGAACCAATGCCCGCAGCGGCATCGCCCCGCCGGCCTATGACTCGCATACCTTCGCGGTCAGCCTCGACGTGCCGGCCGACGTGGGCCCGATCCGCGGCCTGCGCCTGGAATCGCGCGAGGGGCCGATGGAATTGCCGCTGTTCTACGCCGTGACGCTGGAAACCGCGTCCGCGCCGAACGACGGCGTGGCGCAGGCATCGCCGCGCTGACCGGGGACTCGCGGGCCTTCACCGGGGGAGCGGCTTGCGCAGCGACTGCGAGGCGCTGCGCGAGTCGCGGCTGAAGCCGCCGCGGCGCACGCTGGACGGCGCGGGTCGAAGCGTCACGGCCGGGCGATGACGCGCCTGTTGCAGCCTGCCCGAGCCGGCGACGCGCCGCTATGCCAGGCGCGCGTCGATGCCGCGCCGGTCCGAGCGCGCCAGCAGCCTGCGCTCGATGTAGCGGTAGCTCAGCGCCGCGCACGCGAACGAAAGCGGCAGGCCGATGCCGGCGACGAAGGTCCAGCGGGGATCGATGCCCTTGAGCACCAGCAGGATCGGCAGGTGCCACAGGTACCAGCCATACGAGAGCCGGCCGACGTACACCGCCACCCGCCATTCGAACAGGCGCTTGAGCGGGTTGCTCCCGGGCACCAGCAGGGCCGCGATCAGCAGGGCGGAGGCGAGTTCGGTGAGCGGCAGGCCGACCAGGTAGGTGAACGCGGCGTCGGTGTCGAGCCAGCGCGACAGCGGCGCGAGCACGGCCAGCGCCACGACGATCGCCGCGGGCGCCAGCCGCCGCGCCGTGGCCGACTCCAGCACGCGCCGGCCGGACTCGCCCGCGACCCACCAGGCCAGCAGCGCGCCCAGCAGCAGGCCGGTCGCGCCGGTGTCGGTGCCGCAATAGACACGGGTCCAGGTCGCGGTGCCCGCCGCGACCTGCGCGACCAGCGCCACGCGCCACCACGCCAGCGCCGCGAGCAATACCACCAGCAACGCCAGCACCGCCCGGCGCCGGCCGATGCGCCACGCCAGCGCCAGCAGCAACGGCCACAGGAAATAGAACTGCTCCTCCACCGCCAGCGACCAGGTGTGGCCCAGCGCCTTGGGGCTGCCGAGGTAGGTGTAGGTCCAGTTGGCGGCGTACGAGGCCGCGAACAGCACATCGAAGGCGACCTGCTCGAGCGCGTCGCGCCCGCCGGCCGCGACGTGCCACGCGGCATAGGCGACGAGCATCACCGCCAGGGGCGGGAACAGGCGCTGGAAGCGGCGCACGTAGAACGCGCCCAGTCCGGCCTGGTCGCGCGCCGCCAGCGGTTCGAGCAGCAGCGTCGTGATCAGGAAGCCGCTGAGCACGAAGAACACCCACACCCCGATGAACCCGGAGTAGACCGGCGGGGCATGGGCGTTGAACAGCGCCACCATGCCGATGGCCAGCGCGCGCAGGCCGTCCAGCGCCGGCTGGTAGGCCAGCCGATCCGGCGTCGCGCCCCGCGTCGATGGCATCGCGTCCCCGTCCTCGGCCGACCCGCGCCGCGAGCATACGCCAGCCCCGCGATGGACACGGCGCGGGCCGCGCATCGTCGTGCCGGCCGGTCGCGGCGCCTGGACGGGAAACGACGGCGACGCCGGTGTAGATTGCCGGCCGGCGCGCCGCTATGATGCGCGCCCCGTCTATCCATCTATCCCGATATAAGGATATGAGGCCGCGATGAGCAGCTACCTCTTCACCTCCGAGTCCGTCTCCGAAGGCCACCCGGACAAGGTCGCGGACCAGATCTCCGACGCCGTCCTCGACGCCATCCTGGTGCAGGACAAGCGCGCCCGCGTGGCCTGCGAGACCCTGGTGAAGACCGGCGTCGCGATCGTCGCCGGCGAGGTCACCACCACCGCCTGGGTCGACCTCGAGGACCTGGTGCGCAAGGTCATCAACCAGATCGGCTACACCTCCTCGCACGTGGGCTTCGACGGCTCCACCTGCGGCGTGCTGAACCTGATCGGCAAGCAGTCGCCCGACATCGCCCAGGGCGTGGACCGCAAGGATCCGAAGTCGCAGGGCGCCGGCGACCAGGGCCTGATGTTCGGCTACGCCTGCAACGAGACCGACGAGCTGATGCCGGCGGCGATCTACTACGCCCACCGCCTGGTGGAGCAGCAGGCCAAGGTGCGCAAGAAGGGCACGCTCAAGTGGCTGCGCCCCGATGCCAAGAGCCAGGTCACGCTGCGCTACGAGAACGACAAGGCGGTCGGCATCGACGCCGTGGTGCTGTCGACGCAGCACGACCCCGAGATCAAGCACAAGCAACTGGTCGAGGCGGTTTACGAGCAGATCCTCGAGCCGGTGCTGCCGGAGAAGTGGCTGAAGAAGGTGCCGGCCAGGCAGATCCACATCAATCCGACCGGCAAGTTCGTGATCGGCGGGCCGGTCGGCGACTGCGGCCTGACCGGGCGCAAGATCATCGTCGACAGCTACGGCGGCTGGGCGCGCCACGGCGGCGGCGCATTCTCGGGCAAGGATCCGTCGAAGGTCGACCGCTCGGCGGCCTACGCGGCGCGCTACGTGGCCAAGAACATCGTCGCCGCCGGCCTCGCCGAGCGCTGCGAGATCCAGGTCAGCTACGCGATCGGCGTGGCCGAGCCCACCTCGATCAGCGTCACCACCTTCGGCACCGGCATCATCTCCGACGAGCGCATCGAGAAGCTGGTGCGCAGGCACTTCGACCTGCGCCCCTACGGCATCGTCGAGATGCTGGACCTGATCCACCCGATGTACGGCCTCACCGCGGCCTACGGCCACTTCGGCCGCAAGCCGGAGAAGCGCAGCTACGAGTACAAGGTGCGCGGCGTCGACGGCAAGGAGCACGTCTAC
>CAZTNB010000242.1:0-4034 GCA_964614825.1 uncultured Gammaproteobacteria bacterium
GTCTATGAGCCGCGTAAGGCAGAAATCTACCGCCGGCTGGGCATCACGACGATCGATGCCGACGGTGCCGCACGCATCGTGCAGAGCCTGTCGGCGCTGATCAAGACGCGTGACGACCGCGCCGGCTTTACGCCAGACGTGGTCGCGCGCCTGGCTGCCGCATGCTGAACAACGGCAACGATCTCGCCTTCCGCATGACCGATCGGCTCGCGGGCTTCCCCGCCTTCCTCAAGGCCAACGGCTTCGGTGTCGGCGCGGGTGATGCGGTGCCGCTGCTGCGCACGGCCGAGCAGGTCGGCGTGCTGAACGGCGAGTTGCTGCGCGACAGCCTGCGCGCGCTGCTGTGCGGCCGTGCCGACGAATGGCGACGCTTTCCGGAACTGTTCGACGCCTGGTTCCTGCCGGCCAACCGCTGGCAGGTCGCGCAGCGGCGCGAGACGGCGTTCGGCGGCGGCGGTGCGCCGACACGCGTCGATCACCCGCAGCGCACCGCGGCCACCGACGACGATGCGGTGCGCCCGCAGCGCAGCGCCAGCCGCGAGGAGTTGCTGCGTTCGGCCGACTTCCGCAGCCTGGCGGCGCGCGAGCATCTGCTCGACATCGAGGCACTGATGCGGCGGCTTGCGCGCCGGCTGAAGCCGCTGCGGCTGCGTCGCGAGCAGGCGGCGCGGCGCGGCGCGCGGCTGGACTTGCCGCGCACGATCCGCCGCAGCGTCGGCCGCGGCGGCGCACCCATCGACCTGGCCTGGCGGCGCCCCCGTCGCGTGCAGCCGCGCCTGGTGCTGCTGATCGACGTCAGCCGCTCGATGACCGACAGCAGCTTCTTCTATCTGCGCCTGGCCCGCGCCCTGGCGGCCGAGATGCACGACGTGGCGAGCTTCATCTTCCACACGCGCATCACCGCGGTCACGCATGCGCTGGCCGACCCGGACCCGTGGCGATCGCAGGAGCGTCTGCACTTCATCGCGCAGGGCTTCGGCGGCGGCACGCGCATCGGCGAGCGCCTGGCGCAGTTCAACCGCGAATTCGCGCCGCGCCTCGTGCACGGCCGCACCGGCGTGATCGTGATGAGCGATGGTTACGACACCGGCGAGCCCGAGCAGCTTGCCGCCGAGCTGGCGCGGCTGCGCCGCCGCGCGCGGCGCATCGTCTGGCTGCACCCGTTGCTCGGGCAGACCGACTACGAACCGGTGAGCGAAGGCATGCGCGCGGCGATGCCGCAGCTCGACCTGCTGGCGCCCGGCGGCACGCTGGCGAGCCTGCACGCGACCTTGCCTGCACTGGTCGAGGCGCTGCGCTGACGGAACCGCAACAAGCAAGAGGAACCGGACATGGGATGCCTGCTCAAGGCCAACGGCCTGTACAGCCGCACCACCGTCGGCGCGGTGCTGCTGGCTGCCGGCGCGGGTTCGCGGCTCGGTGGTCGGCCCAAGGCGCTGCTGGAGCTCGGCGGCGTGCCGCTGGTGATGCGGCAGCTGGTCGCCTTGTCGGGCGCCGGCGTCGACGAGCTGGTGCTGGTGCTCGGGCACCATGCCGACGCCATCGAGGCGGCGGTGGCGAGCCTGCCGATCACGATCGTGCGCAATTCGGAGCCCGGGCGCGGCCAGGCCTCGTCGGTGATCACCGGCCTGCGCGCGCTGTCGCCGCGCCTGGACGCCGTGATCGTCGCGCTGGCCGACCAGCCGATGATCGACGCGCAAGACATCATCGCGCTGATCGGAGCCTTCAAGAAGCGCGGCGACGCGGCGATGGTGGTACCGCGTGTGCAACTGGGCGGCGACGCGCCGACGCCCGGCAATCCGGTGATCTTCGATGCCGCGCTGCGCGACGAATGGCTGGCCGGCCGCGCCGATGCCGCGTGCCAGGCCTGGCGGCTCGCCCATCCCGATCGCGTGCGCTGGTTCGACACCGACAACCGTCGCTATCGCGTCGACATCGACACCGCGGAAGACCTCGCCCGCTTCGCCGCCGACACCGGCCATGAGCTGCGCTGGCCCGCTGCATGGAACGAACCCGCATCGAAGGTCGGTGCATGAAGCCGGAATCCGGCACCTGGCGGCTGATGTGCGCGCGGGCCTGCGCCTGGGCGCTGCTGGTGTCGGGCTGGATCGGCATCGGCAGCCTGGCCTTCGTGCAGACGGCCAACGTGACGGCGGGCTTCGCGCTGGTGGCGTTGTGGCTGGTCGTGCTCGGTGGCGCGGCCACGCGCGCGACGCGCATCGATGTGTCGTCTGCGTGGCGGGCCGCCGCGCTGCTGGGCGCGGCCGTGATCGCGGCGGGCGGCCTGTGGCGCGCACCGCAGGGTGGCGGCCTGGCCGCACTGCTCGTGGCCGTGCTGGGCTTCGGCGCGCTCACCGCGCTCGCCTCCGGTGTGGTGCGGCGCCTGCGCGTCGCGCAGCGGGCGAGACCACGGCCGCCGATTGCCGCGGCCGGCGCCGGCGCGCTGGTGGCCGGCCTGGTGCTGGGCGACATCGGTGACGTGCAGGCACTGACGCTGCGCCTGGGCGTGTTCGTGGTCGCAGTGGCGTGCGTGCTGGTTGCGCTGCCGCTTGCCGTGGCGTCGCGCACCCCGGGACCAGGCTGCCGCGCGGGCCTGTTCGATTGCTCGCTGCCGGCCTGGCCTGCCGGTGCCTGGCGCGAGCTGTCGCAGTGGCCGACATTGCTGGCCGGTCTGGCCATGCTGCCGATGATGGCCGCGCTGCCGTTGATGGTGGCCTGGTGCCGTGCTGCGGCGATCGCGCCGCAGGCGATGGTGTTGCTGCATCTGGCGGCCATGTTCGGTCCGGTCTGGTTGTGGCGCGTCGCGATCACCGGCGCGCGCCCGGCATCGTTGTCGGCCAGCTGCGCCGCCTTGCTCGCCGCCGGCGCGGCAATCGTCACCTGGGCCCCGGCGCCGTGGGACCTGCTCGGCCTGGCGCTCGCGCATGGCGCGGCCTGGGGCCTGGCCTGGGGCGGCCAGCTGTGGGCGCCGGCTCGGCGAGGGCAGCAGGGCACCTCGCCGTTGCGTGCGGCACTGGGTTATGCGCTGCTGACGCTCGCGTTCGGTGTGCTGGTCGACCGCTTCGGCGCCGGAGGCGTGGCCGCCGCGCACGCCGCGCTGGGCCTCGCCGCCGCGATCGCATGGACCGTCAGCGCATCGGCCAGGGCGGCAGCGCCGGGCGCATCTGCTCCCACGCCCGCGCCAGGCACAGCACACCCAGATCATCGTGCCGGCGGCCTGTGATCTGCAGGCCGATCGGCAGACCGTCGCCGGTCATCGCGCAGGGCACCGAAGCCGACGGTTGCTCGCTCATGTTGTAGGGCAGCGTGAACGCGATGTGCTCCAACGGGCGTGCCGGGTCGTTGGTGGGTCCCGCCCATTCGGCAGGAAAGGTGACCACCGGGCTCACCGGTGACAGCACGAAGTCGTACGGCTGGCACGACTGCACGGCCGCCTCGCGCAGCGCGCCCATCTGGCTGTAGCCGTGGAACAGCTCGGCCGCGGTGATGCGCGCGCCGCCCTCGGCCCACTGACGGATGTAGGGCAGCACCTTGGCCTGCCGCTCCGGCGGCAGCGCCGAGATGTCGAGCCAGCTTCTCATGCGCCAGAAGCGGTCCATGCCGTCGATCATCTCGCGCGTGGAGAACGCCGGCATCGGCTCGACGATCGCGCCGGCCTCCGCAAAGCACCGGGCCGCGGCCTCGATGGCCACGCGCACCGCATGCTGCACCGGCAGGCCCCAACCGGCGTCGAGCTGCAGGCCGAGCTTCAGACCCTTGACGTCGCGTTCGAGCGCCGTCCACGCGACATCCTGGTAAGGCAGGCTCATCGTGTCGCGCCAGTCGGGCTTGCTGAGCTCGACCATCAGCATCGCGGCGTCGGTCACGGTGCGGGTCATCGGCCCGGCCACGCGGCCCGCATAGGGCGGCTTGATCGGGATGCGGCCCAGGCTGGGCTTCAGGCCGAACACGCCGCACCAGCCGGCGGGCAGGCGGATCGAGCCGCCGATGTCGGTGCCGATGTGCAGCGGCCCGTAGCCGGCCGCGGCCGCGGC
>CAZTNB010000243.1:0-3985 GCA_964614825.1 uncultured Gammaproteobacteria bacterium
TGACGCTGCCGATGCGGCGGATGTCCAGGCGCACCGAGGCGTAGAACTTGAGCGCATTGCCGCCGGTGGTGGTCTCGGGGCTGCCGAACATCACGCCGATCTTCATCCGGATCTGGTTGATGAAGATCACCAGGCAGCCCGAGCGCTTGATGTTGCCGGTGAGCTTGCGCAGGGCCTGGCTCATCAGGCGCGCGTGCAACCCGACGTGGGAATCGCCCATCTCGCCCTCGATCTCGGCCTTGGGCGTCAACGCCGCGACCGAATCGATGACCACCATGTCGACCGCATTGGAGCGCACCAGCATGTCGGCGATCTCCAGCGCCTGCTCGCCGGTGTCGGGCTGCGAGACCAGCAGGTCGTCGACGTTGACGCCCAGCTTCTCGGCGTAGGTCGGATCGAGCGCGTGCTCGGCGTCGACGAAGGCGGCGGTGCCGCCGGCGCGCTGGCAGCTGGCGATCGCCTGCAGCGTGAGGGTGGTCTTGCCGGACGACTCCGGCCCGTAGATCTCGACCACGCGGCCGCGCGGCAGGCCGCCGATGCCGAGCGCGATGTCGAGGCCCAATGAGCCGGTCGACACCACCTCCACCGGCTCCGAGGCGCGGTCGCCCATGCGCATGACGGCGCCCTTGCCGAACTGCTTCTCGATCTGCGACAGGGCGGAACTCAGTGCGCGCTTGCGATTCTCGTCCATCGGAATTCCTTCGGGGTGATTGCCTGGGTGCCGGAATGCTGGTCGCCGCCCGTCTCAGGGAGCGAGAACGGCGCCAGCCGGTTGCCCTCGTGGCCCAGGATTATCCCACAGCGCGCCGTGACGGCCATGGGAGAAGGCCGCGTCAGGTCGTAAGAATTTCCAGCAGTCCCGCCAGCGCGGCGGCCACGGTCTGGCGCCGCACCGCCTCGCGGTCGCCGGCGAAGTGCAGGCAACGCATGCGTGGATAGCCGCCACGCCGCTTCCATGCCAGCCACACGGTGCCGACTGGCTTGTCTGGCGTGCCACCCGAGGGGCCGGCGATGCCGGTCACCGCCACCGCCACGCCGGCGCCGGAGTGGATCAGCGCTCCCGATACCATCTCCAGCACCGTCTCCTCGCTGACCGCGCCGTGGCGCAGCAGCGTTTCCGGTCGCACGCCGAGCAGCGCCTGCTTGGCCTCGTAGCTGTAGGCGGCGATGCCGCAATCGAACCATGCCGAGGAGCCGGCGATGTCGGTGCAGGTCTTGCTGATCCAGCCGCCGGTGCAGGACTCGGCGGTGGCCAGGGTCTGGCCGGCGGCGACCAGGCGTTCGCCGAGCAGGCGCGCCTGGTCGTGCAGGAAGGATTCGGTCGCGGTCGTGGTCGCGTGCATGTCACCTCGCGGGATCCAGTCAAGTGAAGCGGTAGCCGCCGGTTCGTCGCCCCGGCCCGCCCCGATCGGCGCGCAATCCGGCACGGGGCCGGACATGCCACTGTTGTACGATCGTGCAAACTCGTGCAGCGCGTCGCGCCGAAGGCGGCCGATCGAACGCAGTTCGATCGAAACGCCTGCAGTGCTGCACTGCGGAAGTGCCTTTGCTTAAGGGTTCGTGAAATCCAGCGATCACGCTTACGGCGGGACACGTAAGCTGACTATACTCGGAGCGCTACGCGGATTTGCCCGCGAATGCGGCCCACAATACGCGCGGTGCTGCGGCAGCCACCGGCACGTGCATGAAAATTTCGTGACCGTCGCGTCCGAGGTCCGGGTCCCCGGCCATCCCTGGCGATCCAGGATCCTCGCCCGGCGTGCGGCATGCGGCTCCCGCGCGGGCGCGGGCTGGGGCGGCCGGCGAAACGGCTGCGCCGGTCGGCCACGGCCGGATGCCGCTAGACTCGCATGATCGGCAGCCGTGCCCGCGCGCGGGGATGCGGCGCCGCGACGCGGCCCCCTCACGGCGCATCCGCGCGACCGCCCAGACCACGCCCGATCCCGCGATGACCTCGACTTCCGCGTTGCGCCCGCCCCCGGGCGACGTCCAGCACACGCCGCTGATGCGCCAGTACTTCGGGGCCAAGGCCGAGCACCCGGACATGCTGATGCTGTTCCGCATGGGCGACTTCTACGAACTGTTCTACGACGATGCGCGCAAGGCGGCACGCCTGCTCGACATCACGCTGACCCAACGCGGACAGTCGGGCGGCCAGCCGATCCCGATGGCGGGCGTGCCGTTCCACCAGCTCGAACCTTATCTCGCGCGACTGTTGCGCATGGGCGAGTCGGTGGCGATCTGCGAGCAGATCGGCGATCCGGCCCTGGCCAAGGGCCTGGTCGAACGCAAGGTGGTACGAATCGTCACGCCCGGCACCGTGACCGACGAGGCACTGCTGGAAGACCGGCGCGACAACCTGCTGCTGGCGCTGGCGCGCGATGGCGCGCGCGTCGGCCTCGCCTGGCTGGACCTGGCCTCCGGCCGCTTCACCGTGCAGGAAGTGGCCGGCGATGCGGCGCTGGCGGCGGAACTTGCGCGCCTCGCGCCAGCCGAGACCCTGGTCGCCGAGGGCGGCGACTGGCCGGCCGCGGTGGCCGCCCTGCCCGGCGTGCGCCAGCGCCCGCCCTGGCACTTCGACCGCGACAGTGCCGTGCGCACGCTCTGCGCCTTCTTCGGCACCCAGGACCTGCGCGGCTATGGCGTCGAGGGCCTGCCGCTGGCGGTGGCCGCGGCCGGCGCGCTGCTGCAGTACGTGAAGGACACCCAGCGCGCGGCGCTGCCGCACATCGACGGCCTCGCGGTCGAGCATGGCGACGACGGCATCGCGATGGACGCAGCCACGCGCCGCAACCTCGAACTCGACAGCCATCCGTCCGGCCGCATGGAGCACACCCTGCTGGGCGTGCTCGATCGCACGATCACGCCGATGGGCGGGCGCCTGCTGCGGCGCTGGCTGCACCGTCCGCTGCGCGCCCAGGCGCTGCTGCGCGAGCGCCACCAGGCGCTCGAGGCGCTGGCCGGCGCCGACGCGATCGCGGCCGTGCGCGAACCGCTGCGCCGGGTCGGCGACCTGGAACGCATCCTGGCCCGGGTCGCGCTGCGCTCGGCGCGGCCGCGCGACCTCTCCACCCTGCGCGACGGCATCGCCCTGCTGCCGGCGATCCGCGCCGCGCTGGCCGGCGCCGACAGCCCGCGGCTGGCCGCCCTGCTGGCGGAAATCGGCGAGCACGCGGCGACGGCGGCGCAGCTCGCCGCCGCGATCGCCGAGTCGCCCCCGCTGCTGCTGCGCGACGGCGGGGTGATCCGCGCCGGCTTCGACGCCGAGCTCGACGAACTGCGCCTGCTCTCGACCGACGCCGACCGCTTCCTGGTCGAGCTCGAGGCGCGCGAGAAGGCCGCCTCGGGCATCGCCACGCTCAAGGTCGGCTACAACCGCGTGCACGGCTACTACCTCGAGGTCAGCCGCGGGCAGGCCGATCGCGTGCCCGCGCACTACACGCGCCGGCAGACGATCAAGGGCGCCGAGCGCTACATCACCGAGGAACTCAAGGCCTTCGAGGACAAGGTGCTGTCGGCGCGCGAGCGCGCGCTGATGCGCGAGCGCGCGTTGTGGGAGCAACTCCTCGACGCGCTGCTCGGGCGCCTCGAGCCGCTCAAGCGCTGCGCGTTGGCGATCGCCGAACTCGACGTGCTCGCCAACCTGGCCGAGCGCGCGCTGGATCGCGGCTGGGTGGCGCCGCGCCTGGTCGAGGAGCCGGGCATCGACATCCGGCGCGGGCGCCATCCGGTGGTGGAGGCCGTGCGCAGCGAGCCCTTCGAGCCCAACGACCTGCTGCTCGACGACACGCGCCGCATGCTGGTGATCACCGGCCCCAACATGGGCGGCAAGAGCACCTACATGCGCCAGGCCGCGCTGATCGTGCTGCTGGCCCACATAGGCAGCTTCGTGCCGGCGCAAGCGGCCACGATCGGGCCGATCGACCGCATCTTCACCCGCATCGGCGCCGGCGACGACCTCGCCGGCGGCCAGTCGACCTTCATG
>CAZTNB010000244.1:0-3974 GCA_964614825.1 uncultured Gammaproteobacteria bacterium
CCCCCGCATGATGGCCGACGCCGCGCGCTACAACGTCGACCACGGCGCGCAGATCATCGACATCAACATGGGTTGCCCGGCGAAGAAGGTATGCCGGGTCGACGCCGGCTCGGCCCTGCTGCGCGACGAGGCGCTGGTGGGCGCGATCCTCGACGCCGTGGTGCGGGCCGTGGACGTGCCGGTCACGCTCAAGATCCGCACCGGCTACACCCGTGCCCGGCGCAACGGCGTCGCCATCGCGCGCCTGGCCGAGTCGGCCGGCATCGCCGCGCTGGCCGTGCACGGCCGCACGCGCGAGGACCACTACGAGGGCGCGGCCGAATACGACACCATCGCCGCGATCAAGGCCGCGGTGCGCATCCCGGTCGCCGCCAACGGCGACATCGACACGCCGCGGAAGGCGCGCGAGGTGCTGGCGCGCACCGGCGCCGATGCGCTGCTGATCGGCCGCGGCGCGCAGGGCCGGCCGTGGATCTTCCGCGAGATCGCGCACTACCTGGCCACCGGGACCCAGTTGCCGGAGCCTGGTCCGCGCGAAGTCGGCCGCATCCTGCTCGGCCACCTGGAGGGGCTGTACGCTTTCTACGGCGAGGTCCAGGGCGTGCGCATCGCGCGCAAGCACCTGGGCTGGTACGCGAAGGACCGGCCCGAGAACGCGGCGTTCCGCTCGGTGGTCAACGGCGTGCAGACGGCCGCCGAGCAACTGCGCCTGACGCGCGAGTACTTCGACGCCCTCGCCACGGCGCCGCGCCTCGCGGCCTGAGCGCCGGCGCAACCCTGCGCCGGACCTTCGGCGGTCGCGGCGGCAGACGTTCCCGCGACGGCGATCAGCCCGCGGCCGGCGGCGCCGAGGGCGCCACCGGCGCGGACTTCGGCCCGCCTCCGGCCCACTCGCCGAACTTCTGCACCACCGAATACAGGAACGGGATCAGGAACACGCCGAGGACCGTGGCGCAGCTCATGCCGAACACCACGCCGGTGCCGAGGGCGATGCGCGAGCTGGCGCCGGAACCGGAGGCCAGCATCAGCGGCACGCAGCCCAGGATGAAGGCGAAGGCGGTCATCAGGATCGGGCGGAAGCGCAGGCGCGCGGCCTCGGCGGCGGCCTCGTCGATGGGCTTGCCGGCATCACGGCCCGCCTTGGCGAACTCCACGATCAGGATCGCGTTCTTGGCCGCGAGGCCGATCAGCAGCACGATGCCGATCTGGGTGTAGAGGTTGTTGTCCAGGCCCAGCAGCCAGGTGCCGAACATCGCGCCGAGCAGCGCGAAGGGCGTGCCCAGCAGCACGCTGAAGGGCAGGGTCCAGCTCTCGTACAGCGCGGCGAGCAGCAGGAACACGAACACGATCGCCATCGCGAACACGATGCCCTGTTGGCCCTGCGCGCGGATCTCCTGGAAGGTCTGGCCCGACCAGTCGTAGCCATAGCCGGCCGGCACCACCTCGGCGAAGGTCTCCCTCAGCGCCTCGATGGTCTGGCCCGAGCTGTAGCCGGGGCCGCTGTTGCCGGTGATCTCGGCGGCCGGGAACAGGTTGAAGCGCAGGATGTAGTTCGGCCCCGACACTTCCGAGGTGCGGCCCAGCGTCGCCAGCGGGATCATGTCGCCGGCATTGGAGCGGATGAAGTAGTTGCCGAGGTCCTGCGCCGTGCGCCGGTACTGCGAATCCGCCTGCAGGTACACCTTCCACAGGCGCCCGAAGCGGGTGAACTGGTTGACGTAGAGCCCGCCCAGGAAGGTCTGCAGCGACTGGTACACGCGGCTCACCGGCAGGCCCAGCTTGGAGATCTGCGCGGTGTCGACCTCGATCCGGACCTGCGGCAGCGAAGCCGAGAACGAGGAGAAGGGCTGCACCACCTCGGGCCGCTCGCGCAGCGCGGCGAGGAAGGCGCGCAGGTTCGACTCCAGCGCCTGCGGCGTGCCGGCGGCGCGGTCCTGCAGCAGCATGGTGAAGCCGCCGGCGACGGACAGGCCGCTGATCGGCGGGATCGGGAACGCGAAGGCCTGCGCCTCGGCGATCGCCGCCAGCTCGCGGTTGACCGCCTGGATGATGGCGAAGGCGTGCTGCGAGCGCTGCGGTCGCTCCTTCCAGTCGGTGAGCGAGACGAAGATGGTGGCCGCATCCGACGACGTGGTGCCGGTCAGCATCGAGTAGCCGACCACGCCCGACACGTAGCGCACCTCGGCGCGCCTGGCCAGCAGGGCCTCGACCTGGCGCACCACCGCGTCGGTGCGGTCGAGGGAGGCCGCGTTGGGCAACTGCACGTTGACGATCATCACGCCCTGGTCCTCGCCAGGGAGGAATCCGGTCGGCACCGTGCGGAACAGGTGGAAGGCGCCGACGCTCACCGCCAGCAGCGCGATCGCGCCCAGCAGCGTGCGGCGGATGAACAGCTGGCTGACGCGCACGTAGCCGCTCGTGGCGCGCTCGAAGCCGCGGTTGAAGGCGCCGAACAGCCGCGTCGCCAGGCCCTTGCCCTGGCCGGCCGGCTTGAGCAGGGTCGCGCACAGCGCCGGGCTGAGCGTCAGCGCGCTGATCGCCGACAGCACCACCGAGATCGCGATCGTCAGCGCGAACTGCCGGAACATGGCCCCGGTGATGCCGCCCATGAAGGCCACCGGCACGAACACCGCGCACAGGATCAGCGCGATGGCGACCACCGGCCCGGACACCTCCTTCATCGCGAGGTTGGTCGCGGCGCGGCGGTCCATGCCCTTTTCCATGTGGTGCATCACCGCCTCGACCACCACGATCGCGTCGTCGACCACGATGCCGATCGCGAGGATCATGCCGAACATGGTCAGCACGTTGACCGAGAAGCCCAGCACCGGGAAGAAGGCGAAGGTGGCGATCAGCGACACCGGCACCGTGAGCATCGGGATCAGGGTCGCGCGCCAGCTCTGCAGGAACACGAACACGACGATCAGCACCAGGACCATCGCCTCCGCCAGCGTGTGCAGGATCTCCTCCATCGAGGCCACGATCGGCGGCGTGGTGTCGTAGGAGATCCGGTAGTCGACGTCGTCGGGGAAGCGGGCCTTGAGCTCGTCCATCAGGGCGCGGATCGCGTCGGCGGTGCGCAGCGCGTCGCCGCCGGTGGCCTGGTACACGCCGAGGAAGGCGGCGGCGCTGCCGTTCATGCGCGTAGTGATGTTGTACGACTGCGCGCCGAGCTCGATCCGGCCCACGTCCTGCACGCGGATCTGCGAGCCGTCCGGGTTCGAGCGCAGGATGACGTTGCCGAACTCCTCCGCGGTCTGCAGGTAGCCCGGCGCCTGCACCTGGTACTGGAACTCCAGCGGCGTGGCCTGCGGCGGCGCGCCGATCTGGCCGGCCGGGATCTGCACGTTCTGGGTCTGCAGCGCGCTCGCCACGTCGGTGGCGTCGAGGCCGAGCTGGGCCATGCGGTCGGGCTTGAGCCACAGGCGCATGGTGTAGCTCGACTGGCTGAGCAGGCGCGCGTCGCCCACGCCCTTGACCCGCAGCATCGGGTCGAGCACGTTCAGGGTCACGTAGTTGGCGAGGAAGGTCTGGTCGTAGGTGCCGTTGGGCGAGTACAGCGAGACCAGCATCAGGATGTTCGACTGCGCCTTGCGCACCGTCACCCCGTACTGCGCCACCTGCTGCGGCAGGCTGGGCGAGGCCTGCTGCACCCGGTTCTGCACCAGCATGTTCGACGTGTCCTGGTCGCTGCCGGTCTCGAAGTACACCGACGCGGTGTAGCTGCCGTCGTTGCCGGAGATGGAGCGGATGTAGAGCAGGTCGTCGACGCCGTTGATCATCTGCTCGATCGGCGAGGCCACCGATTGCTCGACCACCTGCGCGCTGGCGCCGGGGAAGAAGGTGCTGACCTGGATCTGCGGCGGCACCACCGAGGGGTACTGCTCGATGGCGAGCCCGCGCAGGGTGACCAGCCCCGCGATCACCATCAGGATCGAGATCACCATCGCCAGCACCGGCCGGCGCACGAAGAG
>CAZTNB010000245.1:0-2200 GCA_964614825.1 uncultured Gammaproteobacteria bacterium
CCGCGCACGAACTCGCCGCCGGCGACCAGCGGCAGCACGGTGTAGCCGAGGCCGGTGGTGCCGAAGGAGATGTCGCGGCTGCCGTCGGCACGCAGGCGCGTGACCACGATCTGGCCGGTCGCGCGCAGGGTGCCGGCCAGCACCACCCGGCCGTCGGCGAGCACCACGCTGCGCACGGCGGAGGAGAGGGCGCCGAAGTCGGAATGGATCAGGCGGCCTTCGTTGCCGTAGCTGGCGTCGTAGAGGCCTTCGGCGGCGCTGGCGTTGCCCGCGATCGCGAGCAAGGCCGCGGCGCTGAAGGCTCGGCACAGCCTGCGCAGTGGTTCGGGTCGATGCGTGCCCATGGGTGTCGTCCGCGGCGCCATGACGGGCGCCCTCCCCCGTCGTCTACCCCGCGCGGCGCCCTCGATGACACCCGCCCCGGTCGAGCCTGTCCTCCCGCTCGCGAAGTCGTTGCAGAATACGGCCTCGGCCAGGGAGCTGACGCATGAAGCGTGATGATCGGGCGGCGCGGATGTTCGACGGATTGCTGCGCGAGGGACGGCTGTCGCGGCGCAACCTGCTGCGCGCGGCGGTGGCACTGGCCGCGGCGCCGATCGCGGCATCGCGCGGCGCGCGGGCGCAGGCCCCGGCCCTGTTCGATGCGCATCCCTTCACGCTGGGTGTCGCTTCCGGGCACCCGATCCCGGACGGCGTGAGCCTGTGGACGCGCCTGGCGCCGAAGCCCCAGCAGGCCGACGGCGGCCTCGATCCCGACCTGCACATCCCGGTGCAGTGGCAGGTGGCCGAGGACGAGCGCTTCGCCCGGGTGGTGAACGAGGGCACGGCCACCGCGCATTCGGAACTTGCCTACAGCGTGCACGTGGACGTGGGCGGGCTCGCGCCCGGGCGCTGGTACCACTACCGCTTCATGAGCGGCGACGAGGTGAGCAGCGTGGGCCGCACGCGCACCGCCGACGCGGCCGGCAGCACGCCGGCGAAGCTGCGCTTCGCGGTGGCCTCGTGCCAGCACTACGAGCAGGGCTACTACGCGGCGTGGCGCCACGCGGCGCGCGAGGACCTCGACCTCGTGTGCTTCGTGGGCGACTACATCTACGAGGGCAGCTGGGGCGCGAACAAGGTGCGGCGCTTCGCGCCCGCGCACGATGCGCGCACGCTGGCCGACTACCGCCTGCGCCACGCGCAGGGCAAGACCGATCGCCACCTGCAGGGCATCCATGCCGCGGTGCCCTTCCTGCTCACCTGGGACGACCACGAGGTGGACAACGACTACGCCGGCGACCAGCAGGAGTACCTCGACCCGCGCTTCCTCGAGCGCCGCGCCGCCGCGTACCAGGCCTACTTCGAGCACATGCCGCTGCCGTGGCGCATGCGTCCGCGCACCGATGGCAGCATGCCGATCGCCACCCACCTCGACTACGGCACGCTGGCGCGCTTCGTGGTGGTGGACGACCGCCAGTACCGCACGCCGATGGCGTGCCAGAAGCCGGGCCAGGGCGGATCGGCCGACATCGATCCCGGCTGCGCGGAACTGCGCGATCCGGACCGCAGCCTGCTGGGCGAGGCACAGGCGCGCTGGCTGGAGGCGCGGCTGGCGCAGACGCCGGCGCAGTGGAACGTGCTGGTGCAGCAGTCGGTGTTCATGCCCATGGACAACCTGCCGGGCCCGGGGCGCGGAGTCTGGAGCGACGCCTGGGACGGCTATCCGGCGTCGCGCCAGCGCGTGATCGACGCGTGGCGGCGCCACGCCGTGCGCAATCCGGTGACGGTGGGTGGGGACATCCATGCCACGGTGGTCGGCGGCGTGCCGGGCGATCCGGAGCGGCTGGACTCGGCGCCGGTGGCGAGCGAGTTCTGCGCCACCTCGATCAGTTCCGAGGGCCGGCCGCAGGCCTACTGGGACGCGAAGCGCCCGGACAACCCGCAGGTGCTGCTCGCCGACTCGGACCGGCGCGGATACCTCACGATCGAACTCGACCCTAAGCGGCTGACGGCGCGGGCGCGCGGGCTGGTGGATGCGCTGCGCGAGGATTCGCAGCTCAACACCTTCGCCACCTTCGTGGTCGAGGACGGCAAGCCCGGGCCGCAGCGGGCGTAGCGGCCGGCCTCGCGCTGCATCGAGGCCGTCGTGGGGGCGGCTTCAGCCGCGACCAGGCATCGTTTCGTGGCCGGGCCTGGTCGCGGCTGAAGCCGCTCCCAC
>CAZTNB010000245.1:2300-3966 GCA_964614825.1 uncultured Gammaproteobacteria bacterium
AGCTTGACGTGGCTGTCGGCCTTGATGCCCATGATGGTGGCGCTGGTGTCGTACTCGTACACGCTCGCCGCCTCGCCATCGACCTCGGCGTCGGCCAGCTGCTGCACGTTGGCCATGTTGTCGTACGACTGCTTGATCGCGTCGGGCGTGAGCTGCTTGACCATGCCGGCCATGTTCATCGGCATCTTCATCCACTGCCCGCCCTGGTTCATCCAGGTGCCCTCGGGCAGGATGATCATCTCCATGTCCTTGGTCTTCATGTGGTAGCGGTCGGGCCACTGCACCACGTTGGTCGAGGTGCTGGTCTCGCCGCCGCTGGTGACCTTGTTCACCGTGCGGAACTTGCCCTTGGCCATCATGGCCGCGTGCGCGGCGAGGATGTCGGCCTTGGGGTCGGCCTGGGCCGGCAGGGCCAGCGCCAGCGCGGCGACGACGAGGAACGAGCGCAAGGCAAGGCGGGACAGGTTCATGGCGGCTCCGGGACGGCTTCCAGGACGGAAGGCGCGGGAGCATAACGCAGACGCGGTGACGGGCCGCGCAACCTTCAGGCCCCGGGTGGTTGCGGCTACACTACGCGCCACTTCGCGACCGCCGGCGACAAGACCGGGGCGCGATTCTGGAGGGAATTCAATCCATTGGGGCGCATTCTTCGTGTATCGGCTGATGCCGAGGCACGAGGCCGCCCCTCCCCACGCGGGCCGCACGGGCCCGCCACCGGAGCCGTCGCATGATTTTCGAGAGCATCGCCCAGTCGGGCCATGAGCAGGTCGTCTTCTGCCAGAACAAGGACGCCGGCCTCAAGGCCATCATCGCCATCCACAACTCGGTGCTGGGCCCCGCGCTCGGCGGCCTGCGCATGTGGCCATACAAGACCGAGGCCGAGGCCGTGAACGACGTGCTGCGCCTGTCGCGCGGCATGACCTACAAGGCGGCGGTGGCGGGCCTCAACCTCGGCGGCGGCAAGGCCGTGATCATCGGCGACCCGGCCAAGGACAAGTCCGAGGCGCTGTTCCGCGCCTTCGGCCGCTTCGTGAATTCCCTGAACGGCCGCTACATCACCGCCGAGGACGTCGGCATCGACGTCAACGACATGGAGTACGTGCTCAAGGAGACCGAGTTCGCCACCGGCGTGCACCAGGTGCACGGGGGCTCCGGCGATCCCTCGCCCTTCACCGCCTACGGCTCGCTGCAGGGCCTGATGGCCACCCTGCACGCCAAGTTCGGCAACGAGGACGTGGGCAAGTACAGCTACGCGGTGCAGGGCGTGGGCCACGTCGGCCTGGAGTTCGTCAAGCTCCTGCGCGAGCAGGGCGCCAAGGTCTTCGTCACCGACATCAACCAGGACCTGGTCAAGGTCGCGGTCGAGCAGCACGGCTGCGAGGCGGTGGGCCTGGACGAGATCTACGACGTCGACGCCGACGTGTACTCGCCGTGCGCGCTGGGCGGCACCGTCAATGCCTCCACCCTGCCGCGCCTCAAGTGCAAGATCATCTGCGGCGCGGCCAACAACCAGCTCGCCACCGACGAGATCGGGGTCGAGGTCGAGAAGCGCGGGATCCTCTATGCGCCCGACTACGCGGTCAACGCCGGCGGCCTGATGAACGTGTCGCTGGAGATCGACGGCTACAACCGCGAGCGCGCGATGCGCATGATGCGCACGATCTAC
>CAZTNB010000246.1:0-3962 GCA_964614825.1 uncultured Gammaproteobacteria bacterium
GCCGGCCTGCGCCTCGCCGCGGCCCTGAACGCGCTGCTCGACCCGGCGCCGCCCTGAGCGCGCCCGGGAATTCGCGGGCGCGGGCCGCGCCGGCGTAACATGGCGGCCGGACCGCGCCGCGACCCGCTCCGCCATGCTCGAACTGGTGATCGAACACACCCGCGGCCCGCTCAGCGGGCGCAGCACGCGCTTTCCCGCCGACAAGCTGCGCATCACCGTGGGCCGCGATGCGCGCTGCGACATCGCCTATCCCGATGCGGCGACCGAGGTCGGCGTCGAGCACATGGACCTGCTGCGCGACGCCGGCCACTACGAGGTGCGGGTCAACTCGACCGACGTGGTGCTGGTCAACGGCCAGCGCGCCAGCGATGGCTGGGAGCTGGCCGAGGGCGACGAGCTGGTGCTGGGCGCGGAACGCGGACCGGCGCTGCGCGTGCGCTACGAGAACCGCAGCGCGCGCGGGCGCGCCGGGGCCGGCCGTGCGCGCCTGGCCGACGACGCGCGGCGCCTGCAGGGCCTGCACCGGCGCCAGCAGCTGCTGGTCGCGACCCTGGTCGGCATCGGCGCGCTGGCCGGCTGGGGCTTCATCCGGGCCTGGAATGCCGAAGCCGAACTGCGCCGCCAGGTGGCGCGCGCGCAGTCGGCGGCGGACTCGGCCGCTTCCGCCAATCCCGCCAGCGCCTCCTTCGCCAGCGCGATCGCCGGCGCGGTGCCTTCGGTGTACCTGGTGCTGTCGAAGAAGCAGGACGTGGGCGAAACGCCGCTGGGCACGGCCTGGGTGGTGGGGCCGGGCGCGCTGGCCACCAATGCCCACGTCGCCGAGGTGTTCGACGAACTGGCCGGCGACGAGGAGGAGCGCCGGCTGGTGGTGCGCGCCGCGCGCGAGCCGCACGACGAGTTCGAGGTCGTCGCGGTCGAGCTGCACCCCGCCTACCGGCCGTTCGAGGAGGTCTGGGAGGACTACGCGCCCACCCTGATCGACGATCGCGGCCAGGCCAAGCAGATGGACCTGATCCCCGGCTACGACGTCGCGCTGATGCGCGTCGCCGACGGCGTCGACCTCGGTCCCGCGTTGCCGCGCGCCGACCCGCAGGTGCTGGCTGCGCTGGGTCCCGGCGATCCCATCGCCTACGTCGGCTTCCCGACCGAGAACCTGGTCGACTGGGACTACACCCGGCCGAATCCCACCAGCCAGGTCGCCAACGTGGTCGCGCTGGCGACCTTCACCCGGACCAAGCCGGTGGGCGAGCCGGGCTACCTGCTGGAGCACTCGCTGCCGGTGACCGGCGGCGCCAGCGGCAGCCCGATCTTCGACGCGCGCGGACGCGTGGTCGCGATCCTGTCGGCGCAGAACGCGGTCGACGTGCCCTTCGCCGGCCGCGCGCCCAGCGCCGCGCTGGTCAACTACGCGCAGCGCGTCGACGTGCTCGACGCCCTGCTCGACGGCAGCGAGGTGCCGCTGGACGAGCTGCGCGCGAGCTGGCGGCGCGACCTCGCGCGCTACTCGAGCCGCGAGAAGGTCACCGCGCGCATCGTGCGCGGCAACATCAAGCAGTGGGTGGGCGAGTTCGGCGGCGGCGATCCGGGCAAGCTGATCGCGACCAGCGACGCGATCGGCGCGCAGGACCGCACCGAGGACGTGCCGGGCAAGCGCTATTCGATCGATGCGCAGCCGGGCCACTACCTCGCGGTGGCGGTGAGCCAGCTCGGGCGCGACATCGACGCCACGGTGCTGGCGTTCGAGGGCGGGGCCGCGGTCGAGATCGGCAAGGACGACCGCACCGACCATTACCCGATGGTGGCCTTCGACCTCGAGGAGGCGCGCCGGCTCGCGATCGACGTGTTCGACGCCAGCTTCGAGCCGACCTCCAAGCGCCCGACCTCGGGCTACGAACTGACCCTCTACTTCGTGCCGCCTGCGACCAGGGACTAGGGTCGGCGCCTGCGCCGCGGGAGTATGATCGCGGGGCGATTCCGCGCCCTGCCACAGGCCCGGCCGGAACGGATTGACCCAGATCAAGCCGGTCGTCGCGGCGGACTGCCAGACTTCGCCGCGGGATGCAGCTGGCGAGCGGAGGATCCATGGCCGAGACGGCGAGCTACTACAACGACAAGGTCGTGCGGCAATTCGCCGTGATGACCGTGGTCTGGGGCATCGTGGGCATGCTGGTGGGCGTGGTCATCGCCGCCCAGCTCTACTGGCCCGCGCTGGGCTTCGACCTGCCCTGGCTGAGCTACGGCCGCCTGCGGCCGCTGCACACCAACGCGGTGATCTTCGCCTTCGGCGGCAGCGGCATCTTCGCCACCAGCTACTACATCGTGCAGCGCACCTGCCACGCGCGCCTGTTCTCCGACAGGCTGGCGGCATTCACGTTCTGGGGCTGGCAGGCGGTGATCGTCGCCGCGGCGATCACCCTGCCGCTGGGCATCACCCAGGGCAAGGAGTACGCCGAGCTCGAGTGGCCGATCGACATCCTGATCACGCTGGTCTGGGTCGCCTACGGCGTGGTGTTCTTCGGCACCGTGGCCAAGCGCCAGGTGCGGCACATCTACGTCGCCAACTGGTTCTTCGCCGCCTACATCATCACCATCGCGATCCTGCACATCTTCAACAACCTGTCGCTGCCGGTGACGCTTACCAAGTCGTACGAGGTCTACACCGGCGCGGTCGACGCCATGGTGCAGTGGTGGTACGGGCACAACGCGGTGGGCTTTTTCCTCACCGCCGCCTTCCTCGGCATGATGTACTACTTCATCCCCAAGCAGGCCGAGCGGCCGGTGTACTCCTACCGGCTGTCGGTGGTGCACTTCTGGGCCCTGATCTCGATCTACATGTGGGCCGGCCCGCACCACCTGCACTACACGGCGCTGCCGGACTGGGCGCAGTCGCTGGGCATGGTGTTCTCGCTGATCCTGCTCGCGCCGTCCTGGGGCGGCATGATCAACGGCATCATGACCCTGTCGGGCGCGTGGGAGAAGCTGCGCACCGACCCGATCATCAAGTTCATGATCGTCTCGCTGTCCTTCTACGGCATGAGCACCTTCGAAGGGCCGATGATGTCGATCAAGACGGTCAATTCGCTCAGCCACTACACCGACTGGACCATCGGCCACGTGCATTCCGGCGCGCTGGGCTGGGTGGCGATGATCACCGTGGGCGCCCTGTACTCGCTGATGCCGCGCGTGCTCGGCCTCAAGGCCATGTACTCGACCAAGGCGATCGAGACCCACTTCTGGATCCACACCATCGGCGTGGTGTTCTACATCGCCTCGATGTGGATCGCCGGCGTGATGCAGGGCCTGATGTGGCGCGCGACCAACGACGACGGCACGCTCACGTACACCTTCGTCGAGTCGCTGAGCGCGACCTATCCCTACTACCTGGTGCGGCTGCTGGGCGGCCTGCTGGTGCTGTCGGGCATGTTCATCATGGCCTGGAACACCGCGAAGACCTTCGCCATGGCGCGCGGCGACAACCTGGTCGCGGTGCCACGGCCGGCGCACGCCTGAGGCATGGAGTCCGTGGCCGCCCGCGCAGGCGGGCCGGCCGGGGCAGGCAGCGGAATTCGATGGAGCGGCGACGATGAAGCACGACAAGATCGAGAAGAACATCGGCCTGATGGGCGTGCTGGTCGCGCTCGTGGTGTCGGTGGGCGGCCTGGTGCAGATCATCCCGCTGATGTTCCAGGCCCAGGTGGTGGAGCCGCTGCCCGGCGTGGTGCCGTACCCGGCGCTGGAACTGGCGGGACGCGACGTCTACGTGCGCGAGGGCTGCTACAACTGCCACTCGCAGATGGTCCGCACGCTGCGCTTCGAGACCGAGCGCTACGGCCACTATTCGCTGGCCGGCGAATCGGTCTACGACCGGCCGTTCCAGTGGGGCAGCAAGCGCACGGGGCCGGACCTCGCGCGCGTCGGCGGCCGCTACAGCGACGACTGGCACCGCGTGCACCTGCTCAACC
>CAZTNB010000247.1:0-3951 GCA_964614825.1 uncultured Gammaproteobacteria bacterium
GGCGCCGGCGCGCCGGGCGAGCATAGCGAGGGCCGGGCGGTCGCCGCGAGCGGGCCCGCGCATCGCGCCCGGTCCGTGCGCCGGGCATTGCGAGGCCCGGCGCATTTGCGCTCTGATGCGCGCAAGGGGGGAACCACGCCACATGCAGCTCGACGTGCGCACGCTGGTCCTGGTGGCCGCGATCACCAGCGCCCTGGTGGCGCTGGCGCTGGCGCTGGCCCTGCGTGCGCAGCCGCCCGCGCTGCGCGACAGCATCCGCGCCTGGACCGGCGGCATCGCCCTGCAGGCCCTGGGCTGGCTGCTGATCGGCTTCCGCGGCCAGTGGCCCGATGCCCTGAGCTTCGTGCTGGCCAACACCGCGGTGGCGCTGGGCTACGCCGAGTGCGTGCGCGCATTGCGTCGCTTCGACGGCCAGCGCGTCCGGCCGCTGGCGCCGTACCTGCTGGCGCTGGCGGTGCTGGCGATATCGATCTACACCACCTGGATCGCCCCGGACCGCTACCAGCGCATGCTCGGCAATTCGGTCGCGCTGGCCGCGGTGTTCGCGCTGGCGACGCTGGCGGCGCTGCGCGTGCACCTCGGCCCGGGGCGGCGCCCGGCCAGCCACTGGCTGGTGGCGGGGGTGTTCGCCTTCGGCACCGGCGTGCTGCTGGTGCGCGTCGCGTCGCTGCTGCAGGGTGGCCCCACGCCGCCGGGCACGCGCTTCGAGGTGGGCGCGATCGAGCTGCTGCTGTACGCCTCCACCGCCTTCGGCCCGGTGCTGGCCACCTTCGGCTTCGCGCTGATGTGCAACGACCACCTCAATGCCGAGCTCGAGCGCCTCGCCGCGATCGACCCCCTGACCGGCGTGCACAACCGGCGCAGCCTCGAGTACCTGGGCGCGCATGCGATCGCGATGGCGGCGCGGCGCGGCCGCGGCGTGGCGCTGCTGCTGATCGACGCCGACCACTTCAAGCGCGTCAACGACGAGCACGGCCACGACGCCGGCGACGCCGCGCTGCGCGCGCTGGTCGGCATCGTGCGCGGGCAGGCCCGCGACGAGGACGTGCTGGGGCGCCTGGGCGGCGAGGAGTTCGTGCTGCTGCTGCCCGAGGCCGACGAGGCCGCCGCGGTGGCGCTGGCCGAGCGCGTGCGCGCCGCGGTGGCGGCGGCGCCGGTCGACGTGGGCGGCGCGCGCGTGGCCTTGCGGGTCTCGATCGGCGTGGCGGCCTGGGCCCAGGGCGGCGACGACTGGCGCGGCCTGCTGCGCAATGCCGACCGCGCCCTGTACGAGGCCAAGCGCCGCGGCCGCGACCGGGTGCAGGCCGCCTCGGAGCTGCCCGAGCTCTGATCGGGCCGCGCCGCGGCCGCTATGATGCGCTCGCATGAACGAGCCGCTGCCCACCGTCCGCCTCAAGATCGAGCGCCGCTCGAACCATCCGTGGATCTTCCAGAAGATGGTCGACAAGCCGGCCGTGCGGCCCCGGCCCGGCGCCGTGGTCGAGATCGAGGACCGCGACGGCACCTGGTGCGGGCGCGGCTTCTACAACGGCCACTCGCGCATCGCCCTGCGCGTGCTGACCCAGGACCCGGACGAGGCGGTCGACGGCGCGTTCTTCGAGCGCCGCCTGGGCCGCGCCATCGCGCTGCGGCGCGAACTGCTCAAGCTCGATGCCGTCACCGACGCCTACCGCCTGGTGCACAGCGAAGGCGACGATCTGTCCGGCCTGGTGGTCGACCGCTTCGGCGACATCCTGGTGACCGAGTACTTCTCGGCCGGCATGTTCCGCCAGCGCGACCTGATCCGCCGCGTGCTGGACACGCACTATCCCGGCGCGCGCCATTACGCCTTCGCCGAGGAGCACGTGCAGAAGCAGGAAAGCTTCGACCACGCCACGCCGCCCTCGCCGGAGCCCGTGGTCATCACCGAGCACGGCGTGCAGTTCCACGCCGCGCCCGGCACCAGGCACAAGACCGGCTTCTTCGCCGACCAGCGCGACAACCGGCTGCGCCTGGCGCAGTTCTGCGCCGGCGCGCGCGTGCTCGACCTGTGCTGCAACTCCGGCGGCTTCGCCCTCTACGCCAAGGCCCGCGGCGGCGCCGACGAGGTGGTGGGCGTGGACCTCGACGAGGAGATCCTGGCCCTGGCCGAGCGCAACGCCAGGCTCAACAAGGCCCGCGTGCGCTTCGTGCAGGCCGACATCTTCCACTGGCTGCGCGACGCCGGCTCGACCCGGAACCAGTTCGACGTGGTGGTCCTCGACCCGGCGAAGATGACGCGCGACCGCGAGCAGGTGATCCCCGCGCTCAAGAAGTACCTCGACATGAACAAGCTGGCGCTGGCGGCGGTCAAGCCCGGCGGCGTGTTCCTGAGCTGCTCCTGCACCGGCCTCGTGAGCGAGGAACAGTTCCTCGACATGCTGCGCCGCGCGGCCTACTACGCCAACCGCACCCTGCAGGTGATCCAGGTCAGCGGCGCCGGACCGGACCATCCCTGGCTGGCCCACGTGCCCGAGTCGCGCTACCTCAAGGCCGCGTTCTGCCGCGTGTACTGAGCGCGGCCGCGCGCTCAGCGCGGGCCGCGCGACCCCGCTTCGCGGGCCGCCAGCGCCCAGCGCGCGGCGAAGCGCGCCAGCGGCGGGTAGGGCGGGTCGATGCGGGTCGGCGGCGGGGCCTCGGCGCCGAGTTCGGCCGCCAGCAGGCGGGCCTCGTCCGCGCGCATGGTTTCGAACACGCCGGCCTCGCGCGCCAGTTCGAGCGCGCGCCGCGCGCCCGCCGCGTCGCCGCTCTCCCGGGCGGCGCGGGCCTCGATCAGCGCCTGCGCGCCGCGCAGGTCCGGCGCGCGCTCCGCCGGCACCACCAGCGGCGCGGCGGGCCGGCGGCCGGTGAGGCGCAGTTCGAGCAGGCGCAAGTCGGCCTCGGCCGCGATGTTGGGCCTCGCCGCCAGCGCCTCGCGCAGCGCGGCCAGCTCGCCCTCCATCGATTGCGTCTCGCCGTTGCGCGCCCCGAGCTCGGCCAGCAGGAAGCCGATGTCGAAGGCCTCGTGCAGGCGCTCGCGCTCGCGGAAGCGCAGCTGCGCGTCGCGCAGGCGCGCGCGCGCCTCGGCGTCGTCGCCGGCCTCGGCGGCGAGGAGGCCGCCGTAGAGCTGCGCGCGCGCGACCACGTCGAGGCGGTTGGTGCGCAAGCCGCTGTGCACGGCCCTGGCGAAGGCCGCCCGCGCCGCGGCGTAGTCGCCGGCGCTGTAGTCGATGCGACCGCTCAGGAACCAGCGGCTGGCCTCCGGCGCGGTGTCGCCCACGCGTTCGACCACCGCGCGCGCGCCGGCCACGTCGCCCATCGCGGCGCGATCGGCCAGCGCCATCTCCAGCTTGCGATGGTCCAGGCGCGCCACCTCGATCGCGCGCAGCTCCGCCAGCGCCGCGTCGCGCATGCCGCGCGCGATCAGCAGGTGCGAGCGCGCCAGGCGCAGGAACCAGGCCTGCGGCCGCAGGTCGAGCATGGAGCCGGTGTAGCGCATCAGCGCGTTCCAGTCGCCCTCGTGCTCGGCGCGCACGTAGCCCAGCATCAGCTCGAGGTAGGGATCGCCGCTGGCCGCCACCCGCGCCTGCGCCTGCGCCAGGTGCGCGCGCACGCGCTCGTCCGAGCCGCCGCCGCCGGTCGCCCACAGCGCCAGCATCAGGGCCGGCACCGGCGTGCGCGCATCGCTGGCGTGGGCCGCCTCGAACAGGGTCTGCGCGCGCGGCTGGTCGCCCTCGGCCTCGGCGGCGAAGGCGCGGCGCACCAGGTCCACGGTTTCCGGGCGCGTGGCATACAGGTCGGCGGCGGTGAGCGCGAACTGCGGATCGACCACGTCCTGCGCGGCGGTGGACTGCAGGCGGCCGCGGAAGTCGATCCAGGCGACCAGCGCGATCAGCGCCAGCGTCAGCAGCGCGATGCCGGCCGCGGCGCCGTGGCGCTGCAGCCAGCCGCGCG
>CAZTNB010000248.1:0-3904 GCA_964614825.1 uncultured Gammaproteobacteria bacterium
TGCTCCAGCGCCTCGCGGTAGCGGCCGAAGCGCGGCAGCAGGTCGGCATGCCATTGCAGCGCCTGCACGTTGCCCGGATTGCGCGCGATCGCCCGTTCCTGCGCCTCCAGCGCCCCGGCGAGGTCGTTGTCGTAGTACTGCTTGATCGCGCCTTCCACGGCAAAGGCGTCGTCGAGCTCGGGATCGAGGCGCTTGGCCTGCGCGAGCGCGGCGCGCGCCTTCGCCTCGGCCTCGTCGAGCGACAACATGCCGAAACCCGTGGTGGCCCGGCGGGCGAGGAAATAGGCGCTGGCGAGCTGGGCCCAGGCCGGCGCAAAGCCGGGATCCAGCGTGGTGGCGCGTTGCAGCGCGGCCAGGCCTTCCGCCACCGCGCCCGGTGAACGCGCGAGCAGCAGTTCGCGGCCCAGCAGGTACGCATCGTAGGCCTCGGGCGTGGCGGCGCGCGCGACCGACACCCGTGCGCCGGATGCATCGGCCATGCCGAGCCGCGCACGCAACTCCCCGACGATCTTGCCGGCGATCTCGTCCTGCACCACGAAGATGTCGTCGAGCCTGCGGTCGTACGTTTCCGACCACAGGTGGAAGCCGTTGCCGGCGTCGATCAGCTGCGCCGTGATGCGGATGCGGTCGCCGGACTTGCGCACGCTGCCCTCGAGCACCGTGGCGACATTGAGTTGGCGCGCGATGTCCTGGATGTCGAGGTTGCGGCCCTTGAACTGGAATGCCGAGGTGCGCGCCGCCACGCGCAGGCCCGGCACCTTGGCCAGCGCGTTGAGCAGCTCCTCGGTCATGCCGTCGGAGAAATACTCCTGGCTGGCGTCGCCCGAGAGGTTGGCCAGTGGCAGCACCGCGATCGATGCGCCGGCGGGCGCTACCGGGGACGCACCGCTTCCGGGCGCCCGGGAGGCCGCCGCGTCGATGGCCTTCGGCCCGGAATCCGGGCCCGGTCCCGTTGTCGGCCAGAAGCGGTCGGCCGCGAACAGGACGACGACCAGCGCCAGTCCGACCAGCACGAAGCGGTCGAGGCGGTTGCCGGTGGCGACTGCGATCGATTGCGACGCCGACACGTCCGAGGTGCGCCTGAGGCCCGCGGGGGTCAGCTCGTAGATCCACGACACCACCAGGGCGGCCACGAAGCCGATCGCCAGCAGCAGCAGCGTCGCCCGCGCCACCCATGCCGGCAAGTCCAGGATCGGCCCGACCACGCTGACGATCTGCAAGGTCAGCCAGCCGAAGACGAGGTACGCCGCGGCGACCCGCAGCACGTTGCGACGCTTCAGCTCGCCCAGGAAGCTCATGCGCCGGGCCAGTCCGCGCCCGCCCGCGGCCGCGCCACCGGAAAATCCCGGCTCGCGGGCCACCAAGGCCCGGATTCTCCTGCAATTGCGGCCATGCCCCACCCTGCGCGGTCGGCGCCCGCTAGCGTAGCCGATCGGGGGGCGCGCGTACCGGGGAATCGGGGCGCGCCAGCACCCTGCCCCCGGGTTGGCCGGGACCTGCAGGAGCGCGCGCCCGCGGGAGTACCGGCGCGATCGAGGAGCTCGCCGCTCCGGTCAGGGGACCGCGTCCGGGGCCTGCAGGGCTTCCACGCGTCGCTGCGCCGACCGGGTGTTCGAGTTTTCGGCGCCGTAGAGCCGGGTGTAGACGTCCACGGCCTCGCGCTGCGCCGCCAGCGCGTCGGCATCCCGATCGAGCGCGGCCAGCGCGGCCGCCCGGGCCTGGTGCGCCTGGGCCACCTCGTCGGCGTCGGCGCCGACGGTTTTCAGCAAGGCTTCCAGGGCGGCATCGGCCTCGGCCAGCGCGGCTGCGCCATCGCCCAGGCTACCCAGCACCTCGGCGCGGTTGGCGCGCACGGTCAGGCACATGAGATTGCCGGCGATGCCGGGCGGACGACACATCCTCGCGGCGTCATCGAGGGTCTTGAGCGCCCCGGCGTAGTCGTCGCGGCGCTGCTGGCTCAGCGCCAGGCGCCGCCGCGCCCCGATCGCCGGCATGTCGACGTCGCCCATGCGGTCGTAGGCGGCGATCGCCTCGCGCATGCGCGCCTCGCCTTCCTCGACCTTGCCGGCGCGCACCAGGTACCAACCGGTGTCGGCCAGGGACATCGACTTCCAAGAGTGGTCGCCCGGGAACAGCTTGCGCGCCAGCGCCAGGCGACGCTCGCCCACGCGTTGCAGCTCCTCGAGATCGTCGCGGCTCTCCAGCACCTGTCCCAGGGTCGACAACGCGATCACCAGGCCTCCGGATTCGGCCCCGTGCGCCGCCTCCATGCCGGCGATGGTCTTCTTCAGCAGCGCTTCCGCCTCGGCGAACTTGTTGGCGTCGACCAGCATGATGGAAAGGTTGACCATCGCGACCAGGCGCTGCGGATGGGCGCCGTCCGGGCCACCATAGAGTTCCAGCGCGCGCTGCATGCGTTGGGTGGCGCCGGCCAGGTCGCCCTGGTTGCGCTGCAACGCGCCCAGCGACATGTAGACCTGCGCGAGCGCGGCGGGATCGGTATCGGGGCGTGCCTCGAGGATCGCGACCGCACGCTCCAGGTACGGCGCGCCCGCAGCGAGGTTGCCACGATAGTCGGCGAGCACGCCGAGGTTGACCAGCGACTCGGCCACGGCCGGATCGTCCGGGCCATGCGCGCGCTCGGCGTTGGCCAGCGCGCGCTCGAACATGCCCTGCGCCTTCTCGAAGTCGCCCTTGGCGGTGACGATCTCGCCGAAGTCGTCGAGCAGGTCGCCCTGCAGCGCCGGATCGTCGGCCAGCTCGGTGTCGATGCGCCTGAGCGTGTCCTCGAAGGCCTCGGCCATGGTCAGCGCGCCGCGCGCGTCGCGACGCAACGGGTCCTCCTGCAGGAACACCGAGATCAGGAAGTCCTTGACCCGCTTGGTGCGCAAGGTCATTTCCTTCGCCGCGGCGGCCTGGGTCTCCGCACGGGCCGCCTCGAGGGTCGCGCGCCGCGCCTCGCCATCGGCGCGCGCAGCCTGCTCGCGAGCCTCGCGTGCCTGCCACAGCGCGAGCCCTAGGCCGCCTACCAGTGCCAGTACCGTGACCAGCGAGGCCAGCACGCCGCCGCGATGGCGGCGCACGAACTTGGCCATGCGGTAGCGCGCCGTGTCGGGACGCGCCGACACCGGGCGGCCCTCGAGCCAGCGCCGCAGGTCGTCGGCCAGCGCCGCCGCAGTGGGGTAGCGCCGCGCCGGCTCGCGCTGCAGCGCGGCCAGCACGATGGTGTCGAGGTCGCCGGCGAGCTGGCGCGCGACCCGCTCGCGATTGAGCGGCGTGGCGCCATGGGTGCCGCTGATCTCGCCGCCGCGCGAATCGCGCACGGCCTGGCTGGGGCGAGTCACGCTCTCCTGCGACACGTCGCGCGCGAGGGCCTCGGGCGTGCGGCCGCTGCGCCGATGGGGCAATTCACCGGTCAGCAACTCGAACAGCAGCACGCCCAGCGCATAGACGTCCGCAGGCGTGCCGATCGCCTCGCCCAGCACCTGCTCGGGCGCCGCGTAGGCCGGCGACATCACCCGGCTGCCGGTGGCGGTTGCGTGCGCATCCTCGCCTTCGTCGAGCAGCTTGGCGATGCCGAAGTCGAGCACCCGCGGCTGGCCGTTGGCGTCGACCAGGATGTTGGAGGGCTTCAGGTCGCGGTGCACGACCAGCTGGGTATGGGCGTACGCGACCGCGTCGCAGACCCGCGCCAGCAACTCGACCCGCGCGCGCACGTCCAGGGCCTGCGCGCGCGCGAACTCGGTCAGCGTGGCGCCGGCCACGTACTCCATCGCGTACCACGGGCGGCCATGGGCGGCGAGGCCGCCGTCGAGGAAGCGCGCGATGTGCGGATGGTTGAGCCGGGCGAGGATGCGCCGCTCCTGCACGAAGCGGCGCACGATCTCGTCGCTGTCCATGCCGC
>CAZTNB010000249.1:0-3862 GCA_964614825.1 uncultured Gammaproteobacteria bacterium
GCGCCGGTGACGCGCTCGAACAGGTGCGCGAACGGCAGGTGGGCGACGATGCGCTCGGCGTGCGGCTCGTTCTTGGCGGTGACGATCGCCAGCCGATGGCCGGCGTCGCGCAGCGATTCCAGGGCCACGCCCACGCCGTCGTAGACGCGATGCTCGCGCCAGCCGATCGCGTCGAAGCGCTCCCGATACAGCGCCACCGCGTCCTCGATCGCCCGCGGGTCGTCGAACACGCGCGCGAAGCTGGTGCGCAGCGGCGGGCCGATCCAGCCGCGCAGCGTGGCCGCGTCGGGCACCGGCGCGCCCATCCCCTGCAGGGCATGGCGCACGCAGTTGCCGATGCCCTCGACCGAATCGATCAGGGTGCCGTCGAGGTCGACCAGCAGCAGTGCCATGCCGCGCTCAGCCGCGACGCTGGCGCAGGCCCACCGCGATCGCGCCCGCGATCGCGGCGACCGCCACGCCGAACAGCATCCAGCTCAAGGTCGTGATCCAGTAGCCGGCCGTGGCCATGAATCCCGCTTCGCCCATGCGCGCATAGCCGATCGCCACGCTGCCGGCCAGTGTCGCCAGCCCGCCGATCGCGTCGGCGATCGCGCCATGCGCCCCGCCCCGGCGCCGCGCCAGCCAGCCCGCGGTCGCGCCGGTGGCGACGTCGCTGGCCAGCGCCAGCACGCGCGAGAACCACAGGTAGATCGTCAGCCCCATCCCGCCCGCCTCCAGCGGGATGATGAAGGTCGTCGCCACGCCGACCACCCAGAACATCAGGTTCACGACGATCGCGATGCCGATGGCGCGCCAGTCCAGGCCGCCGTTCATGCGCGCGCCCTCGCTTCGAGCGCGGCCACGGCCGGCAGGGTCTTGCCTTCGAGGAATTCGAGGAAGGCGCCGCCGCCGGTCGAGATGTACTCGATGCCCTCGGCCACGCCGTACTTGTCCACCGCCGCCAGCGTGTCGCCGCCACCGGCGATCGAGAACGCCGGCGAAGCCGCGATCGCGCGCGCCACCGCCTCGGTGCCCTTGCCGAAGGCGTCGAACTCGAACACGCCCACCGGCCCGTTCCAGACCACGGTGCCGGCCGCGGCGATCAGCGCGGCGTAGCGCGCCGCGGTGCGCGGGCCGATGTCGAGGATCATGTCGTCGGCGGCCACCGCGGCGATGGCCTTGACCGTGGCCGGCGCATCGGCGGCGAAGGCCGGCGCCACCACCACGTCCTCCGGCAACGGGATCTCCGCGCCCCGCGCCCTGGCCTCGGCCATGATCCCGCGCGCGGTCTCGAGCAACTCGTGCTCGCACAGCGACTTGCCGACCGGATGGCCCTGCGCGGCGAGGAAGGTGTTGGCGATGCCGCCGCCCACGATCAGCTGGTCGACCTTGGCGGCCAGGCTGCCCAGCAGTTCGAGCTTGGTCGAGACCTTGGAACCGGCCACGATCGCCAGCAACGGCCGTCGCGGGTGTTCCAGCGCGCGCGCCAGCGCGTCGAGCTCGGCGGTCAGCAGCGGCCCGGCGCAGGCGACCCTGGCGTGGCGCGCCACGCCATGCGTGGACGCCTGGGCGCGGTGCGCGGTGCCGAAGGCATCCATGACGAACACGTCGCACAACGCGGCATAGCGGCGCGCGAGCGCGGCGTCGTCCTGCTCCTCGCCGACGTTCATGCGGCAGTTCTCCAGCAGCACCACCTCGCCCGCGGCGACCTCGACGCCATCGAGGTACTCGCGCACCAGTCGCACCGGCGCGCCCAGCGCCTGCGCCAGCCAGTCGGCCACCGGCTGCAACGAGGAGGCCGCGTCCCACTGGCCTTCCTTCGGGCGCCCCAGGTGCGACATCACCAGCACCCGGGCGCCGGCGTCGCGCGCGCGGCGGATGGTCGGCAGCGCGGCATCGAGGCGCTGGGTGGAGGTGATGCGCCCGTCCTTGACCGGCACGTTGAGGTCCTCGCGGATCAGCACGCGCTTTCCGGCGAGGTCGAGGTCGGTCATGCGCAGCACGGCCATGGGAGGGCTCCGGCGGGATCGCGGCGGGAAGGCGCGGCGGCGGTCGCCGCGCGGGCGCCAAGCTTGCCGTGCGGTACCGATGCTGGGCAAGCTGGCCGCATGGACCCGATCCCGCAGCAGGCGTTCCTGCTCGCCGTCGCCGCCGGCATCGGCCTCCTGGTCGGGATCGAGCGCGAGCGGCGGCGCGGCGAATCGCCGGCGCCGTTCGTGGCCGGCGTGCGCACCTTCACCCTGATCGGCCTGGCGGGCGGCCTGGCGGAACTGCTCGGCGGCCCGGCCGTGGCGCTGACGGGGGCCTTCGTGGTGGTGGCCGCGCTGGCCGGCTACAAGCGCACGCTGGAGGTCGATCCCGGCCTCACCACCGAGGTCGCGATGCTGGTGGTGTTCCTGCTCGGCGTGCTGGCGATGCGCATGCCGCAGCTCGCCGCCGCGCTCGGCGTGGCGGTGGCGGTGCTGCTGGCCGCGAAGACGCGCCTGCACCGCTTCGTGCGCGAGATGCTGAGCGAGCAGGAGCTGCACGACGGCCTGCTGCTGGCGGGTTGCGCGCTGGTGGTGCTGCCGCTGCTGCCCGCGGGCGCGGTCGATCCGTGGGGCGTGCTCGACCTGCGCCGGCTGTGGACGCTGGTGGTGCTGGTGATGGCGATCAACGCCGCCGGGTACGTGGCCCTGCGCGCGCTGGGTCCGCGCTTCGGGTTGATGATGGCCGGGCTGGCCGGCGGATTCGTGTCCAGCACCGCCACCATCGCCGGCATGGGCACGCGGGCGCGGCAGACGCCGGCCCTGCTGGCCGCGTGCGCGGGCGCCGGCCTCATGTCCAGCGTGGCCACCGTGGTCCAGCTCGCCTTGCTGGTCGGGGTCATGTCGCCGGCCCTGCTCACGCACCTGGCGCTGCCGCTGGCGCTGGTCGGGCTGGTGGCGCTGGTCGCCGCCGTGCTCGGCAACCGGCATGCGATCGGCGATGGCGCGCCGCACGAGGAGCTGCCGCTGGGCCGGGCCTTCCAGCCGCTGGCGGCGCTCAAGTTCACCGCACTGCTGGCCCTGGTCCTGCTGGGCTCGGCGGCGCTGTCGCACTGGCTGGGCAACGCCGGCGCCACCGTCGGCATCGCGGTGGCCGGCTTCGCCGACGCCCACGCCGGCGCCGCCTCGGCGGCGCAGCTGGTCAGCGCGGGCGACCTCACGGTGCACGAGGCGATGTGGCCGGTGCTGGCGGCCTTCTGCACCAATACCGTGAGCAAGCTCGCCTTTGCCTGGGCCACGGGCGGCCGAGGCTACGCCTTGCGCCTGCTGCCGGGGCTGCTGGCCATGGCGGCGGCCTTCGCGACGAGCGTCGCCGCGCTGACCTGAGCAGGCGCCTGCCTGCATGGGCTGGAGCAGGCCCCTGGCCGGTGGAAGCCGGCGACCTGCAAGCTACAATGTCGCTATCGGGCCCGCCGTTCGCGGTTGCCTCACTGGAGACCCCCAGATGTCGATGCCACGCAAGCTCCCGCTCCGGATCCTCGCCGCGACCGTCGCCGCCGGCCTGTTGCCGGCCACCGCCGGCGCCGCGCCCTGGGACGACGAGACCTTCCGCCTCTCCGCCGGCGGCTTCATTTCCGGCACCGACGTGGAGATCCAATATGACCGCACCGAGGGCACCGGCTCGAATCTCGACTTCGACAGCGACCTCGGCAACGACTCCGACAACACGGTCGGCCGCTTCGCTGGCTACTTCCGCCTGGCCAAGCGGCATCGCTTCTACGCCGACTATTTCAAGGTGAGCCAGGACGGCGAGACGGTGATCGACCGCGACATCGACTTCGGCGACCTCGAGATCCCTGCCGGCAGCGGCGTGGAGAGCGAGTTCTCGCTCGCCGCGACCCAGATCCACTATG
>CAZTNB010000250.1:0-3821 GCA_964614825.1 uncultured Gammaproteobacteria bacterium
GCCAGCGGCACCCGGGTCAGTTTCGGCCTTGCCGCGCGTTGCGTCCTTCTCGTAGTCGACGGTTGCATCGCCTTCTCCTCGCCGTGCGGTGGTACTCGGGTCAGTCGTCTTGTAGGTCAGGCCTGGACGCTGCCTGCAGGTTCCGGGGCCGCCGGATAGCACTCCAGCACCGGCCCCAATGCGGTCTTCAACGGCTGCAACCACGGCTCGTAATGGCGCCAGTGGTCGATGCCGTCGCGGTAGATCGGCTTGCGCACCTGCTCGGAGCTCGCGGTGCGCACCGGGCGGTCGTTCTCGAAGAAGCGCAGGCAGCCCTGCTCGAAGGGCAGGCTGCAGTAGTCGAGCAGGCGGCGCACCTCGGCCTCGGTGTCCTCGACCATGTGCTCGTAGACCACGCGGTGCACGCGCCCCGGCAGCACGGCGTCGAAGTGCGCCATCAGCTCGACGTAGTCGGCGTAGTAGCGGCCGATGTCCTCGAGCGAGTAGGTGAAGTTCTGGCCGCGGGCGAAGTGCTGCTTGTAGCAGGAGAAGCAGCAGGCCAGCGGGTGGCGGCGCGCGTCGATGATGCGGGCGTTGGGCAGCGCCAGGTGGATCAGGCCGACGTGCATGAAGTTGTTCGGCATCTTGTCGATGAAGTACGGCGCCGGGGTCTTGCGCTGGATCCGGGTGCGCTCGATGTACTGCTCGCCCAGCGCGCGCACGGCGTCGGCGTCGAGGCTCGCGAGCGCGTCGAAGTAGGTCGCGTTGGGGCCCGGGCCGGCCTGGCGGCGCAGGTCGCGCGTCATCGAGATGATCTCGGGCAGCTCCATGGTGCCCTCGACCGCGGAGTGGCTCGACAGGATCTGCTCGATCAGGGTCGAGCCCGAGCGCGGCAGGCCGACGATGAAGATCGGGTCGCGCGCGCTGGCGCCGTAGCCCGCGCGGGCGGCGTAGAACTCGCGGGTGAACACCTCGCAGGCCCTTCGCATTCGCGCGCGGGTCAGGTCGGCGTGGTAGGGAATCGCCGCGCGGCGCAGGTCGTTGCCCCGCTCGTAGTGGGCGAACGAGGCCGCGTAGTCGCGCTCGTCCTCGAGCGCCTTGCCGAGCGAGAACTCGAAGTGGTAGCGGTGGGCGACGTCGAGGTCGTCGCGCTCGAGCTGGCGCCGCATCGCGGCCACGTCGTCGGCGTCGAAGCGGAAGGTCTTGAGGTTGGCCAGGCTCCAGTACGCCTCGCCGAATGGCGGATCGAGCGCGATGCACTTGCGGTAGGCCGCGATCGCCGCTTCCTGCTTGCCGGCGGTCTTGAGCGTGTGGCCGTAGGACAGCCAGATCTTGGCGTTGCCCGGGTACTCCTCCAGCAGCCCGGCGAAGAGCGCCATGGCCGGCTCGTAGTCGCCGATGCGGCCCAGGACCACGGCCTTGAGGTTGCGGTAGCTGGGATTGGCCGCGTCCACGGCGAGCAGGGTTTCAAGTTCCACCAGCGCCTGCGCGGGCTTGTTGCCGCGATACAGCACCAGCGCGTAGTTCTGCCGCGCGGCGTGGAAGCTCGGCGCCAGCTCGAGGCAGCGCGCCAGCAGCGCCTCGGCGTCCTCGTGCCGGCCCAGGCGCGCGGCGACCTCGGCCAGCATGCGGATCGCGGCGACGTCGGTGGGCGCGCGCATGAGGTGCTGGCGCAGCAGCGCCTCGGCCTCGGGGATGCGGTTCTCGCACAGCGCGGTGGCGGCGGTGAGCAGCGCCGGGTCGCGGGTGGAGTAGCGGATGTGGTTGGCGTAGGCGGCATCGGCGCCGGCGCCATCGCCCATCGCGGCGCGATGGTCGCCGAGCGCGCGCCAGGCGCTGGGCAGTTCCGGGTTGAGCGCCACCGCGCGCTGCAGGGCCGCGACCGCGTCCTCGCCGCGACCGGCGCGACCCAGGGCCAGCCCCAGCTCCAGGTGGGCGCGGGCCCAGTTCGGATGCGCCGCCGCCAGCGGCTGCAGCACCTCGACAGCACGCTTCATGTCGCCGCGCGCGGCGTGCGAAGCGCCCAGCAGCAGGGTGGCCTGCGGGTGGTTGCGCACCACCCGCAGGATCTCGGTGGCCTGCGCGGCGGCGAGCGCGGGATCGGTGGCGAGCAGGCGGCCGGCGTGCGCCAGCGCCTGTTCGAGCGAACCGGTGGGCTCGGGCGCGAGGTTCATCGTTCGCCAGGCTGGCCGCAGGGATGGTGCATGTTCGTTACCGGATTCCAGCCCTGTTGCGGTGTCGGTGGCCCGCTTCCGTCCGGCGGCGCAGGCGCGGGCAGGCGCATCGGACCGGGCCTGCGCACGGATGCTGCGCTGCGACAGCGCCTTGCGGAAGTTCACGCGATCCTAACACGCAATTTCGGAATGGCGAGGCGCCCCCGGCGGGCCGCGAATCGTGCGCTAATCGCCCGGAATTCGCCGCTCAAGGAGGCTTGCCGCGACCCGGCGTACCGCCGTTCGCCGCAGCCGCGGCAGCAGCGGGCGTGGTCACGATGCGGCGCCGGGTCGCTGCGCGGGCAACCCCTGGCTTTGCCGCGACGCCGGGCACGGATCGTCTCGATGGAGTCGATACCCGGGGCACGGTAGCCTTCACCATGCCGCTGCAGGCTGGTGGCCCCTCCCAGTCGATGAAGGCCGTCCATGCGCATCGCTCGTCGCCTCGCCCCCGCATTCGCGCTGGCGCTGTTCGCCGCTGCGCCCGCCAGCGCCACGTTCCACCTGATGAAGGTGGTGGAGGTCTTTGCCGGCGCGCCGGCGGCGCCGAACGCGCAGTACGTGGTGCTGCAGATGTACTTCGGCGGCCAGAACTTCGTCGCCTCGCATAGCGTGACCATCCACGACGCGGCCGGCACGCCAGTGGGCACCTTCACCTTCGGCGCCGCGGTGCCCAACGGCCTGACCCAGGACCGGATCCTGGTCGCCACCGCCGAAGCGCAGGCCTTCTTCGCCATCACGCCGGACCTGCTGATGCAGCCGGTGATCGGCGCCGCCGGCGGCAAGGCCTGCTTCGATGCCATCCCCGAGGATTGCGTGGCGTGGGGCAACTACAGCGGCGGCTCGGCCGGCGTGGGCACGCCGTTCAATGCCAGCGCCGGCATCCCGGTGGCGCGCGCCGCGCGGCGCCGGCTCGACATCACCGGCACGCCGGGCGCGCTCGACAGCGGCGACGACACCGACAACTGCGCCAACGACTTCATCGCCGCCCTGCCCACGCCGCGCAACAACACCCGCGTCACCGGCACCATCCCGCCCTCGACCTGCGGCAACAACGTGTTCGAGGGCGTGGAGCAGTGCGACGACGGCAACCTCGACAACGGCGACGGATGTTCGGCCACGTGCGCGCTCGAACCGCCGCCGCCGCCCGAGATCTACGCCAACGGCTTCGAGTGAGGCCCGCCGCGGCCGCGCGCGGCGGCCGCGTTCAGCGCGTGGGCAGCTCCAGCAGCATGCCGCCGTCTTCCTCCGGCCCGTCGGGCGGCGCGAGCCGCGAGGCGTGCAGCACGCGCACGCCGGCGCGGTCGCGCCGCGCGGCGTCGCGCAGGCCGTCGACGGCGTAGGGGTCGACGTAGACGTAGCGGCACGGCCACGCGGGCTGCGCCGCCATCTGCTCCACCGCGGTGAACGGCGACTGGTAGGGAACCCGGTGCGCGTACACCATCACCATGCCCGGCGAGTCGGCGTACACGCAGGCGCCGGCGGGCGTGAGCTCGCGCAGGCGGCGCAGGTCCCCGATCGTCGTCTCCAGCGATTGCGCCATGTACGGCGCCGCCTCCGGCGGACGCATCGCCAGCCACATCTGCGTGTTCTTGTAGGCGGCCAGTTCCGGCGCCAGCGGGATGCGCA
>CAZTNB010000251.1:0-3767 GCA_964614825.1 uncultured Gammaproteobacteria bacterium
CGCGAGCCGCCCACCGCGAGGATGCTGCGCCGGAACGCGGCGCCGGTGGCGCGATCGAGCACGCCGGCCTCGACGAAGCGCTCGAAGGCATCGGCCGACAGCACCTCCGCCCACAGGTAGCTGTAGTAACCGGCGTCGTAGCCGCCGCTGAAGATGTGGGTGAAGGTCCACGGCATGCGCTGCCACGCCGGCGGCTTCATCACCGCGACCTCGTCGCGCACCTCGTCGAGCAACTCGAGCAGGCGCGGCCCCTGCGCCGGGTCGTACTCGAGGTGCAGGCGGAAGTCGAACAGGCCGAACTCCAGCTGCCGCACCAGGAACAGGCCGGCGTGGAAGTGCCGGGTGGCGGTGAGGCGCCGGAACAGGTCCTCGGGCAGCGGCGCGCCAGTGGCATGGTGGCGCGCGAACAGGTCCAGCGCCTCGCGCTGCCAGGCGAAGTTCTCCATGAACTGGCTCGGCAGCTCCACCGCGTCCCACTCCACGCCGCTGATGCCGGCCACGCTGGGCCAGTCGACCTCGGTCAGCAGGTGGTGCAGGCCATGGCCGAACTCGTGGAACAGGGTCACCACGTCGTCGTGGGTGAGCAGCGAGGGCAGGGTCGCCGTGGGCGGCGCGAAGTTGCAGGTGAGGTACGCCACCGGGCGCTGCAGGCCATCGGCGTGCCGGCGCCGGGTGCGGCACACGTCCATCCACGCGCCCGGGCGCTTGCCGGCGCGCGCGTAGAGGTCGAGGTACACGCCGGCGAGCAGCGCCCCGCTGTCGTCCACCACGTCGTAGTAGCGCACCTCGTCGTTCCAGCCCTCGACGTCGGCGCGCGGCGCCAGCCTCACCCCGAACACGCGTTGCGCCACCGCGTACAGGCCCTCGATGGCGCGCTCGGCCGGGAAGTAGGGCTTGAGCTCCTCCTCGCTCAGCGCATAGCGGGTCTCGCGCAGGCGCTCGGCGGCCCAGGCCACGTCCCAGGGCTGCAGCTCGTCCAGGCCCAGCGATTCGCGCGCGAACGCGGCGAGGTCGGCCAGCTCGCGCTGCGCCAGCGGCTTCGCCTTCGCCGCCAGCTCGCGCAGGAAGCGCAGCACGCGCTCGGGCGAACCCGCCATCTTGGTCGCCAGCGATTCCTCGGCGGCGTTGGCGAAGCCCAGCAGCAGCGCCGCCTCGTGCTTGAGCGCGAGGATGCGCGCCATGCGCGAGCCGTTGTCGAACTGGCCGGCGCCCGGGCCCTGGTCGGAGGCGCGGGTCTGGTAGGCGTGGTACACGCGCTCGCGCAGGGCGCGGTCGCGGGCGTGGGTCATGATCGCCTGCACGCTGGGCGCGCGCAGGGTCACGCGCCAGCCGTCGCGGCCGGCCTCCTGGGCGTTGCGGCGCATGAGCTCCATGGCCGATTCGGGCAGGCCATCCAGCGCGTCGGCGCGCGCGATGTCGAGCGTCCAGGCCTCGGTGGCGTCCATCACCGCCTGGTCGAACTCGGTGCCCAGCTTCGACAACTCGGTGGCGATCTCGCGGAAACGGGTGCGCGCCGGCTCGTCCAGGGCCACGCCCGAGAGGCGGAAGTCGCGCAGCGAGTCCTCGACGATGGTGCGCTGGGCGCGGGTGAGCCGGGCGAAGTCCGGCCGCTCGCGCACCGCGCGCACCGCGTCGTACAGCGCGCGGTTCTGGCCCAGCGCACTGGAGAAATCGGTGATCAGTTCGAGCGCCTCGCCGTAGGCCTCGCGCAGCGCCGGACTGTCCATCACCGAATGCAGGTGGTCCACCGGCGACCAGGCCCGGTCGAGCCGGTCCTCGAGCTCCTCCAGCGGCTGCATCAGCGTGTCCCAGTCGCGCGCGGCCGGATCGGCGGTGAGCGCGTCGACCCTGGACTGGTACTGCGCCAGCAGCGCCTGCACCGCCGGCACCACGTGGGCCGCGTCGATGGAACGGAAGGGCGGCAGCTCGGTGGCGGCGAGCAGGGGATTGGTCTCGGACATGGAAGGATCGGTCGCGGTCGGACTCTCAGGGTGGGCGCGCGCGGCCGCGTTTTCAAGCACCGGGCGGCGCCCGCCCGCCCCGGGGCCGCCGGATCGCAGTAGCATCGCCGCACCGCCGGCGATCGACCCCTCCCGCATGCACTCCGTGCCGCCGATCGACCCGAAGCTGCTCGCCGACACCATCCCGTGGTTCGGGCAACTGCCGGAGCCCGTGCGCGAGTGGCTGGTGGGCGAGCTCGAGGCACTGACCCTGCCCGGCGGCGCCACGCTGTTCACCGCCGGATCGGCCTCCGACTGCGTGTACCTGCTGCTGTCCGGTTCCTTGGGTGCGTTCGCGCCCGACGACCCGGCGCGCGTGATCGGCCAGGTGGTGGCCGGCGAGACGGTCGGCGAGACCGGCCTCATCACCGGCCGCCCGCGCAGCGCCACCGTGCGCGCGCTGCGCGATTCGGAGCTGCTGCGCCTGGGCCGGCCGAAGTTCGAGGAACTGGCGCACCGCGCGCCGCAGGCGGCCATGGCGATGGCGCGCCAGGCGCTGGACCGCGCCACGGTCCCGCAGGGCCAGCGCCAGAGCCTGGGCCCGCGCACGCTGGCCCTGCTGCCGCAGACCGAGGGCGTGGACACGTCGGGCTTCGCGCGCTCGCTGGCCCAGGCCCTGACCCGCTTCGGCAGCGTCACCACGGTCGGCGCCGGCGACGGGCAGGGCCACGATCCGGCCTGGTTCGCCGCGCTCGAGGCGCAGCACCGCTACGTGATCTACGTCGCCAATGCCGCCGACGATCCATGGCGCCAGCTCGCGCTGCGCCAGGCCGACGCGCTGGTGTTCCTGGCCGAGCCCGGCGCGCAGCCCGCGCCCTGGGCCGAGTGCGCGCGCGGGGTCGTCGCGCCGCTGCCGCGGCCCGAGCACCTGGCGCTGGTGCACATGGGCAAGCCGCGCCTGGGCGCCGGCCGGCGCTGGTCGCGCCTGCGGCCGCGCGCGCAACTGCACCACGTGCGCAACGCCGAGGACGTGGGCCGCGTGGCGCGCCTGGCGGTGGGTCGCAGCCTGAGCCTGGTCCTGTCCGGCGGCGGCGCGCGCGGTTTCGCCCACATCGGCGTGGTCAAGGCGCTGCGCGAGGCCGGCATGAAGGTCGACGCGGTGGGCGGCACCAGCATCGGCGCCATCATCGGCGCCGGGCTGGCCTGCGACTGGTCGACCGAGGAGATGATCGTCAACTTCCGCCGTTGCTTCGTCGAGACCAACCCGCTGTCGCAATGGACCCTGCCGGTGGTGTCGATCAAGTCCGGCGCCAAGGTCAGCCGCCTGCTGCGCGAAACCTTCGGCGAGCGCGAGATCGAGGACCTGGTGCTGCCCTACTTCTGCGTCAGCGCCGACCTCACCGAAGGTCGTGCCGCGGTGCACCGCTCCGGCCCGGTGTGGCAATGGCTGCGCGCCAGCGTCGCCATCCCGGGCGTGCTGCCGCCGGTGTTCCTCGGCGGGCAGGTGCACGTGGACGGCGGCGTGATCAACAACCTGCCGGTGGACGTGATGCGCGAGACCCACCACGGCGAGGTGATCGCGGTCGACATCGGCGGCGACCACGCGGTGCGCGCGCACGCCGACGAGATCGACCTGCCGGCGTGGTGGAAGCTGATCCCGGACCTGTTCGGCCGCGGCAAGCGGCCCGGGATCCTGCAACTGCTGCTGCGCGCCGGCATGGTCAACTCCGGCGCGGCGACCCTGGCCGCGCGCCAGTCATCGAGCCTGCTGCTGGCGCCGGCGCTGGGCAACATCGACCTGCTCGACTGGCAGGCCTTCGACCGCGC
>CAZTNB010000252.1:0-3746 GCA_964614825.1 uncultured Gammaproteobacteria bacterium
TGGCGCGGGCCCTTCCCGGCGATAATGCGCCGATGCTGCACGTGGTCCTGCACCAGCCCGAGATCCCGCCCAACACCGGCAACGTGATCCGCCTGTGCGCGAACACGGGTGCCACGCTGCACCTGGTCGAACCGCTGGGCTTCGACCTCGACCACGCCAAGCTGCGCCGCGCCGGGCTCGACTACCACGAGTTCGCGGCCGTGCGCACCCACGCCTCGCTGGCCGCGTTCCGCGCCGCGGTGGCGCCGCCGCGCCTCTACGCGCTGTCCACGCGTGGCGAGCTGCGCTACGACCAGGTGGCCTACGCGGCGGGCGACGCGCTGCTGTTCGGCTGCGAGACGCGCGGGCTGCCGCCGGAGGTGTGGGACGGCCTCGATCGCGGCCAACGCCTGCGCCTGCCGATGCGCCCGGGCAACCGCAGCCTCAACCTGTCGAACGCGGTCGCGGTGGTGGTCTACGAGGCCTGGCGGCAGTTGGGGTTCGCGGGCGGGGCCTGAGGCAGGCACTGGCGTGCGCGGCCGAGCGCGAAAAAGCGAACGGCGGCCCGGGGGCCGCCGTCCGTGCTGCTCGCCCGAACCGTCAGGCGTGGATCAGAAGCGCACTTCCGCGGTGAGCGAGAACACGTTGTTGTTCAGGTCGAGGTCGTCGTTGCTGGCGCCGAAGTAGTCGTACGCGACGCCCATGCTGAACATCTCGTTGAAGTCGTAGCCGACGCCCGCGCCGGCGTAGAAGTCGGTGCCGTCGGTGTCGGCGTCGACCAGGTTGCACACCTGGTTGGTGCCGGCGACCACGCACACGGCGGCATTGGCATCGGCATCCCAGAAGAACGCGCCGACGCGGCCGGCCAGGTACCACTGCTCGGCGAAGTTGAAGCGGCCGTTCACGCCCAGCGTCCAGCCGGTCAGGTCGGCATTGATGTCGAGGCCGTTGCTCTCGTCCTCGAAGCCGTTGAAGTCGGCGTAGCCGCCCTCGATGCCGATCGCGCCCCAGCGATAGCCGCCGTTGATCTGGAAGGCGGTGCTGGTGTCGTCGAACTCGTCTTCGCTGACGCTGGCGCTGCCGCCGCGGCCTTCGATGAAGAAACCGGTGCGGTCGGTGGCCTGCGCGAAGGCGCTCGGGGCGGCAAGGGCCGCGAGCAGCGCGGCGGCGAGTTGGATCTTCTTCATGGGGAATCCTTCAGGGGTGGTAGGTAACGTGCAACCGGCTGCCGCACCATGCGGTGGCCGGCGATCTTGGTGAATTCGGAGCTTGCAATCGTTGACCTGGGTCAGGGGCGCCAGCATGCCGGACCCCGATCAACGGGGCATGAACCGGAAGTTGGGGGCACATGACCGTTCAGCAAGGGGACAGGTGTGGCGTGAGCGCGACTTCGCGAAATCTTCACACCGGGTGACGCACCTGCCCGGTGCCGCGCAGCACGAACTTGCGCGTGGTGAGCGCCTCGAGACCCATGGGCCCGTAGGCATGCAGCTTGGTCGTGGAGATGCCGATCTCGGCGCCGAGCCCGAGCTCGCCGCCGTCGTTGAAGCGCGAGGACGCGTTCCACATCACGGCCGAGGCATCGACCTCGCGCTGGAAGCGCGCGGCGCGGCCGGCGTTGCGGGTGACGATCACCTCGGTGTGGCGCGAGCCGTGGCGGGCGATGTGCGCGAGCGCCTCGTCGAGGCCCTCGACCACGCGCACGGCCAGGACCAGGTCCAGGTACTCGGCATCCCAATCCTCCGCCGTCGCGAGCGCCACGGCCGGGTCGTCGAGCAGGGCGCGCGTGCGTTCGCAGCCGCGCAGCTCGACCCCGCGGGCCATGAGCGCGGCGGCGGCGCGCGGCAGGAAGCGCGGCGCGACCGCGGCGTCGACCAGCAGGGTCTCGAGCGCATTGCACACGCCGGGCCGGCTGGTCTTGCCGTCGATCAGCAGGCGCTCCGCCAGCGCGAGGTCGGCGTCGGCATCGACGTACTGGTGGCACACGCCCTTGTAGTGGCGGATCACCGGCACCCGGCTCACCTCGGCCACGAAGCGGATCAGGCCCTCGCCGCCGCGCGGGATGGCGAGGTCGATCAGGTCGTCCTGGCGCAGCAGCTCGACCATGGCTTCGCGCTCGGTGACCGGCACCAGCGCGGCGGCGGCGGCGGGCAGGCCATGCGCCTCGAGCGCCGCGCCGATCACCGCGGCCAGCGCGCGGTTGGAGCGGATCGCCTCGGAGCCGCCGCGCAGGATCACGGCGTTGCCGGACTTGAGGCACAAGGCCGCCGCGTCCACCGTCACGTTGGGGCGTGCCTCGTAGATCATCGCGATCACGCCCAGCGGCACGCGCATGCGCCCGATCTCGAGGCCGTCGTCGCGCGAGACCTGCCACTGGATCTCGCCCACCGGATCGGGCAGCGCCGCAATCGCGCGCACCGACTGCGCGATCGCGGCCAGGCGGCCCGGGTCCAGGCGCAGGCGGTCGACCAGCGCCGGCGCGGTGCCACGCGCCTGCGCGGCTTCGACATCGGCCGCGTTGGCGGCGAGGATCGCCGCACCGGCGGCGTCGAGGCCCGCGGCGATCGACAGCAGCACCGCGTCCTTGGTCGCGCGCGGCAGGCAGCCGACCACGCGCGCGGCGGCGGCGGCGGCGGCGGCGAGTTCGCGCATGGCGCCCTTCACAGCAGCACCAGGTCGTCGCGATGGATCGCGCACTCGGGGCCGGCGTAGCCCAGCAGCGACTCGATCTCGCTGGTCGGGCGGCCGAGCAGGCGGCGCAGTTCGGCGGCGTCGTATTGCGCGATGCCCTTGGCGATCGCGGGCGCGGCGCCGCCGGCGCCGAGCAGCACGTCGACGGCGTCGCCGGCGTGGAAGCCGCCGCGCACCTCGACCACGCCGGCCGGCAGCAGCGAGGCGCCGCGCTCGCGCAGCGCGCGCGCGGCGCCGGCGTCGACCACCAGGCTGCCGTTGGCGACCAGCGCGTGGCGCAGCCAATGGTCCTTGGCCGAGAGCGCGGCGCGCTCGGCGCGGAACAGGGTGCCGTGCAGCTCGCCGCGCGCGAGCGCCGACAACGCGGCGTCGTCGCGGCCGTTGACGATGGCGGCGGTGATGCCGCGCGCGGTGGCCTTCTGCGCCGCCTCGAGCTTGGTCCGCATGCCGCCGGTGCCGACCGCGCTGCCGGCGCCGCCGGCCAGGGCGAGCACGGCCTCGTCGATGCGCTCGACCGATCCGAGCAGGCGCGCCTGCGGGTTCGCGCGCGGATCGGCGTCGTACAGCCCGGCGACATCCGACAGCACCACCAGCAGGTCGGCCTCGACCAGCACCGCGACGTGCGCGGCGAGGTTGTCGTTGTCGCCCACGCGCAGCTCGTCGACCGCGACCGAGTCGTTCTCGTTGACCACCGGCAGCACGCCCTGCGCCAGCAGCTCGCGCAGGGTGTTGCGCGCGTTGTTGAAGCGGCGCCGGTTCTGCAGGTCGTCGTAGGCCAGCAGCACCTGCGCGCAGGGCACGTCGAGCAGCTTCGACCACAGCTCGAGCACCTTGGGCTGGCCCAGCGCCGCCAGCGCCTGGCGCGCGACGATGCTGCGCCCGTCGGCCCCGGCGCGCAGCAACGCGCGCCCGGCCGCGACCGCGCCCGAAGACACGACCACGATCTCGCGTCCGGCCGCGCGCAGTTCGGCGACCGCGCGCGCGATGCCGAGCAGGTGCCGCGTCGACAGGCCGCTGCCCTCCGGCGCGATCAGGTTGCTGCCGACCTTGAGGACGGCGCGGTTCCAGGCGGGAAG
>CAZTNB010000253.1:0-3744 GCA_964614825.1 uncultured Gammaproteobacteria bacterium
GGCTTGCGGGCCGGGGCCTTGCGCGCGGGCTTCTTCGCCGGCTTCGACGCGGCCCGCTTCGCGACCTTCTTCACCGCCGGCTTCGACGCCGCCTGCTTCGCTGCCGCCGGCTTCGTGGCCACGGGTTTCTTCACCGCGGCCTTGCCCGCCGGCGCCACCGGCTTCGGCGCGATCCTCGCCGCCAGCGCGAGCTTCGCCGCCGGCGCCGGGGCCGGCCTCGCCGGCGGTGCCTCGCCACGCAGGTACGCCAGCACTTCCGGGCCGTGGCCGTCGGGGCTGACCTTTTCCCACACCTTCTCGATGCGGCCCTCGGCCGAGACCACGAAGGTGGCGCGCGCGATGCCGAAGTAGCGGCGGCCGTACAGGCTCTTTTCCACCCACACGCCCATGGCCTGGATCAGCTGGCGATCGGGATCGGCCAGCAGCGGGAAGTTGAGCTGGTGCTTGGCGGCGAAGCGCGCATGGGCGCCGACGTCGTCGGCGCTCACGCCGAACACGGGCACGCCCGCGCCCTCGAAGGACGGCAGGTGGTCGCGGAAGGAACAGGCCTCGCGCGTGCAGCCCGGCGTGTCGTCCTTGGGATAGAAGTACAGCACGTAGCGCTTGCCGCGCAGCGAGGCGGTCGAGACGCGGTCGCCGCGGTCGGTGGCAAGGTCGAAGTCGGGCACGCGGTCACCGGTACGGCGCATGGTCGGTCTCCTCGGGATGACGTGATCGGATCATGACGGATGTTCAGGCCGCGCGAGCGTGGCGGCACCGTTCAGGGCAGCGCCGGGCCGAGCCCGGGGCTCGCCAGCAGCGGCAACAGGTGGCGCTGCGCCCACGCCAGCGCCGCGTCCAGCGCGGCGCCGTGACGGGCGCGCACGCGCGCGGCCTCCCGCGCGCGCGCCGCGGGATCGTAGGCCAGGGTGGCGTCCTTGGCGTGCTGGCGGCCGATCGCCGCCGCCCGCGCGCGCACCGCGCCTTCGGCCACCGGCAGGTCCAGCCAGGCCGCGCAGGCCAGGGCCACGCCGGGCAGGTCGGCCAGCACTTCGCGCTCGGCGACCGCGCGCAGGCGGCCGGGACCGGCACCGGCCAGCACCTGCTGCGCCAGCGCGGTCTGCGCGGTCCACTGCACGGCCACGGTCTCGAGGAAACCCGGCGGCGTGCGCGCCGCGCGCGGCAGCTTCGCCGCCAGCCCGCTGGCGCGCAGCGCGCGCTCGGCCAGGCGCGGCACGCGCCGGCGCGTCTCCTCGCGCTTCTTGAGGTTGGAGACGAGGAAGTCGTCGAGCGTGGAATGCAGCACGACGCCGCGCGCGGCCGGCACCGCGGCCAGCAAGGGCGCGGCGATGTTGAGCGCGGCGTGGGTGGGCTTGACCAGCACCGCGGCGCCCGGCGCCCACGGCCGCGCCAGCAGGCGCAGCGCCAGCTGCGGCAGCTCGCCCAGCGGCTTGCCGGCGTCGTGCGCGTCGGACAGCCGGCGCAGCACCAGCGGCTCCTTGAGCGCCACCACCGCCGGCGGCAGGTGCAGCGCGCGCGCGAGCAGGGTCGAGCAGCAGAACGAGGTGTGCCAGAGGAAGGCCGGAGGACGCGGCGGGTCGCGCAGCGCGGCCAGCGCCGCGACCGGCACCGGCACCGCCTGCGCCAGCGGCGCCTCGATGCGGGTGTCGAGGAAGGCCGAGCGCTCCAGCACCGCCTCGTCGATGGCGAGGAAGGCGAAGCGGCGCGCGGCCACGTCGAGGTCGACCGGGAACACGCGCGGATCGTCCAGCGGCGGCGCCTGCATCGTCCGCCCCTCAGGCTTGCAGCGGCTGCATCCGCGGCAGGCTCGCCCGCGGTTCGATCTCGCGCCGCGCCCAGGCCAGCGCGCCGCGCACGAGCTCGCCGTGGCGCTCCAGCACGCGCTGCTTCTCGGCCAGCCGCACCTGCGGATTGAACGCGACGTCGGTGGCCTTGGCGTGGTGCGAGAACTCGCCCTGCACCCGCGCGGCCAGGCCGTCGAGCGCCGCCGGCAACTGCAGCCACCGGGCGCAGGCGGCGACGGTGTCGGCCGGGCGCGCCAGCAGCACGTCCATGTCCAGCGTGCGCAGGCGCGGCGCGGCGGCCGAGGCCAGCGCGCGCGCGTAGTGGGCCATCTGCGCGTACCACGTCAGCACCGTGGCCTCGACGAAGCCGAACTGCGCGTCGGCCGAGAGCCCGAAGGCCTCGACCAGGCCGCTGCCCGGCAGCACCGTGCGCGCCATCCAGTTGAGGCGGGTCTCGGCCTCGGGCAGCTTCTTGGCGCAGGACACGAGGAAGTCCTCGAGCCCGCCATGCAGCAGCACCGCGCGGGAATCCGGCGCGGCTGCCAGCACGCGGTCGAGGATCAGCACCACGGTGTTGGTCGGCTTGACCAGCACCCTGCCCTGCGCCGCCCACGGCCGCGCCAGCAGGCGCAGGCCGATGTCGAGCGAGGCATCGACGCGCGCGCGCGCCGCGGCGTCGGGCGCGTTGCGCCATGCCTCGGTCAGGCGCAGCAGCAGGCTGGGTTCCTTGAGCGCCATCGCGCCCGGCGGCGCGTGCAGGCAGCGCGCGAGCAGGGTGGAGCAGCAGAACGCGGTGTGGAACAGGAAGGCCGGGGCCGCCGCGACCGGCGCGGCGCGCAAGCCGGACAGCGCCTGCGCGGGCACCGCCTCGGCGCCGGCCAGGTCGACGCCCAGGCGCTTGTCGAGGAAGGCCGCGTCGCCCAGGCGCGCGGCATCGAGCGTGGCGAAGCGGAAGGCGTCGCTGGCGCCATCCCAGCCCACCGGGAACCAGGCCGGATCGGCCACGCGCGCGTCGCTCACGCGGTGCCCCGGTGCTTGCCCTGGAAGGGGCGGTAGTAGTCGCGCACGGTGGCCATGTCGCGATCGAGGTCGCCGCTCATGGTCAATGCCGGGCCGATGCCGATGACCTTGTCGGGATAGTGGAAGTACGCGCACACCACCGGCACCTGCGCGCCGGTGGCGACCTTCCAGAAGCCGGTCTTCCACTTCTCCACGCGCTTGCGCGTGCCCTCGGGCGCGATCACCAGCCAGTGGCGCGCGCCGGGCCGCAGCCTGGCGATGAGCTGCTCGACCACGCCGGCCGGCGACTTGCGGTCGACCTCGAAGCCGCCCACCGCGCGCAGGATCGGCCCCAGCGGCCAGAAGAAGGCCTCCTTCTTGGCCAGGAATTCGACGTGCACGCCCATCGCGATCTTGGCCAGCAGGCCCCACCAGGCGTCCCACATCGACGAATGCGGCGCGGCGATGATCATCGCGCGCTCGAGGTCCGGCCATGCGCCCTCCATGCGCCAGCCGCCGAGTCGCAGCAGGCTGCGCGCGAGCCAGCGCGTGAAGGCGCTGCCCGTGCGCGGCGCCGACGGCGGCAGCGGCAGCACGGTGCCGGGCGGATTCATGCCTCGGGATCCCGGCTGCGCCCGCGGCCCTGCTTGACGCTGGCGCGGCGCTTCTTGGCCCCGAGCCGGCGTTCCTTGGAGGCGCGGGTGGGCTTGGTGGCGACGCGCTTGCGCGGCACCACCAGCGCGGCGCGGATCAGCTCCAGCAGGCGCTCGCGCGCGTCCTCGCGGTTGCGCTCCTGGGTGCGGAAGCGCTGCGCCGAGATCACCAGCACGCCGTCGTCGGTCAGGCGCCGGTCGCGCCGCGCCAGCAGCCGCGCCCGCACCGGCTCGGGCAAGGTGGGGCTGGCGCGCACGTCGAAGCGCAGCTCGACCGCGGTCGAGACCTTGTTGACGTTCTGGCCGCC
>CAZTNB010000254.1:0-3737 GCA_964614825.1 uncultured Gammaproteobacteria bacterium
CGGCACGTGTTCAGCACGGTCGCCGCCTACGTGGTCGCCGGCTGGTTGCTGCTGCAGGTGGCCGATGCCACGTTCGAGCCGCTGGGCCTGCCGGCGTGGGCCCAGCGCGCATTGATCCTGGCGGTGATCGCCGGGTTTCCGGTCGCCTGCGTGCTGGCGTGGTTCTTCGACGTCTCGGGCTGGACCATACGCCGCACGGCGTCCGCCGCCGCGCCCACGGCCGGCGGCGACGAGGCGCGCCGGACCGCGCCGCCCGAGGCCTCGGTGGCGATCCTGCCATTCACGGACCTCAGCCAGGCGCAGGACCAGGACTGGTTCTGCGACGGACTGTCCGAGGAGATCATCGACGCCCTGTGCTGCGTGCGCGGCCTGCGGGTGGCATCCCGCACCGCCTCGTTCCGCTACCGCGACGGCAGCGTCGACCCGCGCACGATCGGGCGCGAGCTCGGCGTCGGCGCGATCCTGGAGGGCAGCGTGCGGCGCCAGGACGAGCGCTTGCGCATCAGCGTCCAGCTGGTGGACGCCGACAGCGGCTACCACCTGTGGTCCGAGGTCTACGACCGGCGCATGGCCGACATCTTCGCCATCCAGGGCGAGATCGCGCGCAGCGTGGCGCGCGCGCTCAAGCTGTCGCTGACCGGGCCGGCGGCCGGGCAGCGCGGTCGCTTCGCGCCGCGCAACCTCGAGGCCTACGAGTACTACCTGCGCGGGCGCCAGCTGGTCGGGCAGACCACGTCGACGGCCTGGCAGCACGCGCCGACCCTGTTCCGCAACGCGATCGAGAAGGATCCGGAGTTCGCGCAGGCGCACGCGGGGCTCGCGGACATCCTCGCCCAGGCCGTGCTGTGGCGCTTCGCGCGCCGCGAGGACGTGTTGCCGGAGGCCACCGCCGCCAGCCGTCGCGCGCTGGAACTGGCGCCGAACCTGGCCGAGGCCCACGTCGCGCATGGCCACGTACTTTCGCTGGCCGGCGAGCACGCGGCCGCGACGCGGGCCTTCGAGCGCGCCCTCGAACTCAACCCGGCGCTGCACGAGGCCAACCTGTACTTCGCCCGGCACCTCTACGCGCTGGGCGACTTCGCCCGCGCGGCGGCGTGCTTCGAGGCCGCGTTCCGGGCGCGACCGGACGACCATTCGGTGCTGGCGCTGGCGGTGAACGCGTTCGAGTCCGCCGGCCAGCGGCAACGGGCGGACGAGGTGGCCCGCACCGCGCTGGACGGCCTCGAGCACCAGTTGAAGCTGGAGCCGGAGAACTCCCGCCTGCACGCGCTCGCGGGCCAGCTGCACCTGCGCCAGGGCGATCCCGAGGCCGGGCGGCGCCACGTCGAGACCGCCCTGCGCCTGCGCCCGGACGACTTCAGCACCCGCTACAACGCCGCCTGCTACTACAGCCAGAGCGGCGAGCTCGAGCGCGCCCTGGACCTGCTCGAGCAACAGGCGGCCGGCAGCGCCGGCTGGATGGCCCACGACAGCGACCTCGCGCCCCTGCGCGGCCATCCGCGCTTCGAGGCCCTGCTCGCGCGCCTCGGCGACGACGCCGCCTGAGTCCGCCCGCGCCGCGGCGGCTATTCGAAACCGTCGCGCAACTGGATGTTGTCGAGCTGGCCGCGGATCTCGCCGTTGACCGATCCGGGCGCGGCGGAGGCCACGTTGAAGTACCACAGGCCCTGCTTGAGCTGGCTCACCTGCGTGGGCGTGACCGCCAGCGGGCCGACGGTGAAGCTGCCGCTGCTGGCGCCGGAGGCCGGCAGGTCGAAGATCGAGCCCGAGGCCACGCCGCGCGGCGCCGGCGCGTGCAGGCGCACGGTGGTGCTGGCGCCGAGCAGGCCGGCATAGCCCAGCGACACCGCGATCGCGTCCTGCGCCGGACTGAGCGTGACCTGGCCGAAGCCCAGCGCGGGCGAGGCATTGGGCGGGGTCTGCTGGCGCCCGGTGAGGAAGGCCTGGAAAAGCTGCTGGTTGGTGGTCTGCTCGAAGTTCGCGTGGTCGATCCGGCGCAGTCCGGCGACCACGATCGGCGACACGAACACGTCGCCGCTGAAGTTGGCCACGTTGAGCGAATCGCCGGGCAGCGAGGCCGGCGCGCCGCCGTCGAGGATCTGCCGCATCGTCGGCAGCAGCAAGGTGTTGATGCTGTCCACGCCGTTGCCGAGGTCGAGTTGCAGGCGCTCGATCGCGTCGAGCGCGATCGAGAACGAGACCGGGCTGAGGCGCGCGAGCAGCGCACCCCCCGCGGTGGCCGTGACCGTGTAGTTCTCGGCCACCGCCTCGCCGGCGAGCACGAACAGGTCGCCCGCTTCGCCATTGCCGCTGTCATCGCCGCCGTTGAAGGTCAGCGGCACGGCGATCGCCGCGGCCGGCGTCGCGCCCAGGGTATCGTCGCCGGCGAGGGCGTTGATCGTGATGCGGTCGCCGGCCGGCTCGGCGGTGAGCACGTCGACGTTGATGGCGCCGCGGGCGACGGAAACCGTGCCGCCGGCCGCGCTGACGGAAAAGGCGTCCGCCTGCACCGTGCCGCCGACGACGACGCTGTCGGCCTGCGCGTCGCCGCTGCCGCCGCCCAGCGTGCCGGCCAGCAGCGCGCGCACGCGGGTGACGTCGGTCGCCGCGAGGTCGCCGACGTCGCAGACGTCGGCGCCGCCCAGCGCGTTGTAGTCGATCTGCTCCACCCCATCGAGGTCCATGTCGATCGCGGCCACGTTGCGGAACAGGCGCGCGCGCGTGCCATTGGCGGAGATGGTGATGATCTCGCCGATGTTCGCCCCGTTGAAGCGCAGCAGGTCGGTGCCGGCCTGGCCTTCGACGATGTCGCTGCCGTCGCCCGGGTCCCAGTTGAAGGTGTCGTTGTCGGCGCCGAGAAACGCGAGGTCGTTGCCCTGGCCGCCGTCCAGCGTGTCGTCGCCCGCGCCGCCGTCGAGCACCTCGGTGCCGTTGCTGCCGTTGAGGACGTCCGCGCCGGGGCCGCCGTCGAGCGTGACCTGGCCGAACAGCGTGGTGACGTTGGCGCCGTTGACGAGGGTGTCGCCGCCGTCGAGGCCCTCCAGGCGCAGGTTCTCCGCCAGCGCCGAGTTCAGGAATGCCACCCCGCCGGCGGTGAGCAGCGGTGCGGCCGAGAACGACTGCAGGTTGTCGGCAGCGCTGGTGCCGCGCGCCACCACGGTATCGGTGTCGCTGCCGCCGTCGACGGCAACGCTGGCGAGCAGCCCCGCCAGCGTGGACTCCACCACGAGGGTGTCGTTGCCGGCGCCGCCATTGACCGACAGCGTGTCGAGCGCAGGCTCGGCGGTCGCCACGATCACGGTGGCCGCGGGCGTGGCCACGCTGACCAGGCCGCCGGCGGCACCCGCGACGATGGTCTCGGCGCCCGCGCCACCGCCGACCACCACGCTGTCGACCTGGCCGTCGCCGACGCCGCCGGCCGCGGCGAGATTGACCTGCACCTGCGTGGTCGCGGTTCCGGCGAGGTCGCCGACGGTCACCACGTCCGCGCCGCCGAACGCGTCGTACGCGATCCGCTCCACGCCGCCCAGGTCCATGACGATGTTGGCGATGTTGCGCAGGAAGCGCGTGCGGCTGCCGTTGGCGGAGACATCGATGAGCTCGGCGATGTTGGCGCCGTTGAAGTCCAGCAGGTCCGAGCCGCCCTGCCCCTCGACCGTGTCGTTGCCGTCGCCCGGGTCCCAGGTGAAGGTGTCGTCGCCGTCGCCCAGCAGGGCGATGTCGATGCCCTGGTTGCC
>CAZTNB010000255.1:0-1690 GCA_964614825.1 uncultured Gammaproteobacteria bacterium
TAGAAGGCGTGGGCGGCGAAGCGCTGCACGCCCGAGTCGAGTTGCACGCCGGGGCAGCCCTGGCGGCGGGCTTCGCCCACCAGCCAGGCGATCAGGGTGCGGCCGGCGCCGGTGTCGCGCGCGGTCTCGTCGGTGACGAGGTCGTCCACGTACAGCACGCGGCCGTAGGCCAGCATGGTGAGGATGCGGAAGCCCGCGTAGGCGCTGGGCACGTTGTCGCGCAAGAGCGCGATGGCGCGGTAACCCTCGGCGCGCATGGCGCCGACGTGCGCCACGAAGCTGTCCTCGGTGAGGTGGGTGCGCAGCTGGCGCACCACCGGCCACGCCGCACGCACCGTGTCGGCGTTGGCGAGCTCGACCAGGGTGCCGGCGCGCGCCGCGCTCATTCCCACTCGTACAGCGTGTAGTAGACCGGGGCCACGTTCTCGAGGCTGCCCACGTCGCCCTCGAGGCGGCCGTTGCCGTCGGTGTCGAGGTAGGTGTAGCGCACGCCGCTCTTGGGCGTGACCACCACCATGTACAGCGCGCCGGCGCGGCGGTACTCCTCGATCGTGACCTCGCCCTCGGTACGGATGGTGACCGCGGGCGCGCTCTCGTCGCTGGGCCGCACCTTCTCCGGCAAGGGCTCGCCGCTGACGATCGGCTTCTGCTCGGCGGCCGGGCCCGGGTCGGGCGCGCGCTCGCGCGGCAGCACCTTCTCGCCCGGGCCTTCGTCGGCGGCGCCCGTTGCGGGCGTGGCCGTCACGTCGGTGGGGCCGGCCTCGTCCATTCCCGGCGGCGGCGGCGCCTCGGCCGGCGCCGGCGGTTCCTGCGCCCACGCGACCGTGGCCAGGGCGAGCAGCAACAGGGGCAGTCGGCGCATGGGGCGATCTCCGGCAGGCACGCGGAGTTTACCCGTGTTCGGCCTAGAATCCTCGGTTCGAATCCCGGGTGCAGGAGTGTCGCGTGGCGCAGCCCAAGCTGGTCCTGATCGACGGCTCCTCGTACCTGTTCCGCGCCTTCCACGCCCTGCCGCCGCTGTCGAACCAGGCGGGCGAGCCGACCGGGGCGCTGTACGGCGTGGTCAACATGCTGCGCGGCACGCTCAAGGCGCGGCCCGACCGCGTGGCCTTCGTGCTCGACGCCAGCGGGCCCAATTTCCGCCACGCGCTGTATCCCGCCTACAAGGCCAACCGTCCGCCCACGCCACCCGACCTCAAGGCGCAGGTCGAGCCGATGATCGCGGTGGTCGAGGCGCTGGGCATCCCGCTGCTGCGCGTGCCCGGCGTCGAGGCCGACGACGTCATCGGCACCCTCGCCCGGCAGGCGGCGGCCGCCGGCATGCAGGTCGAGATCTCCACCGGCGACAAGGACTTCGCCCAGCTGGTCGACGCGCAGGTGCGGCTGGTCAACACGATGAGCAACTCGGTCACCGACAGCGCCGGCGTGGTGGAGAAGTTCGGGGTCAGGCCGGAGCAGATCGCCGATTTCCTCGCCCTCACCGGCGACAGCGTCGACAACATCCCCGGCGTGGACAAGTGCGGGCCGAAGACGGCGGCCAAGTGGCTGGCCGAGTACGGCACGCTGGAGAACGTGATCGCCAACGCGGCGGCGATCGGCGGCAAGATCGGCGAGAACCTGCGCGCGGCGATCCCGCACCTGTCGCTGTCGAAGCAGCTCGCGACCATCCGCACCGACGTCGAGGTGCCCA
>CAZTNB010000255.1:1790-3694 GCA_964614825.1 uncultured Gammaproteobacteria bacterium
GGTGCTCGAGGCGCTGGCACCGCTGCTGGAGGACCCGGCCAGGGGCAAGATCGGCCAGCACGGCAAGTACGACATGCACATCCTGGCGCGCTGCGGCATCGAGGTCGCCGGCTACCGCCACGACACCATGCTCGAGTCCTACGTGCTCAATTCCACCATCACCCGCCACGACATGGATTCGCTGGCGCAGCGCTACCTCGGCGAGCAGACCATCCATTACGAGGACGTGGCCGGCAAGGGCGCGAAGCAGATCCTGTTCTCGCAGGTGGAGCTGCAGCGCGCGGCCGACTACGCGGCCGAGGATGCCGACGTCACCTTCCGGCTGCACCAGGCGCTGCACCCGCAGCTCGTCGCGATCCCCAGCCTGCTGCGCGTCTACGAGGAGATCGAGATGCCGCTGGTGCCGGTGCTGGCGCGGATGGAGCGCGCCGGCATCCTGGTCGACCGCGAGCAGCTCGCGGCGCAGACGCGCGCGCTGCGCATCCGCATGACCGAGACCATCGAGCGCGCCTACCGCGCCGCCGGCCACGCCTTCAGCCTCGACTCGCCCAAGCAGCTGCAGCAGGTGCTGTACGGCGAGCTGGGCCTGCCGGCCAGCTTCAAGACCCCGACCGGCCAGCCCTCCACCAACGAGGAGGCGCTGGAGGAACTGGCCGACCAGCACGAGTTGCCGCGCCTGATCCTCGACTACCGCACCTGCGCCAAGCTGGTCTCGACCTATACCGAGAAGCTGCCCGAGCAGATCAACCCGCGCACCGGCCGCGTGCACACCAGCTTCCACCAGGCGGTGGCGGCGACCGGGCGCCTGTCCTCGACCGACCCCAACCTGCAGAACATCCCGATCCGCACCGAGGACGGGCGCCGCATCCGCCAGGCCTTCGTGGCGCCGCAGGGGTGGCGCATCGTGGCCGCCGACTACTCGCAGATCGAGCTGCGCATCATGGCCCACCTGTCGCAGGACCCGGGCCTGCTGCGCGCCTTCCGCGAGGGCCTGGACGTGCACCGCGCCACCGCCGCCGAGGTGTTCGGGGTGGCGCCGGAAGCGGTGGACGCCAACCAGCGCCGCGCCGCCAAGGCGATCAACTTCGGCCTCATGTACGGGATGGGCGCGCACGGCCTCTCGCGCCAGCTCGGCATCGGCCGCGGCGAGGCCCAGGAGTACATGGACCGCTACTTCCAGCGCTATCCCGGCGTGCGCGGCTTCATGGAGCGCGCGCGCGAGCAGGCCCGGCGCGACGGCTACGTGGAGACCGTGTACGGCCGGCGCCTGTACCTGGCCGAGATCCGCTCGCGCAACGCCGCCGCCCGCGCCGGCGCCGAGCGCGCCGCGATCAATGCGCCGATGCAGGGCACCGCGGCCGACATCATCAAGCGGGCCATGATCGCGGTCGACGCATGGTTACATCCGCTTCACGCCCGGGCGCGGATGCTCCTGCAGGTGCACGACGAGCTGGTGCTCGAGGTGCGCGAGGATGCGGTGGAGGCGATCGGCGCCGGCCTGCGCGAGCGCATGGCGGCCGCCGCCGACCTCGACGTGGCCCTGGAAGTGGGCCTGGGCAGCGGCGCGAACTGGGACGAGGCGCACTGACTTCCGACCCATGCGCGGGCCGGCTGGCGCGGGTACAAAGCAGTCGTGCAGGCAGCGCTCCGCGCAGGCATCGGATCGCTGCACAAATGTTCAAATTTCGTTGAAGCGACGGGCTGAACCGAAACTAAATGCAGGCACGAAACCGGGTGGAACTTTCTCCTGAGGGCTCCATCTAATTCGTCGAGCCTCTCTCCCCGGAGGCTCGAGTCATCACTCACCTCCCTGAGTGTGACCCCCGGAGGCTGGCCACTCCCCAGGCCAGTCTCCATCCCCCGGCCCCGGGCACTCCCCCCAGTGTCCCGGGGCTCTTCTTTTG
>CAZTNB010000256.1:0-3671 GCA_964614825.1 uncultured Gammaproteobacteria bacterium
CCGCCGCGGCGAGCGCCAGCGCCCACAGCAGCGACTCGGTGCCGATGCCGATGATGGCGAACACGGCGTAGCCGGCGCCGAGCAGGCCCAGCGGCAACAGGCCGCGCGCCGCGGCCGCCCCCCGCTTGCGCCAGATCACCACCAGTGCCAGCGCGCACCCCAGGTACAGCGGCAGGTTGGCGGCCGTCACCACCGTGGTCAGGAACACGAAGCCTTGCACCAGCGTCTTGCTGTAGCTCATCAGCACCATGGCCGAGGCCAGCACGCCGGTCAACACCAGCGCGATGGCCGGAGCGCCGTGGCGGTTGCAGCGCGCCAGCACCGCCGGCAACACGCCGTGGCTGGCCATGGTGCGGGTCAGCTCGCCCACCAGCAGGGTCCAGCCATTGAGCGCACCGAGCCCGCTGATGATCACGAACAGGGCCAGCCAGCGGCCGTTGCCTTCGCCCAGCTGGCGCTCCAGCAGGGTCACGAACGGCGCCGAGGACTGCGCCAGCTCCGCCTGCGGGATCAGCAGCATCGGGATCGTGGACACGACGATGTAGACCACCGCCGCGATCAGGGTGCCGGCGAGCGTCGCGCGGGGAATGGTGCGGCCCGGGTCGTGCACCTGGCCGGCCGGCACGGTGGCGGACTCGAGGCCCAGCATCGCGAACAGCGCGATGGTGGAGGCGGCCATGGTGTCCCGCAGCGTGACCGGCGTGGTCGGCAACTGGCGGCTGTAGGACGCGGGCTCGGTCACCAGCCACCAGGCGCCGAGCGCGATCACCACCACCATCGGCACCAGCTTGAGCGCCGTGGTCGCCACCTGCACGCCGCCGCCGGTGCGCGCGCCGAGCAGCGAGATGCCCACGAACAACCACACCAGTCCCAGCGCCGCCACCGAGGTCGGTACCGCGGCGAAGCCCGGCACCAGCGCCACCGCGTAGCCCACCACGCCCACGGCCAGCGTGGCATTGGTCATCCACAGCGAGATCCAGTAGCACCAGAGGGTCATGAAGGCGACGCCTTCGCCGAACTGGTCGCGCATGTAGATGAAGGGCCCCTCGGCGCGGGGAAAGTCGCGCGCCAGGCGCGCGAACACGCGTGCCAGCACCAGGCAGCCCGCCAGGGTGATCACCCAGCCGATGGTGGCGTTGAAGCCGTAGGGCGCGAGGCCGGCGGGCAGCAGGAAGATGCCCATGCCGATGATGTTGCCCACCACCAGCGCGGTGCACATCCAGAAGCCGAGCGCGCCCTTTGGCGCGCCGCGCGGCTCGTGGGTCGTTCGAGGCGCGGGTTGCGTCATGGCGAGCCCGTACCCTCATCCGGCGCTTCGCGCCACCCCGGATCAAGTCCGGGGCGGGCGCTTCCCCCGGGGGGAGCAGGACCCGGGGCATCGGCGGCGGAAACCTCCGCTCTCCCCCCGGGAGAGGGGTCGGGGGTGGGGGACCGGGGCCTGGCCGAACCTTCGCTGCGCACCACGCGGCCCGCCTGGATCACGCCACGCACGTCCTCCAGCACGCGCACGTCGGCCAGTGGGTCGCCGGCCACCGCGATCAGGTCGGCGCTGCGCCCGACTGCGATGCTGCCGAAGTCCTTCTCGTGGCCGAGCAAGCGCGCGGAATCCACGGTGGCGGAACGGATCGCCTGCAGCGGCGTCATGCCGTGGCGGACCATGTAGGCGAACTGGCGCGCGTTCTGCCCGTGCGGGTAGACCCCGCTGTCGGTGCCGTAGGCGATGCGCACGCCGGCGCGCACGGCCTTCTCGAACGCCGCGCGCTGGGTGCCGGTGGTCTCGTCGTTCTTGCGCAGGACCTCGGCCGGCCAGCCCTCGCGCCTGCCGACCTCGGCGATGTAGTCGCCGTTGTAGACGTCGGCCACCAGCCAGGTGCCGTGCTCGACCATCAGCGCGATGCCCTCGTCGTCGAGGTACGAGGCGTGCTCGATCGAGCGCACGCCGGCGCGCACCGCGCGCTTGATGCCCTCGGCGCCGTGCGCGTGCGCGGCGACGAAGGTGCCGGCATTGGCGGCCTCCTCCACCGCGGCGCGGATCTCGGCCTCGGTGTACTCGGGCGCCGCGGGCGTGGTCCCGGCGGCCAGCACCGCGCCGGTGGCGATGATCTTGATGAAGTCGGCGCCGTTGGCGAGGATCTCGCGCACGCGCTGGCGGATCTCGGGGATGGAATCGGCCACGCCCCGGCGCATCTCCGCCGGCACCACCACGTCCGGCGCGAGGCCGGTGACCTCGCCGCCGCCGTGCGTGACCGTGAGGTACGCGCCGGCCACGAACATGCGCGGGCCCTCGACCTGGCCCGCCGCGATCGCCTTGCGCAGCGCCACGTCGGTGTAGGCGCGGTAGCAGCCCACGTCGCGCACCGTGGTGAACCCCGCCGCCAGCGTGGCGCGCGCGTTCGCCACCCCGGCCAGCGCGTCCTGCGCCTGCGAGCTCAGGAGCGGCGCCGCCACGTTGGCCGACTGGATGTCGCCCACCAGGTGCGAGTGCATGTCCATCAGGCCCGGCAGCACCGTGTACGCCGACCAGTCCACGACCTTGGCCGCGCCTGGCGACGCGTCCGCCCACGGCCCGATCGCCGCGATGCGGCCGTCCTCGATCCGGATCGCCTGGTCGTCGAGGACCACGCCGCGTTCCACGTCGAGCACGTGGCCGGCGCGCAGCCACAGGGTGTCGGCCAGCGCCGGCAGCGCGACGCAGCACGCCAGCAGGGCCGCGCCGAGCCGACGCAGCGTCGTCGCCGGCCTCATCGCGCGTCCCCGGCGTCGGCCGCGTAGGCGGCGCGCAGCAGTTCATGGAAATGCCAGACCCCGCTCTCGCGGCGCGGGCACAGGCGCCCGGCCTCGTAGGCGCCCGAGGCGAGGCCGCGCTGCACCGCCTCGCAGATGCGGATGTCCTCGGCCTGGATCTCGTCGGAGAAGCGCTGGTCGTTGTCGATCCGCGCCAGCGCCGCCGGATCGTCGGCGTAGTAGTAGTCGAACTCCACCCGGCAGCGGTCCGCGCCCAGCGGCAGCACGCGGTTCGACTGCAGGCGCCCGGGCATGACGTTGAGCATCACGTTGGGATACACGAAGTAGTACCAGGCCTCGCCGTCGCCGTAGATGCCGTCGTTGTTGCGCAGCGGCGAATGCTGCAGCGAGTACCACGGGTGCAGCTCGGTGTCGTAGGCGCGGTAGTCGAGGATGCGCGACAGGCCCGGGTGCACGTGCGGCAGGTGGTAGCCCTCGAGGAAGTTGTCCACGTACACCTTCCAGTGGCAGGCCACCTCGTAGCAGACCCGGCGCAGGAAGCGGAACGCGCCCAGGTCGACCGGATGGATGCGCTCGCTGATGCCGGCGTAGACCTGCTCGAAGGGCGGCACCTCCCCGGCCATGGCCACGAACACCAGGCCCTGCCACTCGTGCACGCGCACGCCGTGCAGGCGGATCGCGGCGAGGTCGAAGTCGCTGGCGTCGTGCATCTCCGGCGCGCTGCGCAGCTGGCCGTCGAGCGTGTAGGTCCAGCCGTGGTACTTGCAGGTCAGCGCGCGCGCGCCGTGGCCGTTGCACCAGGCCAGCGGCCCGGCGCGATGCCGGCACACGTTGAGGAAGCCGCGCAGGGCGCCGTCGGGATGGCGCAGCAGCAGCACCGGGCGGCCGGCGACCTCGGTGACCACGTGGTCGCCCGCATCGGCCAG
>CAZTNB010000257.1:0-3655 GCA_964614825.1 uncultured Gammaproteobacteria bacterium
CGCCGCCGTCTCGATCGCCGAATCCACCGTCGTCACGCTGCTGCGTGGCACTTCGTCGCAGGGCACGTTCCCGTCGTGGGACGCGTGCCGCGATCGCGCGCTGGCCCTGGCGCAGGCCGATACCCGCACCAGCGGCAGCGTGACCTACGCCTGCCAGGCCGAGAAACGGCAGTTCGTGGCTACCTACACCGCCAATCCGCCACCCCCGCCCCCGGCGTGCCCGCCGCAGCCCGCGGCCGAGACGCAGACGGTCCAGTGCCCGGCCGGCACGACCGGATCCTGGAGCCAGACCCGCACCTACGCCAGCGCCCCGGCACCGACCTGCTGGACCGCGGGCGCGTGGACGCCGACGACTGCGCCAGCGGGCGCCTGCACGGCCGTGCCGCCGCCGCCCCCGCCGCCGGTCGCCACCGCCTTCCCGCCGGAGGTCTACAAGTTCGCGGAGACCTGGTCCCGCAACTGGAATTTCGAGGGCCACGTGGTGGACTCGCGCTTCACCGAGGCCTATGGGAACTGGAACTACACCGAAACCACCTACGAGCCCTGGTTGTTCGACCGCGCCAGCGTGGGCTTCTACCTCTACGAGGACAGTGGCAACGATCGCTGGCGCCAGCAGTTCCTGTCCGACTTCGCCTGGTACCGCGCGCGCATCGATGCCCAGGGGATCTTCACGCCCAAGGGCGGCGGCGACACCAAGTACGGCTACGTCACGCCGTTCGTGCACTACGAGGTGTTGACCGGCGACGCCCAGTACCGCCCGATCGCGCAACGGATCCACGATGCATGGACCCGCGAGTTCCCGGCGGTCTACAGCCCGTCGATGGGACTGTGGACCGAACGCGAGCTCGGCTTGGCGCTCGAGGCGGCGGTGGGCTGGTACGAGCTGACCCGCGACCCGGCCGCCCTGGCGCGCGCCAACGCGCTGGTCGCGCAGTGGACGACGATGGCCAATGCCAACGGCGGCGCGCCGCAGGTCAGCTACACCCAGCACGAGGGCGGCGGACCCGGCGGCACCACGCCGACCAACCTGACCAACTCCCCTTGGATGAGCGCGCTCTATTTCCAGGCCGCGCGCCGCCTGCACGAGCTCAACGGCAACACCGAGGTGCTGGCCCAGGCCAGCCGCTACTTCGACTGGCTGCACGTGAACGGCCTGTACAACGGCAGCCTGGTGAGCTCGGCCTACGCGGGCCTCACCTTCCCGCGGTATCTCACTGGCGAGTTGATCGGCGACGCCGGCTACAGCGAAGGCGACATGGACCATGCGCTCGACGTCGCCGGGTTCGTCAAGTTCGCCGTCTACGCCAAGGGCCTGCGCGGCGAGAACACCGCGACCGCCAGTGCGCGGCTGACCGAGCTGCACGCCACCATCAGCCGCTCGTTCGCGAACTGGACCCGCAGCACGACGTACCTGCCGAAGTACCGGCTGACGCCGCCACGCAAGTTCAACTGGTGGGTGCGCGGCGCGCGCGAACTGGCCCGGTAGCGGGATCGCGATCGCGTCATGGCGGGTGTCCGGCCGACGGCCGGGCACCTGCCGACCCGCGGCTCAGCCGGTTTCGGCCGGGCCGCCGCCCGCGTCGGGCGCGCCGCCCTCGGTCTGCTCGCGCTTGATGCGCTGGTAGATTTCCTCGCGGTGCACCGCGAGGTCCTTGGGCGCGTTGATGCCGATGCGGACCTGGTTGCCCTTGACGCCCAGCACGGTGACGGTGACGTTGTCACCGATCATGAGCGTCTCGCCGACACGTCGCGTCAGAATCAACATGCGGACTTCCCTCCTCTTCCCATGCTGCGAGGACCCGCGGTGCTGCCGTTGGCAGCCGGTCCGCGAGCCCACCCGCCACCACCTGTGACGGGGACGCACGCTCCATCCGTGGGAAGCGCAGACGGCGACGCGGACGATGGTAGCCCACGCCCCAAGGGCCTGCAATGAAGCCGGAATGGCGCGCCGCGCGCCTGAATGCGCGGCCTAGGCGATCTTCTGCCGGACCCAATCGCTGACGCCGGCGAGGGCCTGCGCCACGCGCGGCGAGTCCTCGCCACCGCCCTGCGCGAGGTCGGGGCGGCCGCCGCCCTTGCCGCCGATCTGGCTGGCGACGTGGCCCAGCAGGTCGCCCGCCTTGACCTTGCCCAGCGCCGCGCCGGAGACGCCGGCCACCAGCGCGACCTTGCCGTCGGCGCCGGTGGCGAGGATCACCACGGAGTCCGGCAGGCGCTGCTTGACCTGGTCCACGCTCTCGCGCAGGGCCTTGGCGTCGAGGCCATCGAGCCGCGCCGCCAGCACCTTGATGCCGCCGACCTCGGTGGCATCGGCGAGCACGTCGTCGAGCGCCGAGCCGGCCGCCTTGGCCTTGAGCGACTCGAGTTCGCGTTCGAGGCGCTTCTGCCGCTCGAAGACTTGGCGCAGCTTGTCGACCACGTCGTCGGGATTGGCGGTGAGCAGGCGTCCCACCTCGGCCAGCGCGCGCTCGCGCTGCGCGACCTGGGCCAGCGCTCCGGCGCCGGTGACGGCCTCGATGCGGCGCACGCCCGCGGCCACGCCGGATTCGGCGACGATGCGCATGAGGCCGATGTCGCCGGTGCGATGCACGTGCGTTCCGCCGCACAGCTCGGTGGAGAAGTCGCCCATGCGCATCACCCGCACGCGCTCGCCGTACTTCTCCCCGAACAGCGCCATGGCACCGGAGGCGATCGCCTCCTGGTAACCCATCTCGCGCGCTTCGGCGGCGGCGTTGGCGCGGATCCCGGCGTTGACCAGGGCTTCGATCTGCGCCAGTTCCGCGGCGCTGACCGCCTGGAAGTGCGAGAAGTCGAAGCGCAGGCGGTCGGGCGCGACCAGGCTGCCTTTCTGCTGCACGTGCTCGCCCAGCACCTGGCGCAGGGCGGCGTGCAGCAGGTGGGTGGCGGAGTGGTTGAGCACGGTGGCCTGGCGCCGCGCGGCGTCGACCTCGGCGGCGACGCGATCGCCCACGCGCAGCGCCTGCGCGCCCTGCCAGTGGCCGACGTGCCCGTGGAAGCTGCCGAGCAGCTTCTGCGTGTCCACGACCTTGAACTCGCCGCCGGCCGCGCGCAGCACGCCTTGGTCGCCGACCTGGCCGCCGGACTCGGCGTAGAAGGGCGTGCGATCCAGGACCACGGTGGCGGACTCGCCGGCGGCCAGCGCCGGCACGCTCGCGCCCTCGCGGATGATGCCGACGACCTGCGCGTCGGCCAGCGCGAGTCGCTCGTAGCCGACGAATTCGGTCGCCGGCAGGTCCTTCACCACCTCGGCGGCGATGTGGCCGCCGCCGCCGAACTGGCTCGCGGCGCGGGCGCGCTCGCGCTGCGCGTCCATCGCGCGCTCGAAACCGTCCATGTCGACATCGAGGCCGCGCTCGCGGGCGATGTCGGCGGTGAGGTCGACCGGGAAGCCATAGGTGTCGTACAGGCGGAACGCATCGGCCCCGGCGATGACGCCGCGTGCGCGCGCCGCGACCTCGTCGAACACGCGCATGCCCTGGTCGAGCGTCTCGGCGAAACGCTCCTCCTCGGCCTTGAGCGCACGCTCGATCGTGCGCTGCGCCTTGCGCAGCTCCGGATAGGCCTCGCCCATCTCGACCGCCAGCGGCTCGACCATGCGGTGGAAGAAGGGCTCGCGCATGCCGAGCATCCAGCC
>CAZTNB010000258.1:0-3641 GCA_964614825.1 uncultured Gammaproteobacteria bacterium
CGCTATCGCGTGTTGCTGGCGGGCGAGACCGGGCTGCCGTCCAACTTCGGCAGCGCGCATCGCGTGCAGACGGTCAACGGTTACGGCGCGACCATGCACCGGCCGTACTTCGACTTCATCTCGCAGGTCGACGGCATCGACTCGGAGCGCTACGACCTGCTCAACGTGCGGTACGTCGTCTCGCGCGAGCCGCTGGACCTGCCGCGGGTGGCCAGCGACGCGGCCCGCGGCGTGGACCTCTACGAGCGGCGCGACTGGCTGCCGCGCGTGTTCCTGCAGTCGCAGGCGCGCGCGCCTGCCGCGGCGATGGCGGACGCGATCGGCCTGGAGACGCTCGAGTACGGCGACCACGCGATGCGCTTCCGCCTGCACGCGGCCGCGGCGGACCTGGCCGTGCTCAGCGAGATCGCCTATCCGGGCTGGTGCGCGGAGGTCAACGGCATGCCCGTGCCGCTGGTCGCGCCCGCGGCCCTGCGGCCGGCGGCACCGCTGCGCGCGGTCGCGGTGGCCGCCGGCACCAGCGAGATCACCCTGCGCTATCGCCCGTTCGCCAGCCGGCTGGGCTGGTGCGACTGAAGCCCGTCCTCCGGATCGAGCGCGTGCGGACCATGCACCGCCAAAGACCCTGGGCGACCGTGGCGCTGGCCGCGGGCGTCGCGGCCTGCGGCCTGGCCGCGATGCTGTGGGGCCCGGGCACGAGCTGGGACCTGCGCAACTACCACCTGTACAACGCCTGGGCCTGGCTCGGGGGACGGCTCGACCTCGACCTCGCGCCGGCGCAACTGCAGACGTACTTCAACCCGCTGCTGCAGGTGCCGTTCTTCCTCAGCGCGACGCACTGGCCGATGCCGCTGCACCTGTACGCGCTCGGCGCGCTGCAGGGACTCAACGGCGTGTTGCTGTACCTGCTCGCGCGCCGGCTGCTGCCCGGGCCGCTGCAGCGCGGCGGCCCGTCGGTGGCGCTGGCGACCGCATTCGCCGGCGTCACCAGTGCCACGGTGCTGGGACAGCTCGGCACCACCATCGGCGACAACCTGGTGAGCCTCGCGGCACTGGCGGCCCTGCAGGTGGCGCTGCGACCCGGGGGGCCGTCGCCGCGCCGCGCGGCCCTCGCCGGACTGCTGCTCGGCATCGGCACCGCGCTGAAGCTGACCCTGGCGCCGATCGCGCTCGGCGTGGTGCTGGCGATCGTGGCGACCGCGCCGCGCCAGGCGCGCTGGCGTCCCCTGCTGCTGCTTTGCGCCGGCGCCGGCACCGGCTTCGCGCTGTTCGCGGGCGCCTGGATGTGGACGCTGTGGCAGCGCTTCGGCAACCCGCTGTATCCGCAGTTCGCCTCGATCTTCCACGGCCCGTGGGACCCGCCCTTCCCGATCCGCGACCTGCGCTTCGTGCCGGATCCCTGGTGGCGCGCCTGGGCGTGGCCATTCGCGCCTGCGCACGAGTGGCGCACGGTGAGCGAAATCAAGTTCCGCGACCTGCGCCTGCCGGCATTGGCGCTGGGCGTGCTGCTGCTGCCGTGGTGGCGGCGCGGCGCGCGCGACGACGAGGCCGCGCGCGGCGCGGGCACGGCGCTGCTGGCCGGAATGGCGCTTGCGTACCTCGCCTGGCTCGTCCTGTTCGGATACCACCGCTACCTGGCGGTGGTGGAGATGCTGGCGCCGCTGGCGCTGTTGCTGCTGCTGGCGCGCGCCTGGCCGCAGGCGCCACGCCTGCGGCCCGCCGCCTTCGCGATCCTCGCCCTGCTCGCGCTGTCGACCAACCCGCCGAACTGGGGCAATGCGCCGCGCGACTCGGCGTACCTGGACCTGCGCCTGCCGCCCGAGGTACCGGTGGAGGGCGCGCTGGTGCTGCTGGCCGGCGAGGCGCCCAGCAGCTTCCTCGCGCCAGCCTGGCCGGTACCGGCGCGCTTCGTGCGCCTGCAGTCGAATTTCCACGGCGAGACCTGGCCACCGTATGCCTTCGACCGGCGCGTGGCCGCGAAACTCGATGCGCACGCGGGGCCCTTCGTGGTCGTGTACGCGCGCGACCGCGGGCAACTCGTCGACGCGGGTCTCGCGCGCATGGGCCTGGCGCGCGAGGCGGCGCGCTGCGGCGCGATCGAGACGCCGTCGTGGCCCGCCGACGAGCCGCCGCTGCGGCTGTGCGCGACGCGCCGCGTCGAGGCGGCGGCAGCGGCGCTCGAACGCGCCTTCGCGCACTGGCGCGGACTGTGTGCCGCGCGGCCGGATGGCGACGCCCTGTGGCGTTCGGTGTGCGCGGCGGTAGGCGGCTGAGCCCGCGACCGCGATAATCGGCCGCATGGCCGACACCTCCCGCTACGACAACGCCGCGCGCCAGCTCAAGCTGGCCTCCCAGGCCCTCGAAAGCGGGCGCCTCGGGCCCGTGCGGCGCCTGGTCAACACGCTGTCGCCGGCCGAGATCGGCAACCTGCTCGAGTCGTTGCCGCCGGAGAAGCGCCTCATGGTCTGGGGCCTGGTCGACCCCGAGGACGACGGCGAGGTGCTGGTGCACGTCGGCGAGGAGGTGCGCGAATCGCTGATCCGCGACATGGACGCCGAGGAACTGGTCGCCGCCGCCGAAACCCTGGACGTGGACGACCTCGCCGACCTGATGGAGGACCTGCCGGACCACCTCGTCGACGAGGTGCTCCGCAGCATGGACCGCGAGAACCGCGAGCGCCTCGAGCAGGTGCTGGCCTATCCCGAGGACACCGCCGGCCGCCTGATGAACCCCGAGGTGGTGACCGTGCGCGCCGACGTCAGCATCGACGTGGTGCTGCGCTACCTGAGGATGCGCGAGGAGTTGCCCGAGAACACCGACCACATCTACGTCGTCAGCCGCCGCCACCAGTACCTCGGCCGGCTGGCGCTCTCCACCCTGATCACCACCGACCCCGAGCGCGCGGTCAACGAGCTGATCGACGATACCCAGCCGGCGCTGCGCGCGACCGACGCGGTCGAGGCGGTGGCCCGGGAGTTCGCCGACCACGACTGGGTCTCGGCGCCGGTGGTGGACGAGAACAACATCCTGCTCGGCCGCATCACCATCGACGACGTGGTCGACATCATCCGCGCCCAGGCCGAACACCAGGCCCTCGGCGCGGCGGGCCTGGACGAGGACGAGGACCTGTTCTCGCCGGTGCGGCGCGCGACGCGGCGGCGTGCGCTGTGGCTGGGGATCAACCTGCTGACCGCGTTCCTGGCCTCGTGGGTGATCGGCAACTTCGAGGGCGCGCTGCAGCAGGTGGTCGCGCTGGCGGTGCTGATGCCGGTGGTGGCGAGCATGGGCGGCGTGGCGGGCACGCAGACCCTGACCCTGATCGTGCGCGGCCTGGCGCTGGGCCAGGTGGGCATGGGCAACCTGCGCACGCTCGTGCTGAAGGAACTCGCGGTCGGCCTGCTCAATGGCATGCTGTGGGCGGCGGTGGTCGGCGCGGTCGCGTGGCTGTGGTTCGGCGATCCGCGCATCGCGCTGGTGATCGCGGCGGCGATCGCGATCAACCTCGGCGCCGCGGCGCTGGCCGGCGTGCTGATCCCGCTGGCGCTCAAGCGCATGGCGATCGACCCCGCGCTGGCCGGCGGCGTGGTGCTCACCACCGTCACCGACTGCGTGGGCTTCCTCGCCTTCCTCGGCCTCGGCAC
>CAZTNB010000259.1:0-3581 GCA_964614825.1 uncultured Gammaproteobacteria bacterium
GGGCGACACCGCCCAGGCCACGAAGCGATCCGACTGCATGTAGCGCTTGGCGCCGATGGTGGCGAGCAGGGCATCGTAGAAGGCGCTGGCGCGCGCGAGGTCGTTGGTGCCCAGCGTGACGTAGCCGATCATCGCGATCTCCGGAAGCGGAACGGGGGTTGCCGGGCCGGCGCAGCGTGGGCCACGGCGGCCGGAGGCGGCAGGATCGACGCTGCGACGGCCCCTTGCAAGGCCGGGATTCGTGGCGGGCGCCCCGCCCGACCCGCTAGAGTCGGCTCCATGAACGACACCCGCCGCCGACCCCTGCATTCCCTCCGCCGCCACCTGCGCGCGGCCCTGCTGCTGTTCAGCCTGCTCGCCGGCCCCGCCATCGCCGCCGCGCCGTCACCCACCGAGCACTGGTTGTTCGTGCACGCCGGCAGCCTGCTCGACCGTCCGGGTCAGGCGCCGCGAAAGCAGGCCACCGTGGTGATCCGGGGCGAGCGCGTGGTCGCGATCCGCGACGGCTACATCGAGCCGGCCGCGTACGAAGGCGCGCCGGCGGACGCCGCCGTGCTCGACCTGCGCGAGCGCTTCGTGATGCCCGGCCTGATCGACTGCCACGTGCACCTGGACTCCGACCTGGGCGGCGTCGAGGGCGCGCTCGCGGCGGTGACCCAATCAGTGGCGGCCAGCGCCTACGAGGCGGCGGTCAACGCGCGCAAGACCCTGGCCGCCGGCTTCACCACCGTGCGCAACCTCGGCGACGCCGACGGCGTCACCCTGGCCCTGCGCGACGCGATCGCCGCCGGCAAGCTGCCCGGGCCGCGGATCCTCGATGCCGGCACCTCGATCTCGGCCACTTCGGGCCACATGGACCCGACCCTCGGCTTCCGCGAGGAACTGCATGGCGCGCTCGACCGCCACGCCAACCTGTGCGACGGCGCGGACGACTGCCGCCGCGCCGTGCGCCGGCAGGTCGCCCGCGGCGTGGACGTGATCAAGATCGCCACCACCGGCGGCGTGAACAGCCGCATCGGCGCCGGCCTCGGCGCGCAGCTGTTCCAGGACGAGGCCAATGCGCTGGTAGAGACCGCGCACCTCTACGGCAAGAAGGTCGCGGTGCATGCGCACGGCAACGACGGCATCCTCATCGCCCTGCGCGCCGGCGCCGATTCGATCGAGCATGGCACCCTGATGGACGAGGCCAGCATCGCGCTGATGCTCGAGCACGGCACCTACTACGTGCCCACGCTGTCGACCGTGAACGGTTACCTCGAGCGCATCGCCGCCGATCCGGATGCCTACACTCCCGCGGTGCGGGCCAAGATCGACTGGCGCATCGGCATCACCGGCCAGGCCCTGCGCAAGGCCCACGCCCGCGGCGTCAAGATCGCCTTCGGTACCGACGCCGGCGTCAGCAAGCACGGGCGCAACGCCGACGAGTTCGAGCTGATGCAGAAGTACGGCATGAGCCCGATGCAGGCCCTGGTCGCGGCGACCGTCAACGCCGCCGACCTGCTCGGCATCGCGGCCGACGCCGGCACGCTCGAGCCCGGCAAGCGCGCCGACCTGATCGGGGTCGCCGGCGATCCGCTGCAGGACCTGGCCGTGCTCAAGCAGCCGCCGGTGGTGGTCCAGGGCGGGCGCCTGCAGTCGGCGCCGGCGCCCTGATCGCCGTGCCCCGCAAGTCCCGTTGCGCGCCCCCGGAGGTTGCATGCTGCACGTGATCCGCATGGTGATCCTGGCGACCCTGTGCATCGCGCCCGCGGCCACCGCCGACGACGCGCCGGAACGCGCGCCCGCCGCCTCGGTCGGCGAACTCGACCAGCGGCTGGCCGAGTTGTTCCGCACCTACAAGGTGCCGGGCGCGTCGGTGGCGCTGATCGAGAACGACGCCGTCGTGCTCGGCAAGGGCTACGGCGTCGCCGACGTGGAGCGGCAGACCCCGGTGACCGCCGACACCGTGTTCCGCGCCGGCTCGATCAGCAAGAGCATCGTCGGCATCGCGGTGATGATGCTGGTCGAGGAAGGCAAGCTCGACCTCGACGCGAAGCTGGCCGACCTCGCGCCGGAGGTCCGGGTCTGGAACCCCTGGGAGCGGACCCACCCGGTGCGCGTCGCCCACCTGATGGAGCACACCACCGGCTTCGACGACCTGCGTTTTCGCCAGTACCTGATCGACGGCAGCGGCATGGACCTGGCCCAGGCGATCGAAGCCTACGGCCCCTATGAAAGCCGCTGGCCGCCGGGGACGCTGGTGGCCTACTGCAACACCGCGCCGGTGATCGCCGGCTACCTGGTGGAGAAGGCCTCGGGCATGAGCTGGGCCGAATTCACCCGCAGCCGGATCTTCGAGCCGCTGGGCATGCGTTCCGCGCACTGGGATCGCGACCCCTCGATCATCGACCGCCTGGCGCGCAGTTACCGGACCGACGGCGTCACGGTGGAGCCCTACGTGGACATCCCCGGCAAGCCCGCCGGCGCCCTCAACGTCACCGCCGTCGACCTGGCCAAGCTGGCGCGCATGCTCATCGGCCGCGGCACCGTGGACGGCGTCACCCTGTTGCGGCCGGAGTCGGTGGCCCGGATCGAGGCGCCGCGCACCACCCTCGCCTCGCGCAGCGGGCTCACCGTCGGCTACGGGCTGGGCAACATGCTGGTGGCGCGCGAGAAGGGCCTGTTCCATGGCCACGACGGCGGCATCGACGGCTTCCTCGCCACCTACCTGTACGAGCCCGAGCGCAAGGCCGGCTACGTGGTGATGATCAACGCGCCGCAGGGCGACGCGCTCAAGGTGGCCGACGCCATCACGGCCTACCTGCAGCGCGACTGGCCGTTGCCGTCGATCCCCGAGTACCGGCACGAAGCGGCGGAACTGGCGGCGCTCACGGGCCTGTACCAGTCCGTGGCGCCGCGACAGCAGATGTTCGCGCCGCTGGAGCGGCTGGCGGACTGGTCGCCCGTGACCTTCGACGACGGCACCTTCGTGATCAACGGCGTCGAGCGCCGCGGCGTGGGGCCGCGGGTGTTCCGCCGCTTCGACCGCGCCGCGCCCGGCACCGTGTTCGTCGAGGCCGAACAGCGCCCCATGTTGCTCACGACCACCGGCGCCAACCGCCGCGTGCCGTGGCTCGAAGTCGCGGCCAAGGCCACCTGGGGCGTGCTCTATGCCGTGGTGCTGCTGGTGAGCGTGCCCTACCTCCTGGTGTGGGGCATCGGCTGGATCCGTGGTTCGCTGCGCGGCCGCGGCGGCGTCGCGGTGCGCCTGCTGCCGGCGCTGGCGGTGTTCGCCATCGCCGCCTTCGCCGGCACCCTGCTCTACGCGCTGGGGGCCGCGCCCGACACGCTGCAGCGCCTCGGCACGCCCTCGCCCACCGCGCGCTTCATCCAGTGGAGTTCGGCCTCGATCCCGCTGCTGGGCATCCTCGCGGTGCTGGCCGGCATGCGCGCGCCGCAGCAGACGCCGCGATTCGTGCGCGGGCTGGCCCTGCTCGCCGGCATGCTGGCCTTCATCGCCGGCGCATACCTCTGGCCCGACGGCTGGGTCGGCCTCAAGACCTGGGCCTGAAGCCGGGGACCGCGCTGCGCCGATGCGCTAG
>CAZTNB010000260.1:0-3575 GCA_964614825.1 uncultured Gammaproteobacteria bacterium
GCCCTGATCGAGCAGATCGGCAGCGGCAAGGGCTCGGTCACGCTGGAGGACTTCGAGCGCGCCGAGGCGATCTTCGTGTTCGGCCAGAATCCGGGCACCAACCATCCGCGCATGCTGGGCGAACTGCGCGCGGCGGCCAGGCGCGGCTGCCGCATCGTGGTTTTCAACCCCTTGCGCGAGCGCGGGCTCGAGCGCTTCGCCCATCCGCAGAGCGCGCGGGACATGCTCACCGGCTCGAGCACCGCGATCGCCTCGCGCTACTGGCAACCGCGCATCGGCGGCGACCTCGCGGTGGCGAGCGGGATGCTCAAGGCGCTGCTGGCACGCGACGCCCTCGATTGTGCCTTCATCGGCCAGTACACCACCGGCTTCGAGGCGCTGGCGCAGTCGCTGCAGGACACGCCGTGGGCGCGCATCGAGGCGCAGGCCGGGTTGCCGCGCGCGGTGCTGGAGGAGGCCGCGAGCCTGTACGCGGATAGCAGCGCCACCATCTTCTGCTGGGGCATGGGCATCACCCAGCATCGCCGCAGCGTGGCCACGATCCAGATGCTGATGAACCTGCTGCTGGCGCGCGGCAACATCGGCAGGCCCGGCGCCGGGCCATGCCCGGTGCGCGGGCACTCGAACGTGCAGGGCGACCGCACCATGGGCATCCACGAGCGGCCGCCGGCGGCCTTCCTCGATGCGCTGGGCGCCGAGTTCGGCTTCGCGCCGCCGCGCGAGCCGGGTTACGACGTGGTGGGCGCGATCGAGGCGATGCTGGCGGGCCGCGCGCGCGTCCTGTTCGCGATGGGCGGAAACTTCGCCGCGGCGACGCCGGATGCGGCGCGCACGGCGCAGGCGCTGCGCGGTTGCGCGCTGACCGCGCACGTCTCCACCAAGCTCAACCGCTCGCACCTGGTGCACGGGCGCGAGGCGCTGATCCTGCCGTGCCTGGGGCGCAGCGAGATCGACATCCAGGGAGCCGGGCCGCAGGCGGTGACGGTCGAGGATTCGATGAGCATGGTGCACCTGTCGGCGGGCCTGAAGGCGCCGGCCTCGTCGCAACTGCTGTCGGAACCGGCGATCGTGGCGCGGCTGGCGCTGGCCACGCTGCCGGCGAGCCGCACGCCGTGGCGCGAACTGGTGGCCGACTACGACCGCATCCGCGACCGCATCGCGGCCGTGATCCCGGGCTTCGAGGACTTCAATGCGCGGGTGCGCGTTCCCGGCGGCTTCCACCTGCACCATCCGGGGCGCGAGCGCGTGTTCCCGACCGCGAGCGGCCGCGCGCAGTTCCACGTCCACCCGCTGGAGGATGCGGCCGCGGCGTCGGACGCGCCGTTCCAGCTCATGTCGGTGCGCTCGCACGACCAGTACAACACCACGATCTACGGCAACGACGACCGCTATCGCGGCGTGCGCGGCTACCGGCGCGTGCTGTTCATCTCGCGCGCCGATCTCGACGCCGGAGGCTGGTCCGCCGGCACGCTGGTCGACATCACCAGCGTGTGGCACGACGGCGAGCGGCGCGTGGCGGGCTTCACCCTGGTCGAGCACGACATCCCGCGCGGCTGCCTCGCCTGCTATTTCCCCGAGGCCAACGCGCTGGTGCCGCTCGACCACGTGGCCGAGCGCGCCGGCACGCCGGCCTCGAAGGCGATCCCGGTGCGCCTCGAACCCAGTGCCCCCGGCACGGTGGCGGGCTGATGGCCGCGCCGGCGCCGGGCGCGGCGTCCTCGCCGCTGCGCGAGATGCCGGCGCTGCGCATCGAGCGCGGCGAGCGCCAGGCGTTCAGCGACGCCGTGATCGAGGAAGCGCCGGTCGCGCTGCTCTACAACGGGGTCGCGCACGCGGTGATGATGGCCACGCCCGCCGACCTCGAGGACTACGCGCTGGGCTACTCGCTGTCCGAGGGCATCGTCGAGGAACCGGGCGAACTGCGCTACGTCGAGGCGCTCGACACCGGCATGGGCATCGTGGTCGAGATGCTGCTGCCGCAGGCGCGCTTCGATCGCCTGCACGAGCGGCGTCGCGCGGGGGTCGGCGCGAGCGGCTGCGGCCTGTGCGGGGTCGAATCGCTGCAGGCGGCGATGCGCCCGGCGCCGCCGGTGCCGTGGGGCCAGCGCAGCAGCGCCGCTGCGATCGCGCAGGGCGTGCGCGCGCTGGCCGGCGCGCAGGACCTCAACCGGCGCAGCGGCGGGGTGCACGCCGCGGGCCACGTGCATGGCGGCGGCATCCTCGTGCGCGAGGACGTGGGCCGCCACAACGCGCTCGACAAGCTGGTCGGCGCGCTGCGACGCGCCGCGGTGGGCGACGGCTTCCTGGTGCTGAGCTCGCGCGCCTCGTACGAGCTGGTGCACAAGGCCGCCTGCGCCGGCATCGGCATCGTGGTCGCGATCTCGGCCCCGACCACGCTTGCGATCGAGCTGGCGCAATCGACCGGCATCACCCTCGTCGCCTTCGCGCGCGGCGAGCAGATGAACGTCTACACCCACGCCGACCGCATCGCCTGAGCCGTTGCGACGCATCGCGCGGCAGTCGATATGATCCATCGCTATATCCGGATATAGAGATTGACATGCAGCGGACCGCGGGCGTAAGGTCGGCCTGCAATCCATCCAGACCGGCAGAGGGACAGGCCCTTTGAAGCCGGGGCAACCTGGAACCGCGCAAGCGGATCCAAGGTGCCAATTCCTGCGGAGGCCCCGTGCGGGCCGCCGGAAGATGGGGGTTGATCCGGACCTCGCGGTCCGTGTCGGCGTCGCTTTCCGGTCGCGCGGGTGTCCGCTGGGTGGGCCCTACCACCAGGAACCCGCGATGAGCCTTGCCGACTGTCCACTCCCGATTCCCGACGCCGCGACGACTGGCACCGCGCCCGCGCGCCGGCCGACCGCGACCCAGCGTTTCGGATTCGAGTTCGACCTCGACCTGCGCCACGCCGGGCGGCGGCGGGTGCGGCTCGCGGTCGAGTCGCAGGGGCCGGTCGACGCGCCGGTGGTGTGGGTGGCGGGCGGCATTTCCGCGCACCGGCACGTCGCCAGCAACCTCCTCGATCCGCAGGCCGGCTGGTGGCAGGACGCGGTGGGGGCGGGCAGGGCGCTCGATCCCACCCGGAATTGCCTCATTGCCTGCGACTGGCTGGGCGCCGCCGGCGACCTCGACGTGCCGCTCGACACCCGCGACCAGGCCGCCGCGATCGTGCGTATCCTCGATGAACTCGCGATCACGCGCCTCGAGGCCTTCGTCGGCGCTTCCTACGGCGCGATGGTGGGGCTCGCGCTGGCGGCCGAGCATCCCGCGCGCCTCGGGCGCCTGGTCGCGCTCAGCGGCGCGCACCGGCCGGACCCCTTCGCCAGCGCCTATCGCGCACTGCAACGCCAATTGGTGCGCTTCGCGCGCGAACGCGGCGCCGAGACCGAGGGCCTCGCGCTGGCACGCCAGTTCGCCATGCTTAGCTACCGCACCCAGCGCGAGTTCGGCCAGCGCTTCGACACGCCAGTGCAGTTGGCGGGCGACGGCGCGCGCTGCGCGGCGGAGGACTACCTGGCCGAATGCGGCGCGCGCTACGTCGCGCGCTGGAACGCGACGGCCTT
>CAZTNB010000261.1:0-3568 GCA_964614825.1 uncultured Gammaproteobacteria bacterium
GGCGTGAGCCAGGCCGCGGTGGTCGAGGCGCTCGCCACGGCGCTCGGCGGCAACGACGTAACGTACCTGCACGACGGCACGGCCAAGGTGCCGGTGCCGGTGCGCCTGCGCCTGCCGGCCGCGGACCAGGCCAGCCTCGATGCGCTGCTGTCGCTGCGCGTGCGCGGCACCGGCGGCCAGCTGGTGGCGCTGTCGGAGCTGGTCGAGGTGCGCGCGGCGGAACGCGAGCAGGCCGCCTACCACAAGGATCTCCTGCCCTACGCCTGGGTCAGCGGCGACGAGGCCGGCGCGCTCGACAGCCCGCTGTACGCGATGTTCGACCTGGTCGGCCAGGTCGGCGCCAACCCGCTGGCGGAGCGCGAGGTGGACCAGCACTTCTACGACCAGCCGCAATCCACCGCCGGCTACTCGATCAAGTGGGACGGCGAGTGGCAGATCACCTTCGAGACCTTCCGCGACATGGGCATCGCCTATGCGGTGGGCCTGGTGCTGATCTACCTGCTGGTGGTGGCGCAGTTCAGGAGCTACATGGTGCCGCTGATCATCATGGCGCCGATCCCGCTGACCGTGATCGGGGTGATGCCCGGCCACGCGCTGCTGGGCGCGCAGTTCACCGCCACCTCGATGATCGGCATGATCGCGCTGGCCGGCATCATCGTGCGCAACTCGATCCTGCTGGTGGACTTCATCGACAGCGCCCGCGCCGGCGGCCGCGACCTCGCCGACGCGGTGATCGAGGCCTGCGCCGTGCGCGCGACGCCGATCGCCCTGACCGCCGTCGCGGCCATGCTCGGGGCCTTCTTCATCCTCGACGATCCGATCTTCAACGGGCTGGCGGTGTCGCTGATCTTCGGCATCCTGGTCTCCACCGTGCTCACCCTGGTGGTGATCCCGCTGCTCTACTACGCCTGGCTGGCGCGCGGCGCGAAGTCCGGTGCCGACACGGCAGTGGCGGCTGGCGCATGAGCGCCCTGCCACGCCCGCGCCGTGCACTGCTCGCGACCGGCCTCGCCCTTGCGGCGACGCTGGCCTGCGCGGGGTCGCCGTTCGATGCCGATGCGGAACCCGCGGATGCGGCGCTTGCGCGCGCGCAGGCTGCGGTCCTCGATCTCGGCCAGTCGCTGCGCGGGGCGCTGAAGGCCCGGCTCGAGCACGGCGGCTCGGTCGACGCCGTGGGCTTCTGCCACGAGCAGGCCCCGGCGATCGCCGCGGCAGTGTCGGCTCGCCATGGCATCCGGGTCGGTCGCACGGCGCTGCGCCATCGCAGCCCCGGCAACGCGCCGAACGATTGGCAGCGCGTCGTGTTGCAGGACTTCGCGGCGCAAGCCGCGGCCGGCGTGCCGCCGGCGACATTGCGCGCGAGCCTGCGCGCCGGGCTGCCCGATGGCGTCGCGCTGCGCTATGCGCAGGGCATTGCCACCGAGCCGGTGTGCCTCGCCTGCCACGGCAGCGCGGTCGCGGCGCCGGTGGCTGCCGCGATCGCCGCGCGCTACCCGCGCGACACCGCGACCGGCTTCGCCGAGGGCGTGCTGCGCGGCATGTTCTGGGCCGAGCTGGACGCCACCGCGCCGCCCTGACCCTCGATCGCTGCATGGCCGCGCGATTGGCCGCACAATCGCCTGCAATCGACGGCCGCAGGCGTCCCGCCATTGGGCGAGCACCGCATCGAGCTCTACACCGAGGGCGACGCGCTCTACGCGGCGATGCTCGCCGCGATCGCCAGCGCGCGCGCCAGCGTGCGCCTGGAGAGCTACATCTACGCCACCGACGAGATCGGCCGCCGCTTCGCCGAGGCGCTGGTCGAGCGCGCCCGCGCCGGCTGCCACGTCACCCTGCGCTTCGACGCCTTCGGCTCGCTGGGCGCGGTCGATGCCAGCACGGAGTCCGCGCTGCGCGAAGCCGGCGTGCGCGTGCAGCGCAGCCGGCGCTGGAACTGGCGGCGGCCGTTCACGGTGCACCGGCGCAACCACCGCAAGCTGCTGGTGATCGACGACCGCGTCGCCTTCCTCGGCGGCTACAACATCCACCGCGTGTGCTCGCGCGAGGTGTACGGCGAGGCGCGCTGGCGCGACACCCACGCGCGCATGGAGGGCCCGGTGGCCTTCGACGCCGGCATCGCCTTCGAGCTGTACGAGCGCAGCCACTGGTCCGTCACCCGGCGCGACGAGGCCTGGCTGCTGCCCAACCGCGGCCTGCGCGGGCGCTGGCTGCTGCACCGCGTGCTGCGCCAGCGCTTCCGCACCGCGCAGCAGCGGATCTGGCTCACCACGCCCTACTTCGTGCCCGACCAGAGCACGCAGAACCAACTGGTGCGGGCCGCGCGACGCGGCGTCGACGTGCGCGTGCTGGTGCCCGGCCGCAGCGACGTGGCCCTGGCCCAGTGGGCGACCCGCGCCGCCTACACGCCGCTGCTGGCGGCGGGCGTGAAGCTGTACGAGTACCGCCCGCGCGTGCTGCACGCCAAGACCATCGTCATCGATGGCGATTGGGCCACCGTCGGCACCGCCAACGTCGACTATCGCAGCCTGTTCATCAACGACGAGCTCAACGCCGTGTTCGACGCCGGCGCCGTGGTCGACGAACTGGCGCGCCAGTTCGAGGCCGACTGCGCGGAGTCGGTGCTGGTGCGGATCAAGCCGTGGCGGCGACGCCCATGGACCATGCTGGTCGCGGAGTCGATCGGCTGGTTCGTCCGTCGCTGGCTCTGAACCAGAAGCCGGGGTCAAGAACCGGGGTCAGAGTACACTTTCCGACGCCGCGTTCAGCCGGCATCGGAAAGTGTACTCTGACCCCGGTTTTTGACCCTTGCCTTCAGAGGCGGTCGAGCGGGAGACGCAGGAACCGGTGGCCGTCGGCTTCCGGTTCGGGCAGGCGCCCGGCGCGGATGTTGACCTGCAACGCCGGCAGCAGCAGTTGCGGCACCGGCAGGGTGGCGTCGCGGGCGGTGCGCAGGGCGACGTAGGCGGCCTCGTCCTTGCCGGCGAGGTGGGCGTTGCGTTCGCGCTGGGCCGCGATCGAGGACTCGGCCTGCGGCTCGCGGCCGGGCGGCGGGTAGTCGTGGGCGAGGAACAAACGGGTCGCGGGCGGCAACGCGAGGATGCGGCCGATCGAGCGCCACAGCAGCGCGGCATCGCCGCCGGGGAAGTCGCAGCGCGCGGTGCCCACGTCGGGGGCGAACAAGGTGTCGCCGACGAAGGCGGCGTCGCCGATCACGTAGGTCAGGCTGTCGCTGGTGTGGCCGGGCGTGGCCAGGACGCGGGCCTGGATGCCGCCGATCGCGAAGGCGTCGCCGTCGTCCCACAGGCGGTCGAACTGCGAGCCGTCGACCGGAAAGCCGGCGCCCAGGCCGTAGAAGTCGCGGAAGTGCGACTGCACGCGGGTGATGCCACGGCCGATCGCGACCTTGGCGCCGGTCTCGGCCTTGAGGTACTGCGCCGCCGAGAGATGGTCGGCGTGGGCGTGGGTCTCGAGGATCCACGCCACCTCGAGCTTCCTGTCGTGCACGTGGGCGAGGATCGCGTCGGCCAGCAGGGTGCCGGTGCGCGCGGCCTTGGGCTCGAAGTCCAGC
>CAZTNB010000262.1:0-3519 GCA_964614825.1 uncultured Gammaproteobacteria bacterium
GACAACAACGGCGCGCACGGCATGCAGGTGTTCGACCTCACGCGCCTGCGCAACGTGGTGGCGCCGCCGGTGAGCTTCACCGAGGACGCGCACTACCCGAACTTCGGCCGCGGCCACACCATCAACATCAATCCGGCGAGCGGCTACGCCTATGTTCCCGGCACCAACACCTGCAACGCGCCGACCGCGACCGGCGCGCTGCACATGGTCGACGTCCGCGTGCCCACCGCGCCGGTCTTCGCCGGCTGCGTCACCACCGGCAGCTACACGCACGAGACCAGCTGCGTGAACTACAGCGGACCCGACGCGGCGCACGTCGGCAAGGAGATCTGCTTCAACGCCAACGGCCCGACCGATCGCGTGGCGATCGTGGACGTCAGCAACAAGGCGGCGCCGGTCACGCTGTCGTCGACCACGTACACGGGCAGCGGCTACCCGCACCAGGGCGACCTGACCACCGACCAGCGCTACCTGCTGCTCAACGACGAGCTCGACGAGAGCCAGTTCGGCCACAACGCCAGGACGCTGGTCTGGGACGTGTCCGACCTCGACGCGCCGGTGCTGGTGGGCGCGCACACCCATGCGCTGCCGGTGATCGACCACAACCTGTACGTGCACGGCAACTACGTGTACGAGTCCAACTACGAGTCCGGCCTGCGCATCCTGCGCCTGGGCAACCTGTCGCAGGCGCAGCTCACCGAGGTCGCGTACTTCGACACCTATCCGGCGCGCAACGCGCCGGAGTTCAACGGCAACTGGAACAACTACCGCTTCCCCGGCAGCGGCCTCGTCATCGCCACCGGCATCGACGAGGGCCTGTTCGTGCTGCGGCCGAACCTGTGCGAGGCGCCCGCCGCGCCGGCGGACCTGGCCGCGACCGCGGCCGGCGACAACCGGATCGACCTCGCGTGGAAGGGTTCGGGCCGCCCCGGCGCCACCTTCGTGGTGGAGCGCGCGCAGGGCGGTTGCGGCGGCGTGTTCGCGCCGCTGGCCAGCGGCGTGGCCGGCGGCGGATACAGCGATACGGCCGCCTCGGGCGGCGTCGCGTATGGTTATCGCGTGACCGAAACGGTGGGGCCGATGTGCGCGTCGGCGGCCTCGGCCTGCGTGGTCGCGCAGACCACGGGCGCGTGCAATGCGCCGCCGCTGTTCGCCGGCGTGCAGGGCGGCAGCGACGCCGCCGCGTCGCGCTGCCGCATCGACCTGGCCTGGGCCGCGGCGACGCCGGCCTGTGGCAGCGGCGTCGAGTACGCGGTCTACCGCGGCGCCGACAGCGGCTTCGTGCCGGGGCCGGGCAACCGCATCGCCGACCACGTCGGTGCCGCCGGCTTCCTCGATTTCGCGGTCGCCGCGGGGCAGTCCTACCACTACGTGGTGCGCGCCACCGATCTCGCCAGCGGCGTCGAGGACCAGAACCTGGCGCGTGTTGCCGCCAGTGCCAGTGGCCCCCTGGTGGACGGCAGCTTCAGCTCCGGCGCCGAGCCCAACCAGCCGCCCTTCGATACCGGCGCGCCGACGCCGCTGGCGGTGGCGCCGCTCAGCCCCGACCACGCCGGCTGGCACATCACCACCGCCCGCGTGCGCTCGGGCCTGCAGAGCTTCTGGTCCACCGCGGCCGGCAACCTGTGCGCCTCGCTGGTGACGCCGTCGATCACGCTGGCGCCGGGCGGCGGCTCGGCGCTCAACTTCTGGCATGCGTGGGACACGCAGGCGGGCATCGACGGCGGCGTGGTCGAGGTCTCCAGCAACGGCGGCGCCAGCTGGACCCGCCTGACCCCCAACGGCGGCTACCCGAACGCGATCAGCGCCGGCCTGTTCTGCGGCATCGCGCCGGGCAGCGGAGCCTACTCCGGCGCCAACCAGCTCAACTTCCGCCCGGCCACCATCGCGCTCGGCGCCTACGCCGGCCAGACCATCCAGCTGCGCTGGTTGTACCGCAGCGATGGCGCGACCAACGGCCAGGGCTGGTTCGTGGACGACATCGAACTGACCCGCGCCATGGTGCCCGGGCCCTGCACCACCGACGCCGACACGCTGCTGGTCGACGGCTACGAGTAGGGCGGCGGGGGGTGGCGCTGGGCTCGCCCGGTCGATGAACGCGAGGCGAACGCCACGGCGGGCGATGGTTGGGCCGCGCGGCGAATTTGGGCATGATCGCTGGCATCCCCCCACGTGGTATGCCGACGAAAAGGAGCTTGCATGCGCCGCCAATTCCTGAAGCTGCTGTTGCTGCTGCCGGTCCTGGTGCTGCTGATGGGCGCGAAGGAACTGCGCGATCCGGATCCGGTCGCGGTGCCCGCGGGCCTGCCCAGCGCCGAGGTGGTGCGCGCGATCAAGACCGCGCTCAGCGGCCGCACCTGGACCGTGAGCAAGGAGGTGCCGGGCCGCATCGATGCCACCCTGTACCTGCGCGCCCACGTCGCCCGCATCGCCATCACCTACGACGCCAGCCAGGTGCGGATCGCCTTCGTCTCCTGCGAGAACCTCGACTACAAGGAGAAGAACGGCAAGCGCTACATCCACAAGAACTACCTCTCGTGGATCAACAACCTCGTCGCCGACCTGTCGCGCAACCTGCAGTCGGCCTCGCTGGGCTGACCCGCATGTCCGACGCCGCCGCCATCGCCCCGGTCGAGGCCTGGCTGCGCGGCCTGCAGGACCGCATCTGCGCCGCCATCGAGGCCCTCGATGGCGGCGCGCGCTTCGCCGAGGACAGCTGGACCCGGCCCGAGGGCGGCGGCGGGCGCACCCGCGTGCTGCGCGAGGGCAAGGTCTTCGAGCAGGCCGGCATCGGCTACTCGCGGGTCGAGGGCGCGCGCATGCCGGTCTCGGCCACCGCGCACCGGCCGGAGCTGGCGGGGAAATCGTGGGTGGCGGCCGGCGTGTCGCTGGTGTTCCACCCGCGCAATCCCTACGTGCCGACCACGCACATGAACGTGCGCGTGTTCCGCGCCGAGGGCGACGGCGCCACCGTGTGGTGGTTCGGCGGTGGCTACGACCTCACGCCGTACTACGTGTTCGAGGACGACGCCCGCCACTGGCACGCGGTGGCGCGCGACGCCTGCGCCCCCTTCGGCGCCGACGTGTATCCGGCGCACAAGCGCTGGTGCGACGAGTATTTCTTCCTCAAGCACCGCAACGAGACCCGCGGCGTCGGCGGCCTGTTCTTCGACGACCTCAACCGCTGGGACTTCGACACCTGCTTCGCCTACCAGCGCGCGATCGGCGACAGCTTCCTCGCCGCCTACACGCCGATCGTCGAGCGCCGCCGCGACACGCCCTGGGGCGAGCGCGAGCGCGCCTTCCAGCTCTACCGCCGCGGCCGCTACGTCGAGTTCAACCTGGTGTGGGACCGCGGCACCCTGTTCGGCCTGCAATCCGGCGGCCGCACCGAATCCATCCTGATGAGCCTGCCGCCGCTGGTGCGTTGGGAATACGGCTACCAGCCCGAACCCGGCAGCGCCGAGGCAAAGCTCGCCGAGTACCTCAAGCCGCGCGAGTGGCTGTAGGAGCCCGAGG
>CAZTNB010000263.1:0-3491 GCA_964614825.1 uncultured Gammaproteobacteria bacterium
TCCGCAGGCGCAAGCCGCTGGTCGTGATCGGCTACGGCATCGCCGCGCTGGCCAAGTTCGGCTTCCCGCTCGCCACCGGCGCGGGCGGCGTGATGGCGGCGCGGCTGCTGGACCGCTTCGGCAAGGGCATTCGCGGCGCGCCGCGCGACGCGCTGGTGGCGGATATCGCGCCGCCGGAAGTGCGCGGCGCCAGCTTCGGCCTGCGCCAGTCGCTCGATACCGTGGGCGCCTTTGCCGGCCCGCTGCTGGCGATCGGCCTGATGCTGGCGCTGGCCGGCGACATCCAGCTGGTGCTGTGGGCCGCGGTGGTGCCCGGGCTCATCGCCGTCGCTCTGCTGCTGTTCGGCGTGCGCGAGCCGGAGCGCAAGGGCGCGCCGGTGGCGGCGCGATTGCCGCTGTCACGCGAGGGCATGCGCCGGCTGGGACGCGCCTACTGGATGGTGCTGGCGGTGGCCGCGGCGCTGTCGCTGGCACGCTTCTCCGAGGCTTTCCTGGTGCTGCGCGCCTCGGCGCTGGGCCTGTCGGCGACGTGGATTCCGCTGGTGCTGGTGGTGATGAACGCGGTGTACATGCTGGTGGCGTGGCCGGCAGGGCATTGGTCGGACGGCCGCGATCGCCGCCGCCTGCTCGCGCTGGGCCTGCTGGTGCTGCTGCTGGCCGATGCGGTGCTGGCGCTTTCGACTTCAGTGCCGGGGGCACTGGCGGGGATCGCGCTGTGGGGCATGCACCTTGGACTCACGCAGGGCATCCTCGCCGCGCTGGTGGCCGACACCGCACCGGGTGAACTGCGCGGCACCGCCTTCGGGCTGCTGAGCCTGGTGCAGGGCGTGGCGATCCTGCTCGCCAGCGTCCTTGCAGGCCTGCTGTGGGATCGATTCGGACCGACGGCGCCGTTCGTAGCCGCGCTGTTGCCGGCGCTAGCGACACTGGTGCTGGTGGTGCGGCTACCGCGTCCCGCGCGATAGCCGACCGTGCGACGGTCGTTGCAGAGGGCTGCAATTGACGCCGGCATCAACCAATCGGTACCATTTTAGTCCCGTTTTCAGGGACGGGCCCGCCCGCATGTTCCGCATCAGCCGCCTCACCGACTACGCCACGGTCGTCATGACCGCCCTGGCCGAGGACCCGGCCACCGTGATCAGCGCGGTGGAGCTGGCCGAGCGCGTGCGCCTGGAACCGACCACGGTCAGCAAGCTGCTCAAGCAACTGGGGCAGGCGCAGCTGGTCGAATCCTTCCGCGGCGCCAACGGCGGCTACCGGCTCGCACGGGCGCCGCAGGCGATCACGGTCGCGGACATCGTGGCGGCGATGGAAGGGCCGTTCGGCATGACCGAATGCACCGTGCACGAAGGCAATTGCGGGCACGAGTCGCATTGCGGCGTGCGCAGCAACTGGCGTCGCATCAGCGAGGCGGTCGAGGCCGCATTGCGCGGCGTGACCCTGGCCGACATGCGCGCGCCGGCAGCGCCGCGCCGCGCCATCCCGCTGCGCCTCTTGGCGGAGGCCTGAGATGTCGACCACGACGCGCGAAGTCGAGGCCCTGGTCAACCGGCGCTACGAGGCCGGCTTCACCACCGACATCGAGACCGACGTGGTGCCGCCCGGGCTCGACGAGGGCGTGATCCGGATGATCAGCGCGCGCAAGGGCGAGCCCGCGTGGATGACCGACTGGCGCCTGGCGGCCTGGCGCCACTGGCTGACGATGACGCCGCCGGCGTGGGCGAAGCTCTCGATCGCGCCGATCGACTTCCAGGCGATCAGCTATTTCGCGGCGCCGAAACAGGGGCCGAAATCGCTGGCCGAGGTCGATCCCAAGCTGCTGGAGACCTACGAAAAGCTCGGCGTGCCGCTGCACGAGCGCGCGCGCCTGGCCGGCGTCGCGGTGGATGCGGTGTTCGATTCGGTCTCCGTGGGCACCACGTTCAAGAAGGAACTGGCCGAGGCTGGGGTGATCTTCTGCTCCTTCAGCGAAGCGGTGAAGGAACATCCCGAACTGGTGCGCAAGTACCTGGGCTCGGTGGTGCCGACCGGCGACAACTATTTCGCCGCGCTCAACAGCGCGGTGTTCAGCGACGGCTCCTTCGTGTTCGTGCCGCGCGGCGTGCGCTGCCCGATGGAGCTCAGCACCTATTTCCGCATCAACGCGCGCGACACCGGCCAGTTCGAGCGCACCTTGATCATCTGCGAGGAAGGCGCGCAGGTGTCCTACCTCGAAGGCTGCACCGCGCCGATGCGCGACGAGAACCAGCTCCACGCAGCGGTGGTGGAACTGGTGGCGCTCGATGACGCCAGCATCAAGTATTCCACGGTGCAGAACTGGTACCCGGGCGACGAGAACGGCGTCGGCGGCATCTACAACTTCGTGACCAAGCGCGGCGAATGCCGTGGCGCGCGCTCGCGCATCAGCTGGACCCAGGTCGAGACCGGCTCGGCGATCACCTGGAAGTACCCGAGTTGCGTCCTGCGCGGCGACGATTCCGTCGGCGAGTTCCATTCGGTGGCGCTCACCCACCACCGCCAGCAGGCCGACACCGGCACCAAGATGATCCACCTGGGCAAGCGCACCAAGTCCAAGATCATCGCCAAGGGCATCTCCGCCGGACGCGGGCAGAACACCTACCGCGGGCTGGTGAAGATGGAGAAGGGCGCGGACGGCGCGCGCAACCACACCCAGTGCGATTCGCTCCTGATCGGCAAGCGCTGCGGCGCGCACACCTATCCCTACATCGAAGTGAGGAACCCGAGCGCGCAGGTCGAGCACGAGGCCACCACCTCGAAGATCTCCGACGACCAGATGTTCTACTGCCGGTCGCGCGGCATCGGCGCCGAGGACGCGGTCAGCATGATCGTCGACGGCTTCTGCCGGCAGGTGTTCAAGGAACTGCCGATGGAGTTCGCGGTGGAAGCCAAGAAGCTGCTCGAAGTCAGCCTCGAGGGGGCGGTGGGATGAGCCGCTGGCGCGAGGTGACCCGGCCCGCCTGGCAGCGGGAAATGGACGCCGGCCGGGCGGCCTTCGCCACCGGCGACTTCGACGCCGCGTTCGCGCGCTTCGAGCGCGCGCACATCCTCGGCCAGCGCAACACGCGCGCGCACGTCGCCGCGCATTGGTGGATGCTGCGCGTGGGCCGGGCGCGCGGCGACCGTCGCGAGGTGCGCGGCCAGTGGCTGCGCATCGTCGCCGCGGCGACCAAGTCGAGGATCTGGGTGCCGCTGGGCAACACCGGCGGCGCCAATGTCGATCCGCTGGCACCGATGCCGGTGCCGGACGACCTGCGGCCCCTGCTGTAGTGCCCGGGCATGGACACGCAGGCGCACTGGGAAGGCGTGTATCGCGGCAAGGCCGAGCGCGAGACCAGCTGGTACCGCGAGCACCTCGCGACCTCGCTGGCGCTGATCGACGCGCTGGCGCTGGACAAGGCGACGCCGGTGATCGACATCGGCGGCGGCCGCGCGACGCTGGTCGACGACCTGCTGGCGCGCGGCTACACCGA
>CAZTNB010000264.1:0-3488 GCA_964614825.1 uncultured Gammaproteobacteria bacterium
CACGGCGGCGGCATGGGCGACATGGACTTCTGAGTCCCCGCATCACCGCCCCACCTGCGGAGGCGGCTTCAGCCGCGACCCGCATCGCGTCAAGGTGTCAGCGTCATCCGAAGCCCCGCCACGCGCGGGGCTTCGCTTTTCGCGAGGCCGCGAGCCCGCGGCCCGGCCTCGTGCCGCCTCGCGTCCCGTCCCGGGGCGACGCGGCGCGGCGTGGCCGCTACGATCGGCTTCCACTCCGGGGAGTCGCACATGTCGAACCGTTTCCGCCCCGTCGCGCTGGCGCTGGGCCTGCTGCTCGCCACGGGCCTCGCCCGCGCCGACGCAACGCAGACTCTCCTGCTGCGCGATCCCACCGTGTCGGCGTCGCGCATCGTTTTCGCCTACGCCGGCGACTTGTGGAGCGTCGACCGCAACGGCGGCGACCCGTTGCGCCTGACCTCGGATCCCGCCGCCGACCTCGCGCCCGCGTTCTCGCCCGACGGCAAGACGATCGCGTTCAACCGCCAGCATGGCGACAACCTCGAGGTGTACGTCGTGCCCGCGGCCGGCGGCGCGCCGCGGCGCCTGACCTGGCATCCGGGGCCGGACCGCGTCACCGGCTGGTCGGCCGACGGCCAGCGCGTGCTGTTCGCCTCGCGCCGCGAAGCCGCGCCGACCGGCGAACTGCAGGCGTGGGAGGTGGCGCCGGACGGCGGTGCACCGCGCAAGGTGATGGACGCGGACTTCTTCCAGGGGCGCTGGAACGGCGCGCGCCTGGCCTACATCCCGTTCGCGCCCGGCTACAGCGGCCTGTTCGGCGGCCCGGCGGGCTGGAAGGGCTACCGCGGCGGCCTGGTGCCGGCGGTGCACCTGATCGACCCCGCGACGGGCACGCTGGACGTCGTGCCCGGTGAACGCGCGACCCACGTCGAGCCGCTGTGGGTCGGCGGCCGCCTGCACTTCATCGCCGACCGCGAGGACATGGCGTTCAACCTCTACGCCTGGGACGAGGCCACGCGCAGCGTGCGCAGGCTGACCGACGAGCGACCGTGGGACGTGCGCGCTGCCGACGCCTTCGGCGAGGCGATCGTGTACGAGGCCGGCGGCCGGCTGAAGGAACTCGACACCCGCAGCGGCGCGGTGCGCGAGATCGTGGTCCGCCTCGCCGCCGAACTGCCGGAAGCGCGACCGCGCTGGCGGGACGTCGGCGAGGGCGTCGAGGACGCCGCGATCTCGCCCGCCGGCAAGCGCGTGCTGCTGACCGCGCGTGGCGAGGTGTTCAGCGTGCCGGTGAAGGACGGTGCGGTGCGCAACCTCAGCCGCAGCGAGGACGATCGCGAATACACCGCCTTGTGGTCGCCCAAGGGCGACCGCGTCGCGTGGGTGGTGCAGCGCGGGGACGCGCAGTCGCTGGTGGTGCGCGACCAGGCCGGCCTCGAGGCGCCGCGCGAATGGCCGCTGGGCACGGGGTTCCACCGCCTGTCGGCGTTCGCGCCCGATGGCGAGCACATCGCCTACCAGGACGACGCGCTGGCGCTGTGGGTGGTCCATGCGACGGACGGCGAGCGCACGCGGATCGACGTCCAGCACCGGCGCGCCGACGTGCACGTCGCGTTCTCGCCCGATTCGCGCTGGATCGCCTACACGCGTGCGCAGCCGAACCACCTTGCCGAGCTCATGCTCGCCACGCTGGACGGCAAGCGGCGCGCGCGGATCGGCGATGGGATGGCCGACCTGACCGAGGCGGCATTCTCGCCGGACGGCAAGTACCTGTACTTCGCGGCATCGACCAATGCCGGGCCGCACAAGGTCTCGCTCGACCTTTCCAGCCAGGAGCAGAACGAGCGCCGCACCTTCTACGCCGTGGTGCTGGCCGCCGACGGCGAGTCGCCGCTCGCGCCGCGCACCGCCGACGAGGAACCGGCGAAGGACGAATCCAGCGACAAGGAGAAGGATGACGCCGACGCCGACGCGAAGGACGCGCCCGCCAAGCCCACGCGCATCGACCTCGACGGCATCGCCGCGCGCCTGGTCGCGATTCCGCTCGCCGAGCGCAACTACCGCAACCTCGCGGTGGCCAAGGACGGCGACCTGTTGTTCGTCGACGCCGTGCAGCCCGGCGCCAGCGCCACGCCGCAGGACGAGCCCGAGGAGGCCGGCAACCGCCTGCGCCGCTACGACTTCGAGAAGCGCGAGGCCGGCGACGTCGCGCCGGGCATCGCTTCCTTCAGGCTGTCGGCCGACGGCGAGCACCTGCTGGCGAAGGACGGCAAGGGCAAGCTGCTCGCCGGCAAGCTCGAGGATGGCGAGACGAAGCTGGAGCCCGTGGACCTTTCCGGCGTGCGCGTGCACGTCGATCCGCGGCGCGAATGGCGCCAGATCTTCGACGACGCCGTGCGGATGCAGCGCGCGTTCTTCTACGCCCCGAACCTGCATGGCGTCGACTGGAACGCGACCGCGGCGCGCTACCGGCCGCTGGTGGAGCACGTCGGCCGCCGCGCCGACCTCAACGACCTCATCGTGGAACTGATCGCCGAGCTGCGCGTCGGCCACAACTTCGTGTTCGGCGGCAACCTGCCGCCAGCCGAGGGCGAGGCCGCGGTGGGCCTGCTCGGCGCCGACCTGCGGGCGCAGGACGGCCGCTGGCGCATCGCGCGCATCCTCGGCGGCGCGAACTGGGACCCGTTCAATCCCGCGCCCCTGCGCCGCCCCGGGCTCAAGGTGTCCGCCGGCGACTTCATCCTCGCCGTCAACGGCAACGAGGTCACGGCCGCCGAGGACATCCACGCGCGGCTGGCCGGCACCGCGGGATTGCAGACCACGCTGGCCGTGGCCGCGGACGCCAGCGGCAAGGACCGGCGCAACGTCGTGGTGGAACCGGTCGCCAACGAGGGGGCGCTGCGCCTGTGGGACTGGGTCGAGACGCGCCGCGCGCGCGTCGAGGCCGCCACCGGCGGTCGTGTCGGCTACGTGTACCTGCCGAACACGACGACCGAGGGCTACCGGTTCTTCAACCGCATGTTCTACGCCCAGGTCGACAAGCAGGCGCTGATCATCGACGAGCGCGCCAATGGCGGCGGCCAGGCCGCGAACTACGTCACCGACGTGCTCGGCGCCAGTCGCCTCGCCGGCTGGCTCGACCGGCAGGGCGCGATCTTCGAGACGCCCGGTGGCGCGGTGCACGGTCCGAAGGTGATGCTGATCGACCAGTACGCCGGCTCCGGCGGCGATTTCCTGCCGTATGCCTTCCGCCGCGAGCGCCTCGGCAAGCTGATCGGCACCCGCACCTGGGGAGGACTGATCGGCATCTACGTCAATCCGCCCTTCGTCGACGGCGGCGTGATGACCGTGCCTTTCTTCCGTTTCTTCACTCCCGAGGGCCAATGGGCGGTCGAGAACGAGGGCGTGGCGCCCGACATCGAGGTCGCGCTCGATCCGGTCGCCTTCAATCGCGGCGAGGACAGCCAGCTCGAGGCCGCGATCAGGGAGATCCAGGCCCAGTTGCAGGC
>CAZTNB010000265.1:0-3461 GCA_964614825.1 uncultured Gammaproteobacteria bacterium
GCGAGGGCGGCCTGCTCAACGCCTTCGTCGGCAGCGCGATGATGTGCCTGATGGCGATCGCCTTCGGCACCCCGGTCGGGGTGGCGGCGGGCACCTACCTGTCGGAGTACGCCAACGCGCGCAAGATCGGCCACGTCATCCGCTTCGTCAACGACATCCTGCTGTTCGTCTACACGCTGGTGGTGGCGACCACGGGCCAGTTCTCGGCGCTCGCCGGCTCCATCGCCCTGGCCTTCATCGTGCTGCCGGTGGTGGTGCGCACCACCGACGACATGCTGCGCCTGGTGCCGAGCCAGATGCGCGAGGCGGCGCTGTCGCTGGGGATCCCGCAGTGGAAGGTCACGGTTCAGATCCTCTACCGCGGCGCGATGGGCGGCATCGTCACCGGCGTGCTGCTGGCGCTGGCGCGGATCAGCGGCGAGACCGCGCCGCTGCTGTTCACCGCCTTCAGCAGCCAGTACTGGAGCCTGGACCCGACCCAGCCCATGTCGAACGTGCCGGTGGTGATCTTCCAGTACGCCGCCAGCCCCTACGAGTCGTGGCAGGCGCTGGCCTGGGCCGGTGCCTTCGTCCTCACCCTGTTCGTGCTCGTGCTGGGCGTGGCCGCGAGACTGATACTCCTGCGCAACCGGATCACCCATGAATGACCTACGCCTCGCTGTGAACGCCCGCCCGGGCGCGCAGGGCTCGGCCGAGCCGCGGCGCAGCAAGATCGTCGCGCGCAAGGTCGGCTTCCGTTATGGAGCCACGCAGGCCCTGCGCGACGTCAGCATCGAGATCCCGGAACGCCGGGTCACGGCCCTGATCGGTCCCTCGGGCTGCGGCAAGTCGACGCTGCTGCGCGTGTTCAACCGCATCTACGCCATCTACCCCAGGCAGGTCGCCGACGGCGAGGTGCTGCTCGACGGCGAGAACATCCTGGCGCCGGGCTACCCGCTCGGGCGCCTGCGCAGCAAGGTCGGCATGGTGTTCCAGAAGCCGGTGCCGTTCCCGATGTCGATCTACGAGAACGTGGCCTACGCGATCCGCCACCACGAATCGCTGTCGCGCGCGCAGATGGACGAGCGGGTCGAGGCCGCCCTCACCCAGAGCGCGCTGTGGACCGAGGTCAAGGACAAGCTCAGGCAGAGCGCCCTGGGGCTGTCCGGCGGCCAGCAGCAGCGCCTGTGCATCGCGCGCGCGATCGCGCTGCGCCCCGAGGTGATACTGCTCGACGAGCCCACCTCGGCGCTGGACCCGATCGCGACCGGCAAGATCGAGCAGCTGGTGGCCGAGCTCAAGCAGGACTACACCATCGTCATCGTCACCCACAACATGCAGCAGGCCGCGCGCTGCTCCGACTTCACCGGCTTCATGTACCTGGGCGAGCTGGTCGAGCATGGCGAGACCGGGAAGATGTTCACCAATCCCGACAAGCAGCAGACCGAGGACTACATCACCGGCCGCTTCGGCTGAGGAACCCATGCCAGAGACCCACGACCACATCGTCAAGCAGTACGACGACGAGCTGCATCGCCTCACCGGCGAGATCGTCCGCATGGGCGAGATCGCCGTGTCGCAGCTCACCGGCGCGATGGACGTGCTGCAGCGGCGCGACTCGCAGGCCGCGCGGCGCGTGATCGAGAACGACGTCGCGATCGACTCGCTCGAGCACGAGGTCGGCCAGGACGTGGTGCGCCTGCTGGCCCTGCGCCAACCGATGGCGCGCGACCTGCGCGAGGTCATGGCCGCGCTGCGCATCGCCTCCGACATCGAGCGCATCGGCGACTACGCCGCCAACGCGGCCAAGCGCTCGATCGCGCTCAACGAGTCGCCGGTCATCGGCACGGTGCACGGACTCGCCGCGCTGGCGCGCATCGCCGGCGAGATGCTGCGCGACGTGCTGGTGGCGTACCAGCAGCGCGACGCCGCGCGCGCGGCGCAGGTGCGCGCGCGCGACGCCGAGCTCGATCGCCTCTACACCGCGCTGTTCCGCGAACTGCTCACCTACATGGCCGAGGATCCGCGCAGCATCTCCTCGTCGATCCACGTGATGTTCATCGCCAAGAACCTCGAGCGCATCGGCGACCACGCCACCAACATCGCCGAGAACATCTGGTTCATCGTGCACGGCGCCCTGCCGGCCGAGGAGCGCGAGAAGGGCGACCTGACCACGGCGCCGTCGCGCTGACGCCGGCAAGGTCGCGGCAGGCCCGTCGACCACGCGGCGCGGGCGCGACCGCCCGGCGGCGATCAGCGCACCGCGGCGTCGATCCAGCCGGCGGCGCGCTGGCCGATCATGGCCACCACCGCGTTGGGATGGCCGCGCGGCACCGTGGGCATCACCGAGGCATCGGCCACCCACAGGCCGTCGATGCCGCGCACGCGCAGGCGCGCGTCGACGACTGCCCGCGCATCGGCGCCCATGCGGCAGGTGCTGCTCGGGTGGTAGACCGTCTGCAGGTCGGCATGGAGGTGCTCGAGCAGGGCCGCGTCGGACTGCGCGGCCGCACCGGGACGCAGCTCGCCCGCGTTGTGCGCCGCCAGCGGCGCGGTCGCGGCGATGCGGCGCGCCAGGCGCGCGCCGGCGAGCAGGACCCTGCGGTCGATGCCGTCGGCATCGGTCAGCAGGCCGAAGTCGATCGCGGGCGCGGCCAGCGGATCGGCGCTGCGCAGCGTGAGCCGGCCGCGCGAGCGCGGCGCCACCACCGCGCTGCCGATGGTGAACGCGTGCACCCGTGGCGGCTCCAGGAAGTGGTTGCGGCGCTCGAAGGGCAGGAAGATGAGTTCGAGGTCCGGCGCCGACGCCGGGCCCGGCTCGACCTGGGTGAAGGCGAAGGCCTCGACGCCGTTCGAGGCCAGCATGCCGCGCTTGCGCAGCAGGTAGCTGAAGAGGCTGGGCATCGATTCCGCGCGCAACAGGGTGTCCGATCCGTGCGTGTTGAAGGCGATTCCGGCCACCGGATGGTCCTGCAGGTTGGCGCCCACCTCGGGCGCGTCGAGCACCGGCGCGATCCCGAGCCGCGCCAGTTCCGCGGCCGGCCCGATGCCCGACAGCATCAGCAGTTGCGGCGAGCCGAAGGCCCCGGCCGCGAGCACCACCGCGCCGGCCTGGATCGACTGTTCGGTCCCGCCGCGGCGCACGCGCAGGCCGGTGGCGCGCCCGTCCGCGACCACGATCCCGGCCGCGTGCGCGTCGGTCAGCACCTCGAGGTTGGTCCTGCCGAGCGCGGGCTTGAGGTAGGCGTCGTAGCAGCTGTAGCGCCGGCCGTCGCGGTGCGCGAGCTCGCACACCCACGCACCCTGGTAGGCGCGGCCGTTGTAGTGCGGCTGCGCGCCGAGGCCGCTGGCGCGCGCCGCCTCGACGAAGGCATGGGCCGAGCGGCGCGCGTTGCGGTTGGGCGAAACCGCCATCGGTCCGTCATGGCCGCGCCGCGCGTCGCCATCCGCGCCCAGCCAGCGCTCCTGGGCCTGGAACACCG